>JAKOQC010000510.1 GCA_029778565.1 bacterium
AAAGCCCGACAACTATATCATTTTGTCGGGCTTTTTGTCAATGTCGACGCCTGGCTATACTTCGATAACCACAGGCAAAACTATTGGTGTCCGCTTCGTAACTTTATAGAGTAAGTTACTAATTTCGTCACGAATGCGGTTTTTGACAATTGGTGAATTTGCCGGTGTTCGCGGATTGCGCTTGGCAAATACATTCTTTACTATCTGACGCGACTTATTCATAAGCTCTTCATTGTCTTTTACATAGATAAAGCCACGACTAATAATGTCTGGACTGGTTACTAACTTACCAGTTTTACGGTTGACGGTAGCAATAATGGTAAACACCCCATCGCTTGCCATTGCCAAACGATCTTTTAGGACGATTTCTTGTACATCACCAATACCCGAGCCATCAATTAAGACCGAGCCTGATTGCACAATTGGACCAAGCTTAACTGTCTCATCTTTGGTTGCCTCAAGTGTCTGACCATTTTCGATAACAAAGATATTTTCGGGCTTTACTATACCTGTACGTTTAGCAATTTCAGCATTATGTACCAAGTGATGTACTTCGCCATGAATTGGCAAATAGTACTTTGGTCGTACTAGCTCGATCATTTCTTTTACTTCATCGTAATAGGCATGTCCAGAGGTGTGCAGAATACCAAGATCATCAAACTCTCGCATGTCTTGTTGATACACGTATGGTCCCCAACGATAGAGATTATCTACCATTCCCCAAACATCTTTTTCGTTACCAGGAATAATTGAGCTACAAAGCACAACTACATCGCTAGCTTTCAGTTTGATATCGCGGTGCTCACCACGACCCATACGATTAAGTACCGCCATTTCTTCACCTTGTGATCCTGTCGCCAGAACTACTAGCTCGGCATCTGGTACATTCTTTATCTGATCGGCCTTTACTAAAAGGCCTGGTGGGATTTTAATGTAGCCCATTTTTACAGCTAGCTCTGTGTTAGCCAACAAGCTTCTCCCGACAATCGCCAGCTTACGTTTTGCCTTAGCTACGCCGTCAATAATTAACTGAATACGGTTTACTTGACTCGAAAACGAGGCTACAATCACTCGTTTGTTGTAGTTACGTACAAAGATCTCATCGAGTGTATCTGTAATCCCTTTCTCACTCGGGCTATAGCCCATTTTTTCACAACTGGTACTATCACACATTAGCAAGAGCACACCTGCGTCACCAAGCTCTTTTAAGCGATCTTTGTTGCTTGGCTTACCATCAATTGGATCGTTATCGAAACGCCAATCTCCGGTATTAATAATAGTTCCTACTGGAGTGTGAATAGCTATCGAGCAAGCATCTGGAATAGAGTGAGTAATGCGAATAAATTCTACCGAGAAAGCGCCAAGCTGAATCTTTTGCCCAGCATCTTGGTCGATAATACGCATATCTGGCTTAAACGGCAGCTTATATTCTTCTAGTTTGCGCTCTATATACTTAATGGTAAATTGAGCCGCATAAATAGGTGCCGGTAGTTTTGGTAACAAGAAAGGAATACCGCCGACATGGTCTTCGTGAGCGTGAGTAATTAAGTGTGCTCGAATCTTATGTTTACGTTCTTCGAGATACGTAGTATCAGGAATAATATAGTCAATACCAGGCATATCTGGCCCAGGAAACATAAAACCAAGATCCATTACAATAATGTCGTCTTCATATTCAAGAGCCATCATGTTCTTACCGATTTTATCGAGTCCACCAAGAGGGATAATCTTAAGCTTGCCGGCATCAGTCTTGCTGAGACCAACTGGGCTTTTGGTAACAGCAGTTGTTGGCTTGTGTGGTTGCGCCTTAGAATTACCTTCGCTATTAAAACTTCCTTCCGAAAATACTGCTGGGCCTCTGTCGTAACGACGACGCATGGCATGTGGATTGCTACCACGTCCTTGGCCGTTTCCGCGTTTCTGACCCTGGCCACCGCCATTACGTTTTTGGTTCTGGCCGTTATTTCCCTGAGAACCTTGGTTTTTATTCCAAGTTCTTTTTTGCCCATTTGGCTTACTTTGATTTTGCCCGCCACCATTGTTTGCCTTGGCAGCTGCATTAAAGTTGGTTGGCTTGCTACCACCTGTTACCGGGTCGGCATTTGGACGTGTACCCTGGGGCTTTTGACGTGGTTTTTCTGATTTACCCATACCTAAATCGGCCGCGGTTAGCGGACGTGAGTTAAGTGGTTTTTTGTTATTTTTCGTATCCATTATGTATACTTTTTTCTCCTTTGTTAAACTCATTAAGAAATGAGTATTTTTATTAATGTGTTATATATGTCACTCTGAGCAGAACAAACAATTTTCTCTCTACTAAATTATTTACTTTGCTTAGAATGGCACGTTATTTGGCTAACGTTTGTAAGATGGCAGGAATCTGCGAAAAATCTTCGAGTAAAACCTTGCGCATACCACCGTTATACAGAGCGGCGGCGGGATGATACAGGGGTAAAAAAACCTTGCCTTGTCGACGAAACACTTTACCATGAGCCTCGGAAATCTTTAACTCAGGAAAGAACACATTCATACTGTGTCGGCCCAAAAATACAATCAACCGAGGTTGAATAATTTTTATCTGAGCTAAGAGGTAAGGCAAGCAGGCTTTTATTTCTTCTTCGTTGGGATCACGATTATTTGGTGGACGAAACTTTACAATATTAGTAATAAAGACATCATCACGACGTAAATTAATTGATTGCAGCATCTCTTCTAAGAATTTACCGCTAGCACCAACAAATGGTTCACCCTTTTCATCTTCTTGTTTTCCAGGTGCTTCGCCAATAAATACTATTTCGGCGTCTGGGTTTCCTTCTCCAGGAACTGGATTGAGACAACTTTTAGCGATTTCAAGACTCAGCTCTCGCCCAATTACGGCTGCTGCAATTTCGTCTAGCTTAGCTTGTTTTTCTTCAGTTGTCACAATATTCACCCCAGTGACACCGACCGATACGGGTCGATGCGGCTTGGGCGACTATTTAGGTTGCTCAATACCTTTCATGGTCAGATTTAGCCGACCTCGGTCGTCTATCTCGGTCAGTTTTACCTTAACCGTCTGACCTTCTTCTAGCTCATCACTAATTTTTTCTACTCGGTCTTCTTTAATCTGACTAATATGTACCATTCCTTCTTTACCAGGCATAATTTCTACAAAAGCACCAAAGTCCATAAGTTTTACAACTTTACCTGTGTAAGTCTGTCCAACTTCGGGCTCGGCCACAATTGTCTCTACCCACTGTTTGGCAGCTTCGGCCTTTGCTTGGTCGTCCGAGTAAATCATAATCAGTCCGCTGTCTTCAATATCAATTTCTACACCGGTTTCGGCAGTAATTTTCTGGATAGTTTCGCCGCCCTTACCAATTACTTCGCGAATCTTTTCTGGGTCTATAGTAAGTTTGGTAATGCGAGGTGCATATGGACTTACCTCGGCACGTGGCTTGTCGATAGTTTTGGCCATCTCAGCCATAATATGCATTCTACCTTCTTTAGCTTGTGCTAAGGCTTCTGACATAATGCTGGCAGAAATACCTTTTACCTTAATATCCATTTGCAAGGCGGTAATACCATCTTTACTACCGGCCACTTTAAAGTCCATATCACCAGCAAAATCTTCGGCATCTTGAATATCAGAAAGAATAACGTACTTCTTAGGGTTGTTGTGATCTATCATCAGCCCCATCGCAATACCGGCTACTGGAGTCTTAATTGGCACACCAGCGTCCATGAGACTCAAAGTCGAACCACAAACACTTGCCATAGAGGTAGAGCCAGCCGATGAGAGAAGCTCCGAAACCACTCGAATGGTGTAAGGAAACTCTTCGAGCTCTGGCAGTACTGGTACTAATGCTTTCTCGGCCAAGTAGCCGTGCCCTATTTCTCTTCGTCCGGTAGAACGAACTGGACGAGCCTCACCAGTAGAAAATGGCGGAAAATTATAATGGTGCATATAACGCTTTTCAGTATCTTCTTCCATAGTATCTACTAATTGGGCATCACTGGTTGGGCCTAATGTAGTAATAGTTAGAGCCTGGGTAGTACCGCGAGTAAACACAGCACTACCGTGTGTACGTGGTAATAGCCCTACTTGTGTACTAATAGGACGAATTTCGGTAGTCTTGCGATTATCTGGACGGTGGCCTTCTTCTAAAATGGCACGACGTACTTCTTTGTCGATAACTTTTTCGAAGGCATTAGCTACATCTGGGTGGCCATAACGGACCTTATCATCAGCCTCAACTTCATCAGATAGTAAGCCAAATTCAGCCATAACTTCTTCTTTTAATTGCTCGATAGCTTCGTGTCGTTCTTGCTTGTTAGCCGAACGAATATTTTCGCCTAGCTTGCCACTAACAAACTCGGCCACTTTATCAACAACTTCCTCTGCAGGAGTAAAAAGCTCGTATTTGAGAGGCTGTACTGCCATCTGTTTTACTAAGTCTTCTTGCAACTTTACAACTGGCTGCCAACTTTTTACGGCCAATTCTAATGCTTCAACGATAGTTTTTTCGTCAACTTCCATAGCCGCAGCTTCTACCATCATAATAGCGTCTTTAGTACCAGCAACGGTTAAGTTAAGCTTGCTGTTTTGTTGTTCGCTAACTGTAGGATTAGCCACAAGCTTGCCATCTA
The DNA here is from genome assembly GCA_029778565.1 of bacterium. Lineage (GTDB taxonomy): Bacteria > Patescibacteriota > Saccharimonadia > CAILAD01 > BJGX01 > JAHFOQ01. The sequence goes on from JAKOQC010000510.1 coordinate 4,630, forward strand.
TCTGGCCAATACGGGCAGCAGCCACTGGGCCATCGAATGGTGCACCAGTGAGCATTAAGGCAGTAGAGGCAGCAATAACAGAGATAATATCTGGTTCTTGCTCTAAATCGGCACTTAGTACGGTTATCATTACCTGTACATCATCTCGGTACCCTTTAGGGAACAGTGGTCGAATTGGTCTATCTATTAATCGACTTACCAAAACAGCCTGGTCTGAGGGCTTACCTTCTCGCTTCATAAATCGAGAACCCGAAATCTTACCGCTAGCATACATACGTTCTTCGTAATCTACTAGCAGTGGAAAGAAATCTGTATCTGGGCGCGCATCTTGTACTACTGCTGTTGCCAAAACAACCGTATCGCCATAGCGTACAGTAACAGCACCGTTAGCCCGAAAAGCCAAGTTACCAGTCTCAAACTCGAGTTTCTTACCTGCAAACTCGGTTTCTAGCTTAATTTGTTTGCCACCAAAAGGATGGATTATATTCATAAGTAGTATGAGTCCTTTCTTTTCTAAAAAAGGCAGTTCGAATGAACGTTGTTAGTTAAGAGGGCCACGAGATCGAACACAAAATGTGATCGCGCAACTCTATCACCAACTTTCGAACTAACTTTTTATTCAATTGTTAATACATACACTAACGTCGAAGCTTAAGTTTCTTTACTAAGGCTTCATAACTCTTAGGGTCTTTTTTGGCTAAGTAATCGAGTAAACGACGACGTTTACTAACCATTGCCAAAAGACCACGACGAGAATGGTTGTCTTTCTTGTGTTCCTTTAAATGAGCGGTAAGCTCATTAATTTTCGCCGTAAACAGCGCTATTTGTACCTCGGTAGATCCTGTATCTTTTTTATGAGTCGAAGACCCCGAGATAACTTTTTGCTTGGTTTCTCTTGTTAGCATATGTTGAGACCAGTATAGCAGATACCGGTGTATTATTCAAGTGTTATAGCCTTACTCAAGCTGTATTTACCAATTTGGGTACGTTTTATATCTGTACAGTAGGCTCCTGTACTTAAGGCAGTGCCAATATCTTCCGCGAGTGAGCGAATATATGTGCCAGAGCTAACATCTGCAACTAAGCTCAGATTAGGATATGTGTATGAGAGTATCTTAAGTCGAGAGATTGTCACTTTTCTTGGTTTAAGAGTCACTTCTTTACCATCCCTGGCCAGCTTATAGGCTCTCTGACCATCTATTTTAATTGCACTATACTTTGGTGGAATCTGACTAATCTGGCCAGTAAAGCCTTCTAAAGCAGTTTTTATGGCAGTTTTGGTAGGCTTATTAGATGAGATAATTGTTTTCTCCCCTTCTTCATCACCAGTAGTACTGGTTTCGCCTAGCTTAAGCGTAAACTCGTAAGTTTTAGGGAGTTTTAAGAACTCATCAGACTTTTTGGTATATTCTTTACCAACTAGTATTATCAGTAATCCCTCTGCTTCTGGATCTAATGTACCAGCATGACCAACCTTTTTTATACCAGAAAGTCGACGGACCTGAGCAACTATACTAAAGCTGCTGCGTCCCCGGGGCTTGTTAATTAAGTAAATGCCTGGGTTAAAAACTAAACTCATAGTAATAGTTTAGTATACGATTAGCTGGCTGTCTGTATCTGGCCACCAACAATGCGACCCTTAAACAAGCCCGTACTTACTTCTGCTTCTGGCTGGGATTTTTGAACTTTTTTGGGCTTGGGGTATCCTCGCCTTCTTTGTTCTCACTAACTTCTACGTCTTTAATAACCTCACCAGTTTTGGCATCTTTAACACCTTCGGCGGTAAGTTCTACGCCTTGTTTGGCCAATTTATCGGCAATAGTTTCGGCTTTTTCTTCTGGCTTGGCTTGTGGCTTAGATTCTATTTTAGGAGGATTCATAATAGAAAAGCTTGATTCAGCTTTTGGCTTTTGACGTTCTGCGTTCGAGCTCGCATTTTGGCTAAATAGTGCATTTACAATAGCTTGTTGCTTGGCCCCAGCACTCATCATCTGGGCTGAAATAGTTAAGCTCTTGGCGGTAGTATTTGGCCCAGTAAAACCTTTGGTAGCAGCCATAATACCAGTAAGAATTGCCGTAGCAACATGGTAATCAATCATACCCTGAGCAACAGATTCAATAATACCTACAAGCATTTCGCTTACCGAGCTTGCATTTGGCTCTACATAGTTAACGCTCCCATAGTTTTCGTTGCTACTGTGGCAATCGATATTAATAAGATGTAGGCCATCAAAAATTGTAGGGTTTTCTTCTAAAATCTTATCAATTCGGCTAATCTGACTGGCACCTAATACAATTACTAAATCAAACTTATACGCACCGTAATCAAACGTTGCATCTTTAGCAGTAAAATTACCTGAGAAAGGTGAAATAATTACTTCAAGATTATCCTCATTTGTTTCGTAGCGTAGCTTATCTACTTCGACATTCTTGGTGTCTAAGCGAATAATAAAATCGCGAATACCAGTAAGGTCTCGAGAAATACCTTTTGTATCGAGTATCTGGCGAGCCTTTGGCATATCACCGGTCATAATAGCACTAACATGCTTGCCAACTCGTTGCAAGATAAGATCGAGCGCTACCATAGCCGAAAGCTGGTCGTTGTTAGGTTCGCGACCAGTTACGAGCAAAACATGATTGGCTTGCTTAATAAGCTCTACAGCTTGTTGTTTGGGGGTTAATTCTTGTTGCATAATTGATATATTTTATCGTCAATTGGTAATTATAGCAAACATAAGCATAATTGTCAAGGTTCTTAACGTATTTTTCAGATTAGCTAGAGGTTAGATTAGGTCAATAACCTTTACGTTTGATACATCCACTTTACCCCTATAGAGTAATTGTGGCACAAACTGATATGGAAAAAGGTCTTCATGTTGTTTTGCCACTAATTCATAGTATGCACGAGTCAGCTCTGGAACCCTATTGAGCTCGGATATTCTAACTTCTTTAGCAGGTCTATAGACTATAGCATCCATTTCTTCCCCTATTCTATAAAAAACTACTGCATTATCGAGTGTAATATTTGTTCCTATCTTTAAAGCGAAGAATTTCTTAAATCTCCATTGGTTTTGCAGCCCAAATTCTTTAGCTAAATCATAAAGTTTTTGAGGGTGAACAGGACTAAAAAATAAAGTATCATTCCAGAGACAATTTAGTATTGGTACTCTTGTCTCTCGCAACTTTTGGCGATCTTTATAGCCTTCTGCGTAGAGATTATACAAATCCTCGTTTATGTCTTTAAGCTGATTCAGCGGATATAACACATTACCATGCATGTTATCTGGAACTCGATGATACACATAACAATTATTTTGGTATTTTTCTTGTGCCGCTGTATCGCTTTGAGATATTACATCTATAGAATAACCAGTATCTTGCTGATTTTTGACCAAAGCTTTTAAATCGCTAGAAAGTTTTTCAGGTAAAACTACAGCGTTCTCGCCAAATTGTTGTGCCTCAGCCGAATGTTTCCAAAGATTAGGACTAAATTCCGCAAAGTTGTCTGGGGTAATATTTGCCATAGCTTTATTATAAAGAAAAAAGCTACCTCATATAGCGAGATAGCCGAAAATAATTAGCAACCAGTAACGTACACTTGAGAAAAGCCCTCATCCTGGCGAGGTGGTTCTGCTTCTAGCTGGTAATACATTCGCTCAAGTGCCGTCTCGGGGACGTTTCGTTGGCGATTAGCATTGCGCTTTTTGCAGATATCGAGAGGTGTTCTCAGCCAAATTCCCTTAACAAATATTTCTGTTTCGGTAACAGAACGAATGTGCGTTAGCAGAGCTAGGCGATCTACCTTTTTGGTGTTGGTTGCGTCAAAGATCAGCACCTTACCGGCCAAAAGAGCTTCTTTGGCCTTCTCATAAGCGATGGCCCACACTTCCGTGTTGAGTGACTGGTCCCTGGCGTCTCCAGTCAGTTCAAGACGAATATCGTCTGGACACACTATCTGTTGATTCGGAACAATAGCCAATTCTTGTCTAATATAGGTTGACTTTCCTGAACCAGGAATGCCAATCATTACTATGGCACGCAATATATCACTCATCTTTCCCTTTACCTGTAGAGGTGCGAACGGATTACAATACTACCAGATAATTACCAAAAAGAAAAGCCCCTCACCATAAAGGTGAGGGGCAAAAATTAATTACGCAGCAACATGGCCAAACACCTCGGCAAGGTAGGCCTGCACCCGCTCGAACTCGTTGCGGTGCTCCTGCTTGCACAAATCCACCAAAAACGACTCGATATCACGATTGTCACGCAATACACGGGGCTTGCCCTCGTAGATGTGCGTCTCGTACACCTCGCGATAGTTATACTTCTTCCAGTTGATGCCGGGCAACACCATACCAGGTGCGCTGTGGTCGAAGATACGAACTCGTCGACTGGTCTTCCACGTGGTGGGCTTCCAGCCAGCGGTGATGAAGTGATTCAGAGCCTTCAATCGCCCCTCGGAGATCAACTGCTCGAGCAACTGGGCGGCCTGCACCCAACGCTCGATCAAGAGATAGCGACGGTGCAGTTGTGCCACACGGTAATCTACGTAATCCGGTCGGTTACGGTAACTGACCGGGTCAGCATCAAAGTGATCGAGATAGCGCAAGTGCGTCATGGCGTGCCAGCCAATCAAACCTTCAGGCAAGAAACCGCTGATGTAGCTCAGTCGCTTCTCGATGGGCAAATCAGCTGTAACGGCCTCAGCCCACCGGTAGAAATGATTCAGATGATCAGCATCACGCCTATCTCGCACCAAAGACTTCACCTCGGTCCGGACAGCCTTGGTGCCGGTGAGGTCGGTCTCGCAATCGAGCCAACCATCCTCGTTCCACTGCATGCTCCGAATCGCAACCTTAGCCTGATGTCGATGTCGACGAGCAATCGTCTTCTGACGCGAGTGCGACTGTCTCATCCTGCTCGGCAAGATGCTTCGGCCCATCTCGCGGACCTTCTCCGCCCCGTAGAGCATTGTCACCTCCTCTAGGGTAATGTGGTAGGTACGAATTCTCGGGTATTTCCCGACCAGAAACTTCTGTTTTAAAAATCTCTGGTTGGGCCCCGAGAGAAATTCTCTCGGGGATTGTACGCCCCGTGGGATTCGAACCCACAACCTTCGGATTAAAAGTCCGTTGCTCTGCCGTTGAGCTAGAGGCGCGCGCCTGATGACTCAGGCTACAAACCAAAACGATACTGTTTTGGTTTGAGAAGGAGTGTTGTGGTGTAGGCAGTTAGCCCACTCTGCAAATCAGCAGATAAGCAGAGTGGGCTTTAAGCCGCAACCACAACACGACGTGGAGCTGGGGGGAATCGAACCCCCGTCCGTTCGAGTGAAAACTTCTATGCTACAACCATTCCCGATATTCGAGCTTACGGCTGCTCTGGTGACGGGTCACCAAGGCCGAATCGTCTTTCCGAATCGTCAATCTGTCTTTCCAGATATGTCAGCGGTCTTTGCCGGCTGTCTCCTCCGCTTCTGTTGCCAAGCTGCGGTGGTCTGGCTCCGAATCTTCCCGAAGGATTTTCGATCAAACGTTGCATCAAGCGGCGTTTGATTGGGTGCCCTGTTTTACGAGTCTGAGCAACTCGGGTTGCATAGTAAGCCTCTGTCTCGAGCGTCGAAACCGATCAGCCCCATTAGACGCCTTAAGGAAAGTGAAACTTAAGACGACTAAGGAGGCAGACCAGTAAACGCTTATGGTTACTCTATTTACAGAAAAAAATCCAAACCCTGTAGTTTGGAATAATAATGTACTCAATGTGCATATGGAATGATATTAAACTATTCATCCCAACCACAGGCCTCAAATATAAGAACTATGGTTGGGATCCATCAGAAACCCAAAAGTTTCTGATGGAAACGGATGTACCTAATCCGGATTGTCGTTATTAGACTTGGTACTTGGTGTGAACTTTTCCTGGCGAGCTGCAGCCCGGTTCACAAAGGCTTCCGTTTAAGCCTTCACCTTCTATCCTACCGGTAGTGCGAGTCCACGCTGTGGAGCTCGCCCGGCCGCCTCTTATAGAGGCCCATACTAGGTATGGCGACCAGGATACGGCATGAATAATTTAAAATTTCGAGTGGGGTTTGGAGCATCATGCCGTGCACCTTGCCGAACTCTATCTCAGCCTTACGGCTTCGAACATCCCACCACACAGGCGGCGCTCAATCTCAACAGCACCGTTGAGAGAGCTGCCTGCCCATGTGGCGGCGGGCCCGCAGAACGAGTTTGATACTTACCCAGATTTCACTCCGGGGATATCGGCGCTCTCGTTCTGCGCTTTGTACCTCACACTCAGCATTTGCCGAACCGATCTGGGCTGCCTACGGACTAGCGTCCGCAACGAGGCCCAGATTTTACTTTTTTAGCGGCCCCGGGCTATGGGGCGTTCGCTTTCCCTCTCTTCTCAGAGAACTTGGACCCGGCATGGCCGAGCCACCAAGCCAAGGGTTAATTCCCTTGTAGGCGGGTGTATCGCTGACTGCCTACAATTGCCCGAAGGCAAAAAGCAGGACGTGTGTGGTGGCGATTTAGCTACAGCAACCTGCATGCATCGCTCCGAACGTATCGGTCTGTCGCGCATGTCTTACAGTCCCCCTGCAGCAAGGTTCCTCATTTCGGTCATACCTACTTTTGAAGAAACCTTTTACTTCTATCTAAAGGTGCTAGGCTTGCGCCCAAATGCCCTGCTTGCTAGCTAGCCATCAATGTGCTCTTTTTTATTTAAATATTTAGCACTGATAATTTGCCAGAAGCAAAGCAAGGCAATTGGACACAAGTTGTTAAACTGTTTCGCTTTTTTAAGCTCATCAGGGTAAGTACACACTTACCGACAGCTCCCCGACTTTAAAAGTCGGGGTTCTTGGGGGCTTGTTACAGCCCTAACGGCTCCAAGTGCCGCGAGAAATTCTGTTGCTAGGCTTTCTCGTGAGCTTTCGCTCGCCTCCGCCGACCGCTAGGCCGGCACCCCAAACACCTCCTCGATGCGGTCTTGGGGCCAGTCGATGACGGCACCCTCGAGATGGGCGGGGATCACCACGACGCGCATGCGCCGGGCGGCCGCCTCACCCTCTCGGGCGACGACGGACTTGGCGGCCAGCTTGCGACGGCTGGCCTTGTGGCGGGCGCCCTTGCGGCGGGACTGCTTGGACATTGGCGGGGCTCCTTGGTCTGGAATGTTCATGCACCAACTCGATGCACTGTCAGGTAGTATAGCAAATAATGTAATAAATGTCAATACTTTATAACATCTTTATTATATAAATATCAATTTATATCTGTAAAATTACATTAAATTAGTGTTTTTATTATTAAAAAATCCGCTATCTTAGAGTAGATAGCGGACAAAAATATCTTGCGGAAGGTAATTACGAATAAATGACAAAATACCAAGCATACGCGATACTGCACCCATCAATTCATCACGAGGCACGTTACCGTGCTGATGGCTTGTAAGCAGTGCTTCTACCAAGTTACACATACCCATAACGAATACGTAACATTCATGTTCGTTTGTAACGTCGATTCCCTGTTCACGCAGTTCATCGAGTACAATATCGGCATCCATTGGTACTTCGGCAATCGAGATGGAGAAATTCAGTTGAGATAGCTCATTCAGCAGATCTGCTACTAGTTCCCAACGAGTAGAAAACTCGGTCACACCCGGCTTTGCCATTGGCATCTTCTCTCATTTGTAGGTGCGGGTAAATCTGGGTAATTATATCTGTTAAAATACTTTTAGTCAAGCATTAGCGTTTTATATTAAAATTATGCCCCACCGGTCTTCGGTGGGGCGAGAAATAGCAATGTATCTCTATAAGCGAACTTTGTGGGGGCATGTCCATGAAGGGTCAGATGGTGACGAAGAATTCACCTTCTTGTACAAGATTGCACGGACTACCCTAAGGCAGAATTTTAGAATGGTTTTTATGCCAAGCTCTGTTGCCTGTACAACAAACCACTCTACGTCGGTAAGAAAGTCGTTGAAGTCCCTCTGGACAGCTTCATTTTTACTTTCTTCCTTGAGCACGTTCGCTCCTTGCTGCGGTTACGCAGCACCTCCCTCAGACTTAGCCGGGGAAGCCGTCTCCACCAAGAATTTTCTTCACGGTGGTCTCCTTTACTCTCAATGTCATTACCCCATTGGCCACCCGCAAGCGGGTACGTACGGGTGTTTTAGCTGTAGCAGATTGCTCTACACTAGCCAAAAAATGACTCTCTTATAATACTTTAAAATTATTGTTTTGTCAATACTTATTGACGATTATTCTTTTCTGCTAGCTCAAAGAGTTGTCGCAATGTTTCGACAATTTTTGGGCTTTCTATGAGTACACCGACTGTTTTATCGCCCGCATAGGTAATAAAAGACGCTCTATTTGGGTAAAGATTAATTTCAGCCTGGAATTCCTTATCTACCCTAGTAAGTTTTTTTACTAAACTTTTCTTTTGTGCTGAAAGTTTGGTGTCTCGAGAATAATAAATAGTTTCAGCATAAATACCTTTTTTAATACGACGGTTGGCACCCGACATTGAAGCATCGCCTTTTTTTGCTTCATCATAATTACCTACGCTATAAAGAACATCACCTTTTTTTGCTTTTCTGATCAATTCTTGGCTAAGCTGGTTTGAACCCTCTAGCCCTTTATAAAATCGTACCTGTGGAGCATCATCTCCGTCGGTTGCGCGCGAAGTTTCGCGTAGCTTGGGTAGAAGGTTTTTTAGCTCATCACTTCGAGAAATTATCTCATTTTTTTGCTTATCTAAATATCGGCCAATTGCTTCTGGCGGCTCGGCTACATATACGGTTTTCTTACCTTCTTGGCTTTCAGAAACCAAGCCCATTTTGGCAAGTTCGTCTAAAATAACGTATGCTGTAGCACGATTAATCTCGGCTTGTGAGGCAATTTTTTGTACGGCACTTGGGCCCAAAAACAAAGCCGCCACATATACACGGGCTTGCTTGTCGGTAAAACCAACAGATTGTAATTGAGCTGCGAGTTCTGATATTTGCATAAGCTCTATACTAGCATACCTCACCACTGTTGTCAATATCTGTCAACAATTAATGAAAACTCCACCTATCACAAAAATAGGTGGAGTTAATTTGCTTGAATCGCTCGAAAGCGCTCAACTTTCTGCTGACAGAAAGTACATGTTGCAAGATGAGCTAATTGAAAATCACGAGATTCTTCAGATGCAAACTGATCGTCAATTATCTCTTTTGGCTGAACGAATCCACAGCCAGCAGTTGACTGGGGAACAAATTCAAAAGGTTCGAAAAACACTTTATCTTCCGCCTGTTCGGACATTTCTCACCTCCTTGTGTGGTGATAGTGGAATATAGGCATTTCCGGAAATACAATATACTATTAAATTAGGTAAATGTCAATGTTAGATTATTCAATTGCGGTGCGAATTCTTTGCTCGAGTTCTCTTTTTTGATCTTCACGCACGTCAAATCCTTCAATTTGATTCTGACTAATCGCCACTTCTTTTTGTCGCGAACCAAGATCATCAATATTACCACCGGTTTTAATATCTATAGCAACCTCTCGCCCATCATGAGTAGTAATAACCATATCAGTGCCCTTCGCATCTTCGGCCTGAGTACCAAGCCGTACCTTATCACTTCCATATACTTGCCGAGCTAGACGAGCAACGGCAACCTCTGAACCCATACCAGCCACTGCCTTACGTGCAGTACCGCCAGCACCTTGCATAGCCTTTTCTATCCAGTTTTCTACCTCTTCTCTGGGTACTACGCCAGCTACAGTATCAATAAGATCTCTTAGTTTATGGTTCCATGGTAAAATCTTTGCCACTTCGAGTTTTCGTTGACTTCGCAAGCTACTTCGCTCAGCAGCTAATTCTGGTGGAAGTTGATGATTTGGCTGATCTTTAGCTATTTTCTTTAGCTGACTTAAGCGGTCATTAATTTTATTCAGACCTTCTTGTACCCTGGCAGCTTCCGGAGCAGATAAAATAACATCAGCCAAGTTAGCGAGCTCAGCATATTCGGCATTAATGACATATTTTTCCCTAGTACGGGCTAGGGCAATTGCTAGCGCTGAAGGAAGACGCATTTCTGTAGGAGTTTTGTTACCTGGATTATCGATAACATCTTTTTGCTCGTTTTTGATTGATTGAAATATATCATTCACCTCCCAGGTAAATGTGTCTTTATCAATCACATCTAAATGTGGAAGGGCTTCTGGTCCAGTACCCGAAGGTGGTAATTTTGCTTCCATTATGCTCATACTTATTATTGTATCTTAACGTGCTATACAAACAACCCTTTACAGAAAGGGAAATATTTGCTATGATAGCTGCTGTTACATTCTTATCTAAAGAATAAAGAAAAAGGAATTTAGAAAAACTTATGCCAATTATTAAATCAGCTCAGAAACGTATGCGCCAAGAAAAGAAGCGCCGAGCTTATAATACTGCTACCAAAACAGGTGTAAAGAAGAAGTTTCGTGCTGTACGCGACGAGCTCGCTGCTGGTAAACCTAAAAGTAATGCTGCACTTATTGCTGCACAAGCAGAGATTGATAAGGCCGTAAAGCGCGGTGTTATTCACAAACGAACCGCGGCTCGTAAGAAATCTCGCCTAACCAAAGCATATAATGCCGCAGCTGCTAAACCATTTGGTAGCGAAAACCCCGGCAAACCAGGTAGTAAACCCAAAAAACCTGCCGCCAAAAAGTCAGCTACAAAAAAGGCTCCCGCTAAGAAGCCAGCTAGCAAGAAGTAAAGACTAAAAATTAATCGCCCAACACTACAGGGCGATTATTTTTTTGGTTAAACGAGATTTAGTTACCACTACCAAGAGTAATCAGCAGTTCTTCTAGCGCAGAATGAGAATCGGTTTGGCCAGTTTTAATAGCCATATCGGCAGCAATAATTGCACTGTAGGCTGATTTTATCTGGTCTAGCGACATTGTACGCACTATTGCCTGACCCTTACTAGCAGCATATGGTGCAACACCAAATTGTTTCATCCAACCACTACCCTGCCCTTCATGAACCTTGCAGAGGGCTAATACTCTGTATTGATACATAATAGCACCAAGAATTTTCTGGTCAGGTTCATTTTGCTTAGTAAGCTGTTGGTATAGTCCTATTGCTTTACCAATCTGTTTTTTACTAAGAGCGTCTATCATAGTAAAAACCGAATACTCTACATTAGCTACAACCAACTCGTTAATTGCCTCTACGGTAACAGACTGACTATAACTAACGAGCTTTTGGATCTCACTGCTTAGTTGCCATTGGTCGAAACCAACGTTTTCTATGAGTACAGAAATTGTTCTATTATCTATTTTTCCGCCCACTTGCTCTACCTGTTTTTTTACCCATGCCATCAGTTGGGGCTGGCTAAGGTAATTAAATTGTTTAGCATTTTTTAATTTTGAAAGTGTTTTATATACCACACTACGCTTGTCTGGCTTATTATCTATAAATACCAAAATAGTCGATTCTGACACCATATCTAGCATATTATCTAGCTTAGTTTTATCTAGTTTTAAAAAGCTCAAATCACGCACAATAAGTAATCTACTGCTGGCAAACATCGGCATTACACCAAGAGAGTTTAAGAGTTTAGAAAGTGGGTCGCTCGACATATCGAAGTGTTCTATCTCTAAAGATCCACCCGTTTTCTTCTGGTATTGCTCTGTAATGGCCTTCACTTGCTGGGAAATAGCAAAGCTATTTTCACCATAAAAATAAAAAATCATACTCTTAGTATGCAGTGTAATTCAGCTAGTGTGAAGCATAAGAATACTTACAATAATTTAAGCTGTTGCAATAATTGTTTTTTTGAGTTGAATCTCATGACAGCAAAGCCTAAATTGCAAGCAACCTTGCGATTCTTCTCTCTATCATCGATCAACAAACATTTTGACGGTTCAACTCCAAGCTGAATGATATATTTAAACGCATTTTCACTGGGTTTTCTATATCCTATATTCGAGGACACTGCTATTCCTTTAAAGCAATCTAGAATATCTTGTGATCTTAGCGATTCAATAATATATTCATACTTTGCATTACTTAAAATATATAGTTCGTAAGATCGAGACAACCTTCTTATTTCTGTAACAAATGCTGTATCGACAAGCTGCCTATCTGGTTTTTTATTATTTAAATACCAAGGTACAATTGAAGCCAAGTAGTTTGCAGTTGTAATAGTACCAAAAAGATCAAAGACTATGTATTCATATTTTTTCTTCATTATTGTATATTACATCTTTTGTGCCGTGTTTATTAATAACCCTCTATACACAAGATACAATATGAATTCTTACTTTCGCCATCTATGGCTCATCAGTACAGCTTATATCTGTAGAGTAAGATAGAAGAGAAAAAATAGGATGTTGGGGTGGTGTGCTGGGAGCATAACAGATCGAAAAAACGATACGTTAGAGACTCCCAACACCCAACCCCTATGGCCACCTTCGTGCTCTGTCGAGATCTCGCTGCAGGTCGCGTATGCGCGTCCGGTCGTTTCTGCGAGCTCGCACGAGCAAGCCAACGGCAGCCACAAGACCAGCGATGAACGCGACGAGCAAGATGTAACCAAAGTAACTCGAAACGATTGCCAGCAAGAAAACAAGCCCGATAACCGCGAAAATGAGCTTTAGAAGATTATCGTAAAACTTCTGCATCTTATCCTATTCCTCTCTTCAGGTACATCGCCTAACGTAGGCGATAGATAATCATAGCAAAAAGCTTATATAATGTCAATAATTCTTGACATTATTTTGGTTGTTTCTGACATTTCGGGCAATAATGTGTACCTCGCCCGGCTACCCGTGTTTTTTGAATAATACTACCGCATACAGGGCATTCACTACCCTCTCGACGAAACACCTTGGCGAATTTGAGATAACTGCCCTTATTTCCCTTTGCATCAACGTAATTTTTGTCCGATGAGCCACCCAAACTAATGCTCAGCTTCATAACCTCTCTAAGAGCATTAAATAGACGGTGTAGCTTAACAGTACTGACATTTGCCACTGTGGTAGCGGGGTGTATACGAGCTGCAAACAAGCCCTCGTCGGCATAGATATTGCCAACCCCCGCAACTACTGTCTGATCTAGTATTGCGGCTTTGATGCTGGTGTTTTTTCGCTTTTGTACTGCTGTTTTAAACTCAGCAAATGTATACTCCTCACTTAACGGCTCGGGGCCCAGTTTGCGTAAGAACTCATTTCTCTCGTACAAACCTTTGGTTTTCTCAAGGCGAACCCAACCAAACTTTCGCTGGTCGTTAAAAAACAATGTACCCTTAGCCAACTCAATAATTACTCGAGTAGACTTATCGGGCAATTGGCTAATTAAACTGTCGGTTGGGTGGCCACCACCAAAGCCTTGGCCATGTTTTGGTCGATACACCAACTGACCGGTCATCTTAAGATGAATAAGTAAACTATACCCGCTACTGAGGGGCATAATAATTGCCTTGCCACGTCTATCTACAGATAAAACGCTGGCGGAGAGCATTTTTTTCTGCACAAGCGTTTGCTCGTTAGGAAAGCTTTTAGTCCAGCTGCTCTCTACATGAGTTATTTTTTGGCCAACTAAAAACTGCGCTAAACCAGCGCGCACTGTTTCTACCTCGGGTAATTCTGGCATAGCTGTATTATACCAAGCGAACAGAATAATTGACTAATTATTAATTTTAATGTATTATTGCAGACGACTTCGTACCCTTCCCGAAAAGGAGAAACAGATGCTCTCGCTGCTCGCCGAGGCACTACCGCAACCCGTATCTGAGCCAGTTCATTACAGCGCTTGGTCTTATGCCCTTGCTTATTTCTCGATAGCAGCCATTGTGGTTTGCATGGTACTGGTTCTACGCAGAACCAACCCAGCGCTTGCAAAACCGCAAGTTCTACTGATTGCACTACTCCTAAGTATGTTTTGTCTGCCTGTCGCAATTATCTATCTTGTAGTAGTCGCCAAAGACGCTGCGAGCTAAGAAATGTATGTCGCGCTCACAGCCGAGACGGCCCCAGCAATAGAATGTGGTGAGATATTGATTGTAGCAAACATATTAGCGTCATCGGGTTTGCGTGATAACCCAAGGCAAAGCTATGCTAGGCACTTAGCCGATATGTTAACTGCCAAAACTATTCTTTCAAGCGACATCTGTAAAGAATGGCAGGTTGCTAGCAGTACCGATACCAAGATTTTGCTGCTCTTTAACGGTAGCAGTAAAGAGTTTGTGGGTAATCCAGATGATATTTTCGAATTAAAAGCCGTTCTTATTGAATAAGGGCTCTGCAAAACCTGCAGGGCCCTTTCACTATTTAGTTGACATAACGGTATTTATATGATAGTATAATCGAGTCCGTAGTCACCCGACTGATATCAGGAGGAAGAACCTTGCCAGTAGCACCCGTAATGCTTCAATTCTGGTTTCGCCAAGGACGCCAGATCCCGCCCTACCTGCGTGGCCTCGAGCCGCGCGAAGATCATCTTGGATTCGATCTTTCGGCTGCGCCGGGTGATAGTTTGATTGAAAAGACACATGGTGAAGCAATTGATCTTTCTAGTCTGCACGAAGAACTGCTGGCTGGTGGTCTCTTGCTGACTCATGCGAGCCGAGTTGATCGCATCTTCAGCGCAGATGAGTCTCTCGACGAGCGCTTCTATTATGTATTTCGTTTTCACTACTTCCCCGCACAGACTGCTGTCCCTCGCGAAGGTGTCGACATCGAGCAGCTTGTGTTGAGTCTCGAAGAGATCAACAAGATGGCATTCTGGGGTGTACGTGCCGATCTCAACAACGGCAGGTATGGCCCTTGGATCTCGGTGAGCTGCAAGGGGCGTGTTCAGCGCTACACTGCAGAAGACCTGTCACGTCCAGAGATGCGCAACATCTACGATGCACGTGGTGACAAGATCGGTTCAGCCCCTCTGGCTGCCAATCGTGCACTACATTATCTGGGTAACAATCACCTCTCTCTTAGCCAACCAGTAACGGTTAGCTAGAAGAATATCTTTTTTTAAGGCTGCAACAGCAATGTTGCAGCCTCTTTTATTATCTTTCGCAGGCCAAAATATCGTAACTTGGGTTACGACCAATTGTCTCTTCGAGACTGGTTTTTGGAAATACAGTCTGCTCTGGAAGGTTCTTTCTTACACATAACGTATGATGGGTAATAGAAAAAATAATGACAATTGCAAAAATAATAATAAAAACAAACAAGAACATTAATACGTTACCCGTAAATTCTGTCTCGCGATCATCTTGATGTGCCATTACTCTAAATCTCCCCAACTTTTACCTGTTTTAATACCGACCTCTATTGGTACGGCAAATGTATGAACTTTTGTCATCTCTGTCTCCATTATTTTAGCTACTTCTTTAATGTCTGTCTCTTTGCATTCTACTATTAATTCGTCGTGAATTTGCAAGATTAAATTGGCCTCTGCGGGCAGTTTTTTATGAATACTAATCATCGCTAATTTCATCATATCGGCGGCTGTACCCTGGAGCGGCATATTTACCGCAGCTCTTTCGGCTGCCGAGCGAATAATAAAGTTGCTCGACCTAACATCGGGGCACGGACGGCGTCTGCCAAATAATGTTTCGGTATAGCCAACATCGTGTGCCATCTTCTTAATCTTGGCAATATAGTCGGCCACTGCTTTGCGAGTCTGGAAGTAGCGCTCGATAAATTCTTTGGCCTGTGCATAGTCAAAACCTGTAGCTACTGAGAGTCCGTGGGTGTTCATACCATATAACACACCAAAGTTTATCGCTTTGGCGGCATAGCGCTGCTCGGGCTTTACTTCACTCGGTTTAATATTGAACATTTCGGCAGCAGTCTGGGTATGAATATCAGCACCATCAACAAATGCCTTTATCATTGGCTTATCCCCTGCCAAATCGGCCGCCAAACGTAGTTCTATCTGGCTATAATCGGCACTTACAAACATTCTACCCTCACCTGCTACAAAGGCCTTGCGAATTTGTTTACCTACCTCAGTGCGAACAGGAATATTTTGTAAATTAGGATTGGTACTACTTAGTCGACCAGTCTGTGCAATTGTCTGATTATAACTAGTGTGAATTTTGCCATCTTCTGCCACGAGCTGTGGCAGAGCATCTACATAGGTACTTACCAGCTTGGTAAGTTCGCGATATTCAAATAGCTCATCTATTATTGGGTGGCGTCCACGCATTTTCTCTAGCTCAGAAGCTGCGGTACTGATACCGGTTTTGGTTTTCTTTAATCCTGTAGAATCTATCTTAAGTTGCTCAAACAAAATAGTTTGTAGTTGAGCCGGTGAGCTAACATTAAATTCTTTACCGGCGTGCTTCCAGATAGATTTACGCAGATTTTCAATCTTTGTAGCAAATTCTTTCGACAACTTTGCCAAAAACTGTTTATCGAGCGTAACTCCGGTAAGTTCCATATCACCCAGCACTTCAATTAATGGCCACTCAAGCATAGCTGCCATATCGGTGAGTTTTTTATTGCCAGTTGGTTCTGTTTTTAACTCCACCACTTGCTTTTGATACAATCGCCAGGCAATATCGGCATCCTCAGCCGCGTATTTGGTAGCTTCTTCTATAGGCACAACATTAAATGTTTCTTGATTCTTACCCTTTTTACCTATCAATTCTTCAATATCTATCATAGATATACCAAGTTCGCTATATGCTAGCTCCGATAATGTCTGCGCCCGACCGATTGGACTAATTAAGAATGCTGCTACCATGGTGTCGAAAACAATTGGGCCAAGCTGAATATCATTTTTTCGAAAAATCTCATAATCATACTTAATGTTATGGCCAAGTTTGCCTATCTTACTACCCTCTAAAATAGGTTTGAGTGCGGCAAGTACAACTTGTTTAGGCAACTGCTTGCCCGTGTCGTGGCCTACAGGAATATAATATGCTTCACCTTCTTTATATGAGAGCGAGATACCTACTAATTCAGCCTGCATAATATCTACGCTAGTTGTTTCGGTATCAACCGATATAACTGTCTTCTTGTTTAATTCAGCGATTAGCTTTTGCAAATCGGCGTCGGTATTTACACAATGATATTTCGCCTTTTTAAGATGCTCTCGATTAAACTGCTCGGCCTGCGTAGCTGTTTCTTCTTCGAATAAGTTGGCTTGCGGGGCATCAGCTACTGTCTGTCCAGGTAATTTAGAGAGTAAACTCTTAAATTCTAGTTGATGAAACAGATCGTACACTTTTTTTCTATCATATTCGTGCAAGGCAGCATCACGCAGATCAAAGCTAAATTGCACATCTCGTTTAATGCGAGAAAGCTGTAAAGAAAGATAAGCACTGTCTTTACCAGCCTCAAGTTTTTTAGCCAGAGCTGGCTTAATATCTTCGAGATGCTGGTACATGTTATCGAGCGTTTTGTACTCTGCAACTAATTCTGTCGCTCCTTTGTCGCCAATACCAGCAACACCGGGAATATTATCACTACTATCCCCTTTTAGAGCCTTATAAACCACAAATTCTTCTGGAGTTACCCCATATTTTTCTTCCACTTCTTTTGGGGTATACAAAAACGTATCAGTAAAGCCTTTGCGCATAGTATAAATACCCACATGATCACTCACTAGTTGAAGTTCGTCCATATCACCAGTCACCACCACGACCTCGTGATTTTTTTCGTACTGGGCTGTTAATGTGCCAATAATATCATCGGCCTCATAGCCTGGCGCCTCTATAAGTGGAATATTAAATGCTTCTACCACATCTTTTGTAATAGGTAACTGGGCGTAGAGCTCGTCTGGTGCCTTTTTGCGGGTGGCTTTGTAGTCTTTGTAGTCATCGTGCCGAAACGTCTTACCAGGCGCATCCCAGGCCACTACAGCATAGTCTGGTTTTAGCTCACGCAGTGCCAAGAGCATCATCATGGTAAAGCCATACACGGCATTGGTAGGGGTTCCATCTTTGGTAGTTAGATATGGAATAGCATGAAATCCACGATGCACCAAGGCATGGCCATCAAAAATTACGATTTTTTTGCGTGCACTCATAGTGCTAATTATCTCATTAAGTAGTGAGTGAGGCTAGCTTAATCATATTAAATAACTCTCTCTGGGCTTGAGCAATTTGTGGACTATGAATAATAGTGCCAATAACTTCTTCGCCAAAACTCAGATACGCCACTTTATCACCATAGATATTTATCTCTACTGGCATGTTAAACAGCTTTGGGTCGTAAAATGTACGGGTTAGGAGCATTTTTTTATCTACATCTTTGCGATGGTTGGCCTCTGGTGTATCTGGTGTAAGAGCCTCTACTTTTAATTTACGTTTTACTCGTGTCTTCACAAAATTATCCAAAAATTTCTCGCCCATATAGTCGTGCTGATTTGGTGTCATAATGAGATGAAAGTCTTTTTTTGTATCTAGAATGTCTTGGTAAACTCTTTCGAGTGCTTCTCTGCCATGAAAATATAATATCTCCGGTTGTTCTGTAGTCTGGTAGTACTGTTTTACCAAAGCAGGCATTATTGAATTTAATTTGTACTCATTATTTAAAATAATATTTCTTCGTCGCTCGACAAAGGCTTCTAGATTGACCGGGTGGGTTGCTTCATAGCGAGCAGTTTTTAGCCGAGTATCTTTTTTTACCAATCCAACAGCTTCAAGTTTTTGGAGTATAGAATAGGTATTAGTGCGTGTTTCACCGATTGCTTCGGCAAGTTTGGAGGGGCTAAGCATACCTAGTTGAAGTAATTTTGTATATGCCTTGGTTTGGCCCTCATTAAGACCAATACCATTAAGTATTTCTGTATCCATATTCTCAACATTACTCCAGTTATATTTTTTGTCAATTATATTTTGACAATTATTGTATTTACTATCAGATATATTTACACTTTTGTTAATTAATTATTGATATTTTTTACTATTGATAATATATTTACTTGCATACTATTTACACGAGAAAATAATTGACATAATAGCTATAGTATGATACTATTAATATCCTTAATTGAGTTTTGATTCCCGACACCAGAAAATAATCAATTGTTTTGATGTCGGTAACCAAACCGAGCGCCACACACTGTCGCGCTGGCAACAAGCCAAAAGTACAGTCTAGAACCTTTACATGCCATCTCTGAGGAGGTGAAAATGGAACTCTTTGATTTCTTGGTAATCTTTTTGATTGTCTGTGCTGCTGCGGCAGTAATTGTCTATGCATTAACATCGAGCAACAGTAAAAGAGAACGAGCGATTGCCAGAAGTCCGGCTGGAGCCGGTGTTGAACCTGGTGACAGTATGGCTGAGATTCAGACTAAGAACTATAATTACCATTGTGTAATAGAAGCTGCCCGAATTTTTGGCGATATCCGTCATCAAGACCAAATGATCCCCATCTTAACTGAACAACAAAGAAAAGATGTAGATAATTTTTTGGCTGATTTCTACGGAAGAAACCAGTAGATCAGGTACAACAAGCTACACCCCACCCACCAACCCGAAGGGAAAAACATGGGAAACTCCTACAGAGACAGTAGTTATGGAATGAGTAAGGGCAAGATTGCCACGATCTGCATCGCGGTTGTCGTGCTCATCGTGGCCATCGCATCACTTCTGATGATCACGTGGGTTTCAGTGCCACCCGACAAGATCGCGCTGCACTACACCGGTGGCCCCATTCAGGGTACCCACTTCGTAGAGGTAGTTCAGCCCGGTACCGGTACCAAGGCCTACGGCCTGCTCGAGAACATGTACATGCTTCCGAGTACCCAACGCACCTACATCATCAGCAAGGACCCTAACGAGGGTGACAAGAAGGGCGTCGATTTCATCGCTGCACCTTCGAGCGACAACGTACCGTTCACCTTCGAGGTTGCGGTCTACTTCAAACTCAACACCAAGCCAGAGACCCTACGCCAGTTCTTCGAGCAGGTCTGTCTGCACGATGACTGCTGGGATCTTGACCCCGGCAAGGGCTGGGATCAGATGTTGGCCCAGTACTTCAAGCCCGCTATCGACAACGCTCTGCGTCTCGAAGCCGGCAAGTACGACCGTGAGCATCTGTATCACGACCCAAACACATTAGTAGCTATCCAGAACGCCGTTGGCTCGAGCCTGAAAGACCGCATCAACAACGCGGTCGGCGGAGAGTACTTCTGCGGACCGGACTCCAACGACAATACCTGTACCAACTTTGGCGTTGTAGTAAAGAACCCCACTCCTCCCGAAAACGTCGTGCAGGAGTATGGCAACACAGCTGCTGCCCAACAGCACGTCAACACCGAGCAAAGCAACGCCGACGCCAAGGTCAAGGCGGCCACGGGTGATGCGGACGCGCAGAATGCACGAGCCAATGCCAAGCCGCTCACGCAAGAGCAGCTCGACTACATCCGCGCCCAGGCCATGCAGGCTTGCGCCACCAATAACAACTGTACCCTAGTAATCACCGATGGTGGTACCAACGTAAACGTCAATACGGGCAAGAACCCTACGACAACGGCGGCACCACAAAAGTAACCATCACATACCGGCACTAGTTTGTCCCGACATTTCGTCGGAACATCCATAGGCCGGTTTTTTTATATACGCTATAATTAATACATGAATGAAATTCGTCACGACTTAGGCTACCGCGATGAGTTGCCATCAGAAGAAAGCCAGCGAGCTATGCGACGGATATTAGCCGGTGAACCGCCAAATGATCCTGAACAGGACTGGAAGTTAGACGAAGAAACCAAAGAAATAGGTCGCAAAGGTGTTGCCGATACTCGTGCTATCTTAGAAGCCAAACGCAAACAAAGTCTTGGCGAAGCACTAACACCGCAAGAGGAAGAAATATTAGCCAATCTGTATCGGCAAGAAGCCGAACAATAAAAAAATACCCGCCATATTAGCGGGTATTTTTTTATATAGACAGGAAATTATTGAATATAATCTTTGAGTTTTTTACTGTCTTTATGTTTGCGTAGTTTGGTAAGAGCCTTAGCCTCAATCTGGCGAATACGTTCGCGGGTAACACCAAACTCTTGACCAACTTCTTCGAGAGTATGACTACGGCCATCTTCTAGCCCAAAGCGCATACGCAAGATTTTTTGCTCACGCGGGGTTAGCAGATCGAGTGTTTCGTCAATATGCTCTTTAAGTAGCTCAAACGTAGCAGCTTCTTCTGGGCTTACCCCTTCTTGGTCTTCAATAAAGTCTCTTAGACTACTATCGTCATCTTCACCAACTGTAGCATCGAGACTCGTGGTGTCTTGGCTAATCTTCATAATATGATTCACCTTCTCAACATCAATCTCCATCTCTTTGGCTACTTCTTCGGGTAATGGCTCACGACCGAGTTCGGTCGTAAGACGTCGCTGGGTGCGAATAAGTTTGTTGATCGTTTCTACCATGTGTACGGGGATTCGTATAACACGGGCTTGGTCGGCAATAGCGCGAGTAATGGCTTGGCGAATCCACCAAGTGGCATAAGTACTAAATTTAAAACCCTTAGTGTAATCAAACTTTTCTACTGCACGTAAAAGTCCGGTGTTACCTTCTTGAATTAGGTCGAGAAGATCGAGCCCACGACCAATGTATTTCTTGGCAATACTAACTACCAAGCGCATATTCGCTTCGGCCAGGGCATCCTTAGCAGCTTTATCACCTTTCTCAATTCGCTTGGCAAGTGCTACTTCTTCTTCACCAGATATAAGTGGGATTTTCCCTATTTCTCTCAAATAAAGTCGTACTGAGTCATCGGCAATGTCTTTAATATACTCATCACTGGTAGCTTTTTCGACATCTTCTTCGGTCTCGGTTTGCCAGATCATTTTTTCTTTTTGATCAACTACTTCAATACCCTGATCGATAAGAGTTGAATAAAGATCATCAAGGCCATCGACATTGTTTTCGGCATCAGGAATTGTCGACATAATTTCTTGTTGGGTAACAAATCCTTTGGTGCGACCTTTTTTTACGAGCTTGTCGATAGCTTCTTCATTTTGCATTTCTTCGTCGGTAAGTTCACTTGGAATAGGGGCAGATTTTTTTGGCATAAATCTCCAATATAATTAATTGCTAATCATTCTCGTCGTTTAATAGACGCTGATATTGTTGTAATAATTTGTGAGCCGTCTCTTGATTACCCTCGGCTTCAGCCAGAGCAATCTGACGACTAAGTACTCGCTTCTGTTTTTCTCGATATATTCGAACTAATCTATTTACTTGGGTAAAGGCTTCGAGCCGTGCGTCGTGCTCTGATAAATCAGAGTTCACTTCTTCTCCCCGTAGTGTCAAAATCTTAACATAGTTAGAAGATTCAGGCAAGAGTTTTGCCAGCTTCTCGCTCGTAAGACCTGTCTGTTTTAGTAACTCCGTAAAAATTGTTTTGTGACGTTCACTAATATATTCTACTCGTAAATCACCAAGTGCACTGCGAGTCTCTAAGCGTGTTAGTAAAATTTCTAAAAGGGTTTGTTCTATCTGTTCTTGACGGGTTAATTTAGGTTCTTTTGTTCCCTCTAGCTCAGCTGGCTTTACTTCTTGCATAGGCGCGGGTGTGCCGGTTAATTTACGCACAATTGCATCTTCGCTAACATCTAGTATCTGGGCAACCTTAGCCACATAGTGTGCCTGCTCTATACTATCGTGCATACCTGCAATTATCGGTAATACAAACTGTGCAAACTGCTTTTTGCCATAGGCTGTGTTAGTATCATACTTTTGCATTCCAAAACGTATTAAGTAGTCTGGAGCATATTCAGCGCGCTTAAGTGCTTCGTCCCAAGCTTTTTTATCTTTCTTAATTAATTCGTCAGGGTCTTTCGCTCCTGTATAGCTAACAACCGAGAGTCGTACATCTAAACCATCACCAAGTTTAATTGCCCGCGCCGTAGCTTCTACACCGGCCTCATCTTGATCAAAGCAAAGCAGAATATTTTTACTTAATCTACCAAGATTTTTCAACTGAAACTCACTAAAGGCAGTGCCACTTACAGCTACAGCGTTCTGGTAGCCATGATTACTCAGTCCTACCACATCCATATTTCCTTCTACCACAATTACTGCATCTTTTTTTAGGATAGCTTCTTTTGCTTGAGCAAAACCATAGATAACCTGGTTCTTCTGATATATTGGAGTTTCTGGGGTATTAATATATTTAGCCGCACTAGCATTTTTATCTAAAATACGTGCCGAAAAACCGACTACACGTTTCTGTGCATCAAAAATAGGAAACATTAACCGTCCACGAAATAGATCGTAGACAGTATTGCGCCCTGCCTTCTGGGCAACCAGGCCGGCCTGCTTTAGTTCTGTTGCCGTGTAGCCTTTTTGGGTTAAAAATTTGCTCAAACTATCCCAGCTATCGGGACTGTAACCAAGTTTGTAACGTTTAATTACCTCACTACTCAACCCTCGCTCTTTCTTACAGTAAGCCAAAGCTAGGGTATTTTTGGATAATGCTAGGTGAAAATACTTCATTGCTTCTTCATTAGCATCATACAGACGCTGTTTATTCTGGCGTTTTTCTCCAGATTGATTAGAGCGCGGTTTTAGCGTAACTCCAGCTTTTTTAGCAAGCATCTCGAGAGCATCATAAAATTCTAAACCTTCTTGAAGCATCACAAAAGTAAAGATGTCACCACCTTTACCGGTACTAAAATCGTGCCAAATGTTTTTTTCAGGGCTCACAATAAAGCTTGGAGTTTTTTCTGCCTTAAACGGACTTAACCCCTTAAAATTTGCGCCGGTTTGTTTAAGAGGAACATAAGAACCAATTACCTCAACGATATCAAGGCGTTGTTTTATTTCATCAACCTCATTCATATTCTAAATTATAGGCTTTAAAGCGTACAAAAAGCAAAAAGCAACCCTCATTAACTGAGAGCTGCTACTTATCTACCAAGTAAGTGGTAATGTTTCGATATCATTTATTTTAGTATTGCCGTCTGACTTTTGTTCGCCATCTTGAAGCTGCTTTAGCAAAGCAAGCGACTCTGGCCTATCTCGAAACCGACGAAGACACTGGCGAGCTTCACGATCGGCTAACTCAGAAAGTTCAGCGATGTAACGTGTTTGCGACGCTTCAGCGTCAGAAAGTGAACCACCAGTTCTAGCAATACCTTTCTCGTTACGGCCTTCAACCGCACGAGCAATATAGCTACCAATTTCGTTCTGAAAAGGTTTCAATTCTGGGTGCTCAGCGAGCAAATTATTCTTAGCTGTTGCAATAATAACTATCAATTCACTTGTAGAAATAAAGTATCTACCAGGGACAAAATTACCCATCGTTCTCTGCACTTTCTGTGTAATATTGAACAAGCTCTTCTACCGTGTCGATAAAGAGAGCATTTTCGCGCAATCTATCTATAGCTCGATTAACTGCCGTGCTCTCGCTGTATTCTTGTTCCAAAAAGTACTGTATATCGCGCCAAAGATACGTCTCGAGGGTCGATCGTCTCGACACATCAAGACGTAAAGAAGTTTTTTCATTTATCAGTACGCCCCTGTCTTTCAACTGTCGGCGTAATTCATTTTCGAGCTTCTGCTGTGGGCTCAGTCGAACTACCAAAGGTTTAGACTTTGGTGGGTCAAGCGCACTCATACCGAGACAACCTCCTTGGTGGCAATGAGTTTGACATATGGCGGAGCAGACTTGAGTCGTGTATTAACATTACGAATAATCTGATCGAGATTACGCTTCTTCTCCATTGAGGTCACAATTACTCGCTGTGCATAAGAAGCTAGCTCGCTTCTCTGTGCGTACGTAACCTTGGTGCCATTCAAGAAATCATCAACCAAGCGCTCTGGTGACAGGCGACCATCTTTGATAGCCTGATTAACCTCAAACTCTCGGTAAAGTTTCAGAATATTCGAGCGTGAAGCGAAGTATCGCTTGATACGACGTTGGTATTCTCTGGTAAGATTCTTTTTTTCATTGGGTGTTGCATCAATTGCAAAAATTGCCTTTGTCACCAATTGCTCAACAAATGCTTCCCGTTGCTGAGTTGGCAACAGCGGAATATGGCCATCTTCTACCATTCTGAGATACCTTGAGGTAGCTACAAGATTGATATAATCGCGAATCTTGGGTGTTAGGTGCACTTCATTACCTCCAGAGGTCGAAGTATTTGCCCACTATACGACTTTTTAACTAATTAATCAATAGTTTTGAATAATGTCTAAAACAAGCGGAAAGTCTGTACCCTCGCGTGCAATAAAGTGCCCTTGATTTTTTATCTCAAATGTTTGGCCACCCAATTGATGGGCTAACTGTTTGCTTCGGAATGGTCTTACCATAAGATCGTTATCTGAATATATATGATACACATTATCTACATGCTCCTTTACCAACGCTAGGTCTGGTTTGGGAGAAAAATATCTACTTAGACTACGTCCGCCATTGGTTAAAAACCCGGCTACTAGTATTAATTTGGTAGCTCGTTCTGTTCCCTTGTACTGTTCTAAAACTCGTAAAAGTGTAAACGTGCCAAGCGAGTGGCCCACAAGCGCAGTGTGTTGGTCCAACTTTCCAATTGCCTTTGCTGCTGTCTGCTCCCAATCTTTTAGACTGGGTAGTTTAGGGTTAGGCATGGCTGGTGCGATAACCTCCACCCCACTAGCTGTAAGTTCTTTTGCTAGCCAACCAAACCACCCACGGTGGGGTTTATCAGCCCAGCCATGGATAATAATTACTCTTTTTATCTTCATTGGGTTATTGTAACATGTCAAAATTCTTATGGTTTGGCTAATAAATTAACTTCGGTATAGTAAAGTTATGTTTATCTATACTCGGCTCGAAAAGCACATACAACAATCTCAGCCCAAGACTATTACAGTTGATGTATTCGATACCGTATTAATGCGCAGAAATCGTGCCGAGCAATGGCATTTTTGGCAGTTCTCTAAAAAAGCGGCTAGTACATTACAGAAAAGTAACATAAGTTGTTCACCACTCTTATATTTCTCGCTGCGTAATTATTACAACCAAGTTTTGCGCAGGGCCAATCTAGACCAGGGATACGACCACGAGGCGAGCCTAGACTCGGTTAATGCCGCAATTATTGCTGAGTTGAGCCGGCGTAAGAAGACAAAATTAACTCCAACTAAACAAAAAGATTTGTGCAAAAAACTTACCCAAGCCGAAATTCAATTTGAGCACGAACACCTCTTTGTTAATAAAAACTTAATTAAGACATTAAAACACTCCGGGTTACCCATCTACTTTTTGACAGATATGTACTTCGAATCTGGCCAGATACAACAATTATTAAAAATGTTTGGGCTTACCTATAAGGGCGTTAGCTCGGCCGACCATTTGCATGGCAAAAGTAGCGGGCGAAGTTTTGCAAGACTATGTGACAAATTCCCTACGGTGCAAGTTGCTACCAATCTTCATATAGGTGACCATCGTCAAGCCGATATTGCTGTACCCGAAGGTATGGGAATGATGGTTTTCTGGCTCAATCTGCCATTTCATCGGTTGCGCTTATTGATAACAAAATACTTCTTTGGCCTGCTTGTAAGAATTATTTCTACATCTGCTATCAGAAAAGAATATAAAAAAATAACTCGGCGACTATTTGCACAAAGAAAGACCGCCAGCACTATAGGTAGTATATTTGCACCAGCAATTATTTATTACACACATTATTTAGCCAGCATAAGCTCTGCAAGACAAGCAAAAGTAGCTTTTATATCGAGTGAGTCATATACTCTAAGTAACTTTTATAGACAGTTAGGTTTTCGCAATTATGCACTACTGCCCACATTTAATCGAACTCGATTAATTCGCGCGTACTGTTATTTGCAACACAAAAATGGCAGTAGCTATCTCTCGCTGCTACCGATGATAAAGAAGGTACAGCGCCGCAAAACAAATTACGATGCCCTTACCACGCTCGGTGCTCTTACGAATAATAATCAATATCATTTAGTGGGTAAGAAGGCCTTTAGCGAATATTTAGAGAAAAATGATCACCAAATTACCAAGGAGTTAAAGAAAGTCTATACACAAACCGTGCGCGAGTTTAGCAAGGTAGCTAAAATAAAAGACCTAAACAAGGTTATTCTTGCCGACGTTGGCTGGAACTCTACTATTCAAATACTGCTGAATGAAATTTTAAAAATTAACAACTATAAAAACACTCTTTCTGGTATATATCTTGGGCAAACTGGTAGTAATGTCTTTGACCCGGCAATTTCTGCAGATAGTCGGGGCATTCTGTTTAATAATCTAGAGGGAACGAATAAATACCTTTATCAGCCCGAAGTCTGGGAAAGTTTTTTAAACACCGATAATGTCTCGCACCCAACTCGAGAACAGATACTCGAGAGTGCCTCTGAATGTATTAAGGTCTACCAAAGATCAAACCTCTCTCCCCTCGATTATTACCTCGCGAGTAAGAAAAATTTAATAGGTACCTTAGCATCACCCAGACGTTGGCTTATAGCAATATTTGCTCGCCTGCAGTTTGACTACGGTACGGGTAATGAAAGGCCTGTACCATTAGTGGATACTACCCGATCCCCATTATTCATATATCGATTATTGCTTAGAGATAGAGCCCAATTTAAACAGTTTTATCATGACAATGGCTGGAAGTGGGGTGCGGCCACATGGTATCATTTTCGTCTACTGTATCGCTTGTGGCGCAAAAAAACAAAAAAACCCAGCTTTTAAAGCAAGTCTTTGGCGTTATAACCTAGCAAATTAGCCATGTCACTCAACCCTGGCGTATCAAACAATACTTGAGTATCATAAGTAATTTTTTGTTGCTCGGTTGGATTAGTTTTAAGCGGGTTAAGATCGAATACTCTTTTACTAAGTCGTCTTGCGCTTTCTCGTATTTTTTTACTCCCTTGCTCTTCTAGGCGAGCAGCCGGATTACCGCCAATTGCATGAATAGGTTTCGTCTGGGGTTGAATTTTATATTGCAGACCAAGAAAACTCTCTATGCTGTGTATTATATTTGCCCTATTCTGCATAAAATCTTCATTGCGTACCACAAAGTAAGAAACTCCCAAACGATTAAGTGTTCTTAATGTATCAAAATACGTATCTCTCCAAGCATTGGCTGCCAACCAAGCAGAATCTATTTCTCTATCTAAACAACTTTGCACATAATATTTAGGGTTTTTGACGGTTATTAGTACACGAATTTTATCTATTGATGTTTCTTCTGCTAAAAGTCGCAACCAAGCCGCATGTTTACTGGCATCGATAATAGTTTTGGTTTTTAAATGTCGTAACAAATATCGATGTGCTTCGCTTGGATGTTTATCTTTAAGTCTTTTAAATAGACTGCTATTAAAGATCTGGCAAGTTGCTTCATTTATCTGGCATGCAGAGCACGTACCGACTATATTATCTAGCTGATACTTTTCGAACAAACCAGGTGCTCGCGAAAGCTCACCTACATAGGTAAGCTTGTTTTTTGTACTATGTAACGCCATACCTAGAGCAGTAGACCCACTATAGGCTGTGCCCAACAAAACAATACTCTCTAAACTTTTGCTCATGTACTTTAGTCTAGGCGAAATCGACCTAGCTATGCAACTACTTCCAGGCCCAGGTTTTTACAATATTGTCACTAACTGTTTTAGAAGCATCATCGTTATAACTAGTAGTAATAGTAAATGCGGTTACTGGAGCGCCATTAAAGGTGTAGTTTTTACCTGTTGGAATGACTGCAATAACTTGTTGAGTAGTACCATTTACCGATTGAACAAGCTTAATTGCATCAATATTATTTAGCTGAATCTTGTCATTCGAGATGGGTGTACCGGCCTTAAGAGTATTAGAAAACGTTGTTAAGTCACCCACTGCTGCTGTAGAAGGTGTAACTGTAATACTATACTGCGAGGTAGCACCAAATTTGGCACCAATATTACAGGCCGTTTTTGTAAAATCAATAGTTGTCTGACTAACAATACCAAAGCTATAACAATCACGCACGACTTGCTTGTATCCATCTGGAAGCGCCGCTGGCTGGGTAGCAGTAGTTTGTGTTTGTACAGTCTGATCATTCAGCTCGATGGCAGGTTTTCGTTGGTTACGAGCCGAAAAGACCAAAATGAGCGAAAGAATAATCATTAATGCCAACGCAGCCACAATAATAATAATAAACTTAAGTGGCCCTTTCTTGCGGGTTGTGTCGGTCATTGCTAAATCAGTAATGTCCGAATTAAAACTCGTACCTAAATCGGTTGGTAACCCACCAGACATAGGCTGCTCTGGTGTTACTGGGGGTGTATTAAACGAAGTATCAGCTACGGCAGGTGCTGGCATTGGGTTAACTTCAACCCCCGGCTGCATAGCACCTGGTTGAACTGGTTGCGGTGTTAGAGGTGGCTGATTGCTGAGATCGAGCGTATTTGCATCGGGAATTGCTGGAGTAGCCGGCTGTCCAATTGGCTGTTGTACTGGAGCAGCTTGCTGTGGTTGAGTTGGTGAGTTAGAAAATGGCGAAAGCACATAATTATCTTGTGGTGGCGGAGTAGCAGCTGGCATTGGGTTGGTAGGAGCGGTCAGAGAAGGATTCTCTGGTTCTGGAGGTAAACTAGCAGCATCAGCCTGTGCCTGAGCCTGCCACTGGGGTTGTGGCATTGGTTGTGGGGTAGGAGCAGCGGGTTGTGGCGCAGCCGTAGCATTTGGGTCGGGCGCTGGCATAGGTACGCCAGTTACAGGGTCTGGTACCTGAACGGGATTTTGGGCAGCAAAAGGATTCGCCGGCTGAGCTGCAGCAGGCTGTTGTGCCGGTGGTACGGATCCCCCTGTATTCTCCGCTGGGGGTATCGGAAATGTGTTGTCTTGTGGATCCATATATTACTCGTACTAATTATAACAATATCAGCTTAAAATGGCTATGTTTACTTAGGCTAATTTGTATCTTTTTCTAAATACTGGGTATATGGCGACCAATCCCCGCCCAGTAAGCTAACGCATAGATCTCCAGCCAAAAGCACTGTCTTGTTATCAATATCTCTTTCTGGGTTAACCTCTACACAGTCGAGCGCAATTATGTCTTCTTTAGCCAATTCTCTACACAAATACGAGACCTCTCGATAGCTTAAACCGCCTCTATTAACAATTCCTGTTCCCGGTGCCTCAGAAGAGTCTATTGAGTCAATATCGAGACTAACATGCAGTGGCCGCCCAGCAACTTTTTGCCGTACTTCATCAAGAACCGTAGCTATTCCATGCCGAATAATATCATCAATTGTGTAATAGGTAATATTATGTGATTGCATATAGCGATACTCTGCCTCGTCAATATCTTTTGCACCAACAATAAAAATTTCGTCATATTGGTATTTGGGTAACTCAAAATCCGCCCACAAAGCATCTCCAAGCACGGTAGAAAGCGGCATACCATGTATGTTTCCGGTTGGTGAATCTATTGGGTTACTACAATCTGGGTGAGCATCAATGTAGACTATGCAGGTTTGAGAGTTGCGGGCTTTAGAGGCAAACAGAGATCCAATTGAAATAGAGTGATCACCACCCAGCGTCAAAACTATATCTTTATCTACTGCCGAAGAAGTAATTTGTTCAAACAAAGTCTTATTAAAGGATATGAGGCTGTCTAAGTTACGAAGTTTTTTACCTGTATTGTCCGCCTCTTTAACCGCCACAATTGGTTCTAACTCGCTAAACGGGAACTTGTTTTTCTCTAGTCCAGCACGCAAGGTTGTATTAAGAATAGTGGCCGGTGCCTTCTCGCTCCCCTGGTTAAATGACCCTAAACTGGTTGCCGCCTGAACAATTTTTAACATATCACCAGTATGGGTTATTTTAGGCAGATTGTGAAGAACCTTTAAACTGCTTAGCCCATTCTGGCAGTTGTCCACCTAGTGAGTTTGTTACCATAGTATCAGGATTAATGCCAGCCATTATTAATGCTTGTCTAAAGTACTTTTTAGCTTCCTCTCTTAGTAATCCCGGGGTTAAGTTAGTAATATTTTGTTCATCAGCTTTTATCCTAGCTGTCTCAAAAGCTAGTGTCATACATACCGAAATCAAATGATTATATGAGAGTGTATCTCTACCCTCATAACTCAGTAGAGCATTGTAGTACCTTGGTTCTGGTGCAAAACTAACACCCCTACATAATTCGTTGGCTGTTATTACCCCGCTTTCACTCAACAACTCATTCGGACAGTACTGATTGAAAGCAGTTATTAAATTAATTATTTGTTCGCTGGTGTTAGTGTCTTGTACATAGATAATAATTGACTCTTGTCGAGCTGATAATAAGGTGGGTATTTTAAAATATATCTCATCATTCAGACCAGTTACTTCTAAAGCTCGTTGAAAACTCTGCAGTACTCCAGCCGGATCTTTCGAAAGATCGGCAGAGATATATATTCTGCTCTCTGTTTTACCAGGTAATTCAGAGTTGAAATGCCAAAATAAACCACTATCTTGCTCGACGATGTGTTCGTTAGAATGCACCGCACAAATCGCTTTAAAGGCCTTACTGTAACCATCTTGTTTACTGCGAAGAACATTGTAATCAATCGGCTGTCTAACAATATCATTATAAGGATCTGCGTAGTTTGCCCCGGAACCATGTAGTAAAAACATCTTTGCCAATACGGGGTCTATTTCTCTGCTTCTAACTTTTTCTACCACTGTGGCACGCATAGTACTAAATAATCTGTCTGCTTCTTGCCAAGCCTTTGTAAAACGTTCTGACCGACCTTTGTATTTCTCTTTCAAATGGGCGTAAATGCCAGCTCTTTGTTTATCAAAAATATCATTATGAGGAACATTCCAGTCAGTTCTTCTATCCCCATGTAGCGGTGCAATATATTCAAGAGGTTGACTCCGGCTCCAACTATGCCTTTGGGCGTTCATTGCGAGCTGTCGATAAACCCTGTCGAATACTTTATCGGCTTCAGGCACCAAAGCCTCTTTAGTTTCGGCCATATTTTTTAGGCCAGCATACAAATCTTTTCTATCAGCTAAGTATGGTTTATCGTCTGCTAAATTACTCTCTTTTAGCTGTGGCATTATAATCTCACTTTACTGATATAATAGTAGCATGAAGCCTATCAAAAAAATATTACATACTATTATCCCCCAAGGTACTAAAGACGCATTGCACTACCCCGAGTCCAAATATTATTCTCGTAAGTACCATTTTCCTACACAAGGGATGATAACTATTGGTGTTATTGGCAGCAAGGGCAAAACCACCACATCAAATATGATATGGGCGGTACTTACTGCTAGTGGAGCAAAAGTTGGCCAAATAGGTACTGCCAATATCCGTATTGGCGCAAAAGAAGAGCTAAATAAATATCATATGACTATGCCGGGGCCTGCTGCTCTGCAAAAAATACTGGCCGAAATGAAAGCTGCGGACTGCAAATACGTGGTAATGGAGGTGCCGAGCGAAGCCCAAACTCAATGGCGTCACATAGGTATAAATTTTGATATGCTAGTCTTTACCAATGTAGAGCGAGAAATTATGGCATCGCATAGAGGTAGTATGGAGGTACTACATCAACACAACAAACGCGTCTTTAAGGCGACCGCCAAAGGTACCCGCAAAGAAATGGATGGCAAAAAAATCCCCAAGATTATTATTGCTAACGCCGATAGTAAATATAGCTCTAGCTATATGGATTTTGCAGTTGATAAAAAAGCTACCTACAGCACTCATGCCGTTAGTGATTATCAGGCAAAAAATATTGTCTCGAACGCAAAAGGCGTAGATTTTGAGCTAAACCTCGACAAATATCATGTTAATATTCTTGGCGAGATTAACGCCGAAAACGCCACTGCAGCGGTTGCTGTCGGTAAAGAGTTAGGAATGGATAGAAAAACCATTCAGAATGGCTTAAATTCACTCAAAACTATACCTGGCCGTATGGAACCTATCAACCAAGGCCAATCATTTACGGTTTTGGTCGATTATGCGCATTCTCCTGCTAGTATGGAGGCCCTCATGAAGAGTGCCAAAGCTATGGCTAAAGGTAAAATTATTACCCTACTTGGTGCCGAGGGTGGTGGACGCGATGTAGAAAAGCGGCCTCTTATGGGTAAATTGGCCGGCGAAGCATCTGACTACGTCGTTATAACTAACGTCGACCCATACGAGGACAATCCACAAACAATCATTGACGATATTGCTAATGGGGCACGTCAGGCTGGTAAAGTAGATGAAAAAGATCTGTTTTGTATACAAGACCGTCGTGCTGGTATACGCAAAGCATTAAAGTTGGCCAAAAAGAATAACCTGGTACTAATTACAGGTAAAGGCGCTGAGCAATCAATTGTTATTAATGGTAAATCCACGCCCTGGGATGACAGAAAAGTTGTCCGCGAAGAATTAGAAAAACTTTAGTCTAGTAATGAAATAACTTGAAAACCATATTTATCTACTTCTTCTTTTGACCAGTAGATAGGATCTTTCGTTTTACCAACATAGCCAACTTTCTTTACTACTTCCCTTCCTGTATAAGAATTGGTTTGAGGTTCCCATTCTTGCAGAATTATTGTATCACCAGGATTAACTCGCCAGTCAGCTAGCCGAAGATCGTATGTTTTTTGGCCACTTAGAATTAGATTGAAAGATTCAGGCCAAATCTTCTTTCTTATTGTTGCCATATTATTTCTTGGCAAGTTCTTTAACAGCTACCGAGCAAAGGCCACTATGCTTCTGTTCGCAATCTTTGCAACAAATAAAGAGTTGGTGACAATCAGGCTTGGCACAATCTATATATCTATCACTCGCTTGCTGGCAATGCGCACATTTACCAAGCACTTTTTCGCCAGACTTGGTATCGGTATTAGTAACCATTCTGTCATCAAAGACAAAGTTTTTACCGATAAAGTGTCCATCGGGATACTTTTCGAGATACTTTACAATGCCACCTTCTAGTTGATACACATCTTCAAAACCTTCTTCGGCCAATAGAGCAGTAGCTTTTTCACAACGAATACCACCCGTGCAATAAGTAATTACCTTGTTCTTGGGGTCTATCTTAAGATTTTTTACTTTTTTGGGTAACTCATAAAACTTGGTAGTATCCGGCTGAATTGCGCCTTCGAATCGCCCCACCTCGTATTCGTAATTATTGCGCATATCCACCACAGTAATGTCTTTTTCAGTCTCTAGCATAGTATGAAACTCTTCTGGGGAGAGATATTTACCGGTTTTCTTAAGATCTACTGGCTTACCTAGTGTGACTATCTCAGGACGACGCTTAACAATCAATTTATGGAAAGGCATTTTACCAGCAGTAGAACGTTTAAAGACAATGTCTTTAAACAATGGGTGTGTATCCATATAATCTGTATATTGTTTTAGCTGAGCACGGGTACCAGCTACCGTACCATTAATGCCTTCTTCGGCTATCAAAATTCGACCCTTTAGGCCAATACCAGCACAAACCAGCTTGTGCTGCATTACCTCAAAAGCCGGATCTTTAACATCGACAAATTTGTAATATAGTAAGACAAAAATTGTAGAACTCATAATTGGTGATTATAGCCGAAAAACGAATAAATTTCTAGATACCATATGCTTGAATTATGAAGGTCTTATGTGGTAACCTACATGACAGTGTCCGAACCGAACAAGCTAGACCCCCAGGAGGAAGTTCGTGACAAGTACATTGCATGCTGATTCGGTACAACCAGGTCAGCGCCGGTGACATCGTGTTCTACTAAAACTCTCGGGTGAACAGCTCGAAGGTAGCCGTGGGCATGGTATTGACCCTGAGTTTGCCGAGTGGTTGGCTCGCGAGATCAAGACTGCTCACGAAGAAACCAGTGCAGAATTCGTTATTGTCATTGGTGGTGGCAATATCATGCGTGGTGCCTCTATCGCTGGTGATGTCATCAACCGGGTAGCAGGCGACCATATGGGCATGTTGGCCACACTAATTAATGGTGTTGCTATGTATCACACACTCCAGAGTATTGGAGTAGATAATGTTCGTCTTCAGACGCGCTTGCGGTGTGAAGACGTGGCAGAAACGTATTTTATGAACACTGCGCTCGATTATCTCAACAAAAATAATCTACTGATTATTGCTGGTGGTACTGGCAATCCGCTTTTTACTACCGATACCGCTGCCGTTAGCGCCGCACTCGAGCTCGATTGCGATGTGGTACTAAAGGCCACCAAGGTTGATGGTGTCTACGATCGAAACCCAGATGAAGATGGTGCTACAAAGTTCGATAAAACCACACATCACGAAGCACTCATCAATGACAATATCAAGGTAATGGATGATGCTGCCATCGCCATGGCCAAAGAGCACAAGCTACCAATCATCGTCTTCAAGCTTGAAGCTGACAGTATTCTTAGGGTCATTCGTGGTGAGCGAATCGGTACCCTTGTAAAGTAATTTTTTACCCATGGAAACATGGGTTTTTTATTTAACTAAATGCGAGCTCGTATTAATAAAACCAATAATACAAGCACCAAGCCAAGCTAGTTGCGAGAGAGTAATTGACGTAATAGACCAAACAATCAGTTTCTTAGGTAATTGCCAGAAATTCTCTAGCTTTTCAGACTTCATAGCTTTCTGTACAAAATGCAAATTTACACCATTACAGATAATTATTAATACCAGCAACATCTTAAGTTGAGTAAGTGGCTTGGTAAAGTTAGGATGCAAAAACTTACCACTAAGTATTAAGCCTGCCAAGCCAGACCAAATAAGAATCTGTGCGGTTTTACCAACCTCTATCATCTGAGTTTTGGTCTTTTTGCCTAATACCCAAAACAAGCCATAGAAATCTACAAATAACACACTGCCGTAAGCAACAATTAGGCTAAATAAATGTACAAACAGTACTACTTTATACATTATTTTTCTCTAAATACTCTTGCATTAGACTCCAATAATAATCTCGCCAGCCTTGCTCGATATCTTTGGCAAAATCATCTGGCACGTCTGTTTGACGAAACCGAAGCTTACAACCACTATTTTTTGGCGATAAAATATAACTTACTTTGCTCTCTGCACCCTCCGGCCAATCTGACGCGCGCCACGACTGAATAATTTCTTTACCCGGTACGAGCTTACTAAATTTTCCGACTGCATAGTCATCCCAGACAGAAAAGTTACCACCTACTTGAGCATCAATTTTGGCTACCGAGTTAGTAAGAGCAAAGAATTTTTTTTCGTCTGTAAGAAGCGTATAAACTTCTTTGGGCGATGCATTAAATTCTATTTCTTGTGATATGTCGGCCATGTTTTCTCCTTATTTTGCCAGAGCAACTACTTCAGCCAAATCCTCCGAGCCGCTCCATTTATTTATCATTGCTCCACCTGCATCTACCTGCACAAAGGTGTCTTCAAACGGTACTTGGTATTGTTTTTTGAGCGCAGCGCTTTTGTCGTAATCGACATACATAATAGTAAAGTTGTTGGGGATTTTTGCCGTATTGGTTTTAAAATCGTTGTCGAGCATTTTGCAGGTTTTAGACCACTTGGCGCAGAAAAATAATATCACTTTACCATCACTAGCCTGCGCGAGTTTTGCGGGATCGTATAGAGTGTATTCACCCGGTCGTTTAGATACCTCACTTTTCTGCTCTACCGGTTCTGCCTGAGCAGCTGGTGCCACAGCTACCTTGGTAGACTTCTTACTCTGTAGTTTTTTCCAACCAAAATAACTACCTACTCCAATAAGAACTGCTAACATAAAAACTCCACCTATTATTAAGATTTTTTTCATTTGTTTTGATACCGACTCGTTAAAAGCATTTTTAGTAGAATTATCAGTACCAAAATAACTATTAGCCAAGAATCGAGACTATGCAAAAACACTTGCACAATTATTGCGATACTTAATAGAGCAATGACTACCAGAAAAACTGCTCTCTCTACAGCCGGCATCGGGGTATTATGCTTGGGCCGACTACGCCAATGCGTAACAGCAAATACCAAAACAACCAACATAAATGCGGCTAGCAACACAAATTGCCCATTTACCGTAAGGGCACTATAGGCGGGCACCATAAAGAACAAACCAAGCCCAAATATTACCAAGGCAATTAATATTTCTGAGGTAAATTTATGCTCAGTAAACAAATCTTCTTCTTGTATTGGCTCAATCTGAGAGTTGTTGTGCTTTGGTTTTTTATGCTTGGCTTCGTGCCGTGCGTGCGATGTTTTACTCATAATATATATTGTAACATGGCTAAATTATGCATTTAAAAACCTCTCTAATTTAATTAGAGAGGTAATTGCGGGTCTGCCAAACGAAACCCGTGCTGAGCCAAAACTGCTTCTATCTCAGCGATACGCTTAGGGCCAATATCGAAGTACAGTTGGAGCTCAGTTTTACTCTTAGAACACAATTGGCCAATTGTTGTAATACTCATTTCGGGTGCGGAAACAATTTTGGCAAATTCACCTTTACGTTTACCAGACCCAATACCCTTGTGTGGCCTAGATAATGCTTTAAAGGTTTTTGTACTTAAACCAAGAAGTTCGAGCGGTGAATCTAAGGTTAGCTTTGCTTCTGCAGTATGCTGAGGGGGAGCATTACTCTCGATTTTTTTTGTCGATACAGAATGAAGATTACTAAACCTGTATCGCCCTTTTTGAAAAGCCACAAGCTTTTCTAGGGCGACTAGCTCACCATCGTCAACCACAAACCTAATTTCTGTAGGCATTAGCCTTCTCCTTGTTCGTAAACTTCTTCAAGCATAAGATGCAGACCATGTTTTGCCAGGGCAGCCCGCACATTGTGCAAGCCTACATAGCCAAACTGTGGCATTGCCAGCAGATCGTCTGCACTATAAGCAAGTAGATCGCCTATTGTTACAATCTCTGACTTAGCGAAGCCTCTCCTATGAGCCCAGCTCAGTGCCCCAATAGTTCTCGAATGAAGACCTAGGTTACGAATATTGAGTTTAGTTATATCATTTTTTTCAGCCGGAAGTTCAAGCATAGGTACCTTATAGCCAACAGTTCTGCGCAAATCGTAAAGTATGTTTGTGCCATAGTTTGCTGTAAGTTCTCTTAGCTGCCTATAAAAACCATGCGAAACATCGTCATCCACAATAATATGAATCTCATAGGGCATGTGTCTGCCTTTCTGTGAGGTGCTAGATCAGGAATATTCTAAATTGATAAGCTTGTTTTGTCAATAATAGCGAGTAACTCGTCGTGGCTTTTGGTCTGCATCATAGTAGCTCGCAGCTCAGATGCGCCTGCAAAACCATTAATATACATCTTTACAAATTTCTTGAGTGGTTCAAACTTTTCGTTGGCCCAAGTTTTTTTATGGAGAATGGTGTGTTCGCGCAAGATAGGTAGCATTGTTTGTAGATCTCGATTAGTTTTAGCTTCGTCAAACACAAAAAAATTATGAAATATACCACGGCCAATCATAATGCCATCTACGCCAGATTCTTTAGCCAGTTTTCTACCCTGCTCTACGCTCATAACATCACCATTACCAACAATAATGGTATCTGGGCTTAACTTGTCACGTAGTTTTACCGCCTTAGCAATCTCATCCCAATGAGCTGGCACCTTGCTCATTTCTTTCTTTGTGCGACCATGCACAATAATTGCATCCAAATTTTGCTCAAGCAAGAACCCTATCCAGGCTTCGGTATCTATAGTGTTAAATCCTATGCGCGTTTTTACACTCACCGGAATTTTACCGTTTGCACCTTTCTGAGTAGCAATAATAACTTCTTTGGCTAATTTTGGGTTTTGTATCATTGCACTACAAGCACCTTTTTTTATCATATCTTTTACAGGACAGCCCATATTAATATCAATTCCATCAAAGCCCATGGCCACAATATCGCGCGCCATTTGCTCATAATTGGCAGGGGTAATTCCCCAGATCTGAGCAATCAGCGGTTTTTCACTTTTTTTATGTAGCAACCGTGTACCAATTGCGCCCTTCCCTGGGCTACACCAGCCATCGGCATTGGCAAATTCAGTCATCATTAAATCGACCGGTGCATGCTTTTGCACAATACGGCGAAAAACCGTATCGGTTACATCGTCCATTGGTGCCAGCACAAAAAACGGCTGTTTATTGTCTTTCAGTTTTTGCCAAATATTTTTCATTACTAGTGCGCTAGTATAACCGAAATCAGTAGAAATTTCTAGACTAATGTGTCACATCGAGCTCATAAAACGGTTATAATAACATTACATGAAAAATTCGAAGAAACCAGATTTCGTGTATGATCCGGTCGAAGACAAAGGTAAAGACTTGCCATTAAAAAATAGTGAACCGGCAAAATCTTCACCTAGCAGTGACCCGGATTTTGTTTTTGACCCCAAAAAGAACCCCAAAGAACACATTCGCGCACGAGAAAGTGCCGAATTGGTGTCTGAAGGTTCTGCAGATAAGCCCCATTTAAACCAAAAAACTCAACCATCACAAAACGATATGGCAGATGAATTTGATTTACCAAAGAAAAAAAAGCGCCGTTGGCCCAAGGTAGTGTTAATACTCGCCTTGTTACTTGGTGCTGCTCTGGGTTACTTGGGTTGGTATTTATTGCATCATGCTGGCAAGGTTAGTAGCAATTTATTCGACTTTAGCTCACAACTAAAGGGTGAGTCGCGTGGTCGTGTAAACATTCTGTTACTCGGTATTGGCGAC
Organism: bacterium; assembly: GCA_029778565.1. Classification (GTDB taxonomy): domain Bacteria; phylum Patescibacteriota; class Saccharimonadia; order CAILAD01; family BJGX01; genus JAHFOQ01. The sequence goes on from JAKOQC010000510.1 coordinate 44,207, forward strand.
CCTGGCCACGACGGCGGAGCTTTATCTGACACTAATATGGTGGTTAGTCTTGATACCACTCAAAAACCAGCCAAAGTCGCCATGATTAGCCTGCCACGCGACTTACAGGTGAGTATTCCTGGGCATGGTGAGGCCAAGATAAATCAAGCCAATTCGGATGGTGGTGTCGATCTCGCTAAAGAAACAGTATCGAACACACTTGGTATCCCAATAGATTACTATGTGGTGGCTAATTTTACCGGGCTAAAGCAAGCAGTAGATGCCGTTGGTGGTATCGATATTCATAACGACACATTACTAAGTGACCCTGAATATCCTTGTGATAATAATCAATATCGTAGCTGTGGCTATAAGCTAGCACCAGGTAATTATCACTTAGATGGCACAGCAGCACTTAAATTTGCCCGTTGCCGTAAAGGCACTTGTGGTGATGATTTTGGACGCGCCCAGCGTCAACAACAGGTACTAACCGCTATCCGCGAAAAAGCTTTAAGTGCTAATACCTTGGCAAATCCACTAAAAGTAAATGATCTATTGAATGCTGCCAGCAATAACGTAAAGACCGACCTAAGCCTAAAGAATATTCAACGCCTTGCCGACCTTACTAAAGGACTACAAAAAGATCAAATTATGAGCATTGTCTTCTCTCTTAAGCCAAATGGCTTTTTAGTTACTGATAAAACAAGTAGTAATCTTTTGCCAGCTGGGGGTAGTTTTGCCGACATTCGTAAGTTTGTACAAAACATCTTTACTGTTGGGCCAATTTGGGTAGAAGAACCAAAAATTACTATCGAAAACGGCACAACCACAAGCGGCTTAGGGGGCAAGTTTAAGCTCAAACTAGAAAATGACGGCATGGCTATCACTATTACGAGTGTTGGTAATGCCAAAACCAAAGATTATACAACTAGCCAAATTATAGACTATACGGGTGGTAAAAAACCGAATACTGCAGCGTATCTTTCGAAGCTGCTTGGTGTGCCTGTAACCCAGCCAACTACTCCGGTAAAAAACCCAGTGGTAGATTTTGAAGTTATTTTGGGTAGTGATTATGCAGCTAGCATTGCCCCTCAGAATTCCTCTTCTAATAATTAAAATCCCCCTAGTAAACACTAGGAGGAACACTCATCTCGTTAACGCCGAGAATGGTGACTTCTTTTGATGTGAATGTATAAAAAGTGCATCAATGATCTTATCGAGATCTCGCATAGGAATGGTTATTGAATTGGCATGCATCACTTGCCTGCAATCGTCGTCCTGACAACCATGCTCTTCGCAAGTTTTGTGCGATACAGCATTCAATACGAAGATCGTTTCACCATCTTTTTCTGTGACAGTCAGAACTAGTTCACTAAACTCACCTACCCTTAATTGATCGAGATACATCGGAAATAATCTGGCAAGAGCAATGGTTTTTTGGTCGAAATCTTCACCAATACTCGGCACAGAACTCATCTGATCCTCCGTTGTTCAAAATCGTCCGGCTCACTATAGTATCATTATTATGCTTTCAGTTCAATAAAAAAGTCTTAGCATTAGCTAAGACTAAATATCGTCATCCCTCACATTCATACTGTTCCACTGAGAATTATCAGACAATGAGTGGCGCGAATTTTTGGGGTGTTTTCTTTTTCGAATCATCCAGGTACCGAAGAGTACAAAGGCTGTTCCGAGTCCGAAATACAGCTTTTTACGCTTCATTATTGCTTCCCTTTTTCTTGGATTCACTTTGAATTATTCTGGTATCGGCCTGTGGTGCACGGGCGATAACCACAACAGCATATACAAACGCAATTGCAGACGCAAAAAGGATAGGCCTTTTCGCCCTTCGAAGATAATTCAACATCGTTATCCTTTCTGGCTGGAGTGGATAGGTGCTCGCAATAGATTAACAGATTACCGAAGAATTTTCAATAGATCTGGACTATTCATATGTCTCAATAAGGAAAATTCGATGAAAGAACCCACCACGCTCCTGGGACTTTTTCTCCTCAACTTCTTCTACTTGATCCATATTACCATCTTCAAACATAGCCAAAGCAGTTAGTACTTCACGAATGTCTGCTCGTTCTTCACACCGGGCCTCGGGTGTCTCAGCTTCTAGATATTCAGCAACTTCTTCCTGTAGCTTCTTGCGTAATTCCTGATAGTATTCATCATCATCCAGTTTGCGAGTCTGGCTAGCAATTCCCCTTGCTGCCAAATAGTCCGGAATCTTATCTCTTACTAGTTTATTCCAAGACTTACGGGCCATTACAAACTCCTTCGTTTTGAGGTACCTATTTCAGTCTGAACCCAAATTTAACTGCTTTCAAGCATTACCTTTTAAGTATGCCTGACGTTTGGGCTCAGGAAATTTTTCTATAGCATAGCGCAGCATAGTACGTGGCATAGTTTTGTAGTGTTTTTTTAAAAACAGTTCTTCTGCGTCTAGGCCAACGCTATTACCAACTTCGCGCAACATCCAGCCAACAGCTTTTTGAATTAAATCGTGCTCATCATGCAAAAGTATCTCAGCAATAATAAAGGTTTCATTAATATCGCCCATCTTTATAAAATAAAACGTCGACATTATGGCAATACGTCTTTCCCAAATAGACTTTGAGTTTGCTAACTTTGTAAGTACTTCTAAAACTTCTTTTGCTGGTGATTCTTTTTGTGCATAGGTATTCCATAAATACACACTCACAATATACGGTGCCGAAGAATCAACAATATCCCAATTATTAATGTAAGCAGTATTGGCCAAATAAAAGTCATAAATTTCTTTTTGTTTTTTGGCATCAGCTTTTTTAAACTGTTGGACCAATATTATCACTGCGGTTAATCGATGTTCGTGCACCTTACTCTTAAGAAGGTTCTTTATCTCTCTAAGGGGCAAATCTTTATATTGCTTGGCGACTTTTCGCTGCAATGGTACCGTTACCCCAATAAAAATATCCCCTTCACCGTATTGACCCTTAGCAGTTTTAAAAAACCAGGCTGAGTTATTAGCTCGCTCGGCATCGGCTAATAGTCTAAGCTCATTTTTTACAGATTTAGCAGTATTCATCTATAGATTTGGTGTCTCTTTCTTCCAGACATTGTTAGGATCTAAAATTTCGCCTGTAGTTAAATCAATGGGCTTATTTACTTTAACGCGCGTATCAGAAGTGTCGCCTGGATCCTTAATTGGTTCTAAACGTAACATCCAGCGGCCTGAAGCTTCAAAAACTGTAGCGATATATTTACCACTATCTTTATTTACATATACTTGGTTATTTAAATTTGCAAATGGCTGCTCTTCACGCTGTACTTCGGCCGAACTCCCCATGTGTATCTTTAGCTTAGATTCTTCTTGAACGTTATCTTCTGATATTTTCTTTAAATCGGCTGCTAAATTTTTTTGTACATCGTTATTTGATTCTTGATTAAACGTTGACCTTAATTCGCCCATACTTATTTTGTCCCCCATTTAATCCTACTCCAGATTCTCTCATGCAGATAGTAAATAATTGTGCCAGTTATAGCGGTTATTCCAGTAATAGTTGTGGCATCCGCTAAACGACGAGTTGTGAAGAAACTAATTGTAAAGATAGAGATAACAATTACTATACGATAAGTAATTGCTTTGGTAATCGAACGAGTATGGGTTTCTCTTGGCTTATTATGCTTCATAGGTTACCAACTAGAATTAGTATCTCTCAAATTTATTAATTTTTCTGTTAGTAATCTGTCCCCTCTTAATTTACTTAAAGCCTTGCTTTCTATTTTTCTAACTCTTTCCCGAGTAGTATGAAGAGCCTTGGCCGTCTCTTCTAGGGTCTTAGGCTGACCATCTTTTAATCCAAACCTCTCTTCAATTATGACTCTTTCTCGTTCATTTAATGCCAGAATTGCTTCTTTAAGTAAACTACCTGTTTGTATGCGTTCTATTTCAGCATCTGGTTCTGATTGCTCAACCTCTCTCTTATCTATTAATCCTTCAAGCACCACATCTGTTTCATTGTCATAAGGGTTTTCAGGGTCAAACTTTAAGTTCTTTAGTTCTGGATCTTGTTTTTCAATTTCTTCAAATAGTCTATCCAGCGAATATTGATAATTCTGTAATTTTAATAGCTCTCTAAGTTCTCCAGGCGAAATATCTAATTCTTCTGAAAGCATTTGGGTAGCTAGGTTACTCACCCAGGCATAGTTTGCCTCATTCCCTACAGAGAAATCTATCCCTTCTACATTAAGCAGTCTATCTTGGGCTTTTTTTAATGTAGTCAGTTGCCGATGAATATTAGATGGATAACGAATGTTTCCCTCTTGTTCTTTGAATTCTCTAATAATTTCATATTTAATACAACTTATTGCGTAAGAAGGAAATGTTTTTCGAGGGGTATTCACTCTCTTTACCGCTTTAACCAAACCCAAGTACCCAATTTGAAAAAGATCAGCCCAGCCTAAAAGCCCTTTTCTATCCCCTGGTTTGCTACTACCTAAATCAAGTGGACTAATTCCAAAGTATTTGGCTATAACATAAGGCACCAATCTTAAGTGATGTTCAACAATATAATTTTCTTGGGTTCTAATGCGTTCAAATAAATAAGCTGAATAGTCATCATTTCTAATATTAAGTGCTTTTTCGTAATGGCGTTTTAGCTCTACTAGAAAAGATAGTTCTAATTCAAGTTCTTGCTTATCAAATGGTTTGATTGTTTGTACTCTTTCTAATAGCTCATAATTACCTAGAGCTTCACCCAAAGCTTCACCCTTTCTGTTTTGTTCATATCGAATAGCAGGATCTTTATTTACATAAAATGGTAGGGTAATATTAGATTCACTCATTTTATTTAATAATAAACTGAATCGCTTTTATTAGCTCAAAAATACCAATTGCACCAAAGATAGCTGCAATAATGTAGCGGCTATTTTTATTAACAGAATTCTTTATAGTATTAATTCTCTTGGGTGAATGAATAAGTGCTAACAAAATTGGTGGAACAATTGCTGGTATCAGCGAGAAAAGCACCATTACAATTAGAAGTTCTATTTTTACAACCGTAGAATAGTAACTTGCAACATGAGCAGCTGGAACATACATAATAATTGTTGAGGTATTAAGTATCATAAAACCAAAACCTATACTAAATGCCCCACCATCGCTAATAACTTGCTTGGGGTGATGTTTTTTGGGTTTGGCAACAAAAAATTGATACAACGCAAAACCAATAAGAAAAATACCTAACAGTAAATCAATTCGTGCATCGGTAAGTGTATAGTTACTCCCGGGAGAAACCCGAGAGAGTAAGAAAAAGATAACAAAACCAATTATAGAAATGGCCGTTGCCGCGCCAAGCGTAAATAGTGCCGACTTAACATTGGCAGCTTTTTTTTGGCTGGCCACCAAGACAGCAATAGTAAATATTAACGGACTTACTGCCGAAGCAAGTGCAAACGGTAAAATATCTATAATCAGGCCAACATGCATATGGTTATTGTACTATTTTTTATTATTTAGTGCTTGTGCTAAGACTTTTTTAAGTTCCTCGCGATCTTTTGGCCACCAAATTTTGGCTACAAAATTACCGAGCGACAACCAAGCATAGTCTGTGCTTTCTTCGTTTAGGCGAATAGCACCACTGTAGTCGGTTAGCAAAAGAAATGCCTGTTCTTGCACAAGAGTATCTGACTCTTTCTGTGAGGTATACTGGTTAACCACCGGCAACTTAATAATTGAGATATGTGAGTTTATGCCCGTTTCTTCTTCTACTTCTCTAGCTACCGCACTCTCCATTGTTTCGCCAACTTCTACGTTACCAGTCACCACATACCACCTATCACCGCCATGTTCTAAATGTGGTGCATTTCGACGCGCCAGCCACTCATACTGATTTCCCTGCGGTCGAACAATAAAAACCATTACTTTTGGCTTAGTTTTCATACCTTACATTATACGCTAAGAAAAAAGACCACCTGTTGCCAGATGGTCAAGTCAATAAGAATAAATTACTGCTTCTTATGAGTAATTTGGGTAATTTTATAGTCAATCTCACGAATTTCTCTAGTCAGTTCTAATTTTCGTCTCTCGAGGAAGTGAAGGCGCAACGTGCCATCAAAATCAGGATCGACATCATTGGTTTCTGACTGATCTGTATTGGTTATCGTCACTGCATTCACCTCCTTGGTGAGTCGTTGGTGTGACGAAAGGGTGTGTGCTGGCTTATTCTATCTATCGGGCAGATAGAATATTTGGGCAGCTACCGCGAGATGAGGAGATTGTACGCTAATCTTTACATTATTGCAAGTATCTTTATCGCACCGAAGGTAAACGCGAGGTAGCAGTAAGGTATTTACTACGGAGATCTATGAACTTTTTTTGTTCCTTGTGAGCCGTGGCTTGCTTAGACAGTGTTCTTGGCGTATTGGGCCCAGATGCATGCAACTCTTCTTGGTATGCATCATACGCCTCCCAAAACGCAATATAAGCTGCTTGCATTTGAGCACCAACATATACAATGTCGATGGGTCGCAATGAATCAGACACTTTTTACCCCCAAACGTGCTAAGGTACTGTGCTCAGTATACTACTCTATTGCAAACCTGTAAGCATTCCGTTCGGCTAATGTTTGTAAAATGGTATAATGTAGCTATGAAATCTCAACCTCTTGCTGATAGATTACGGCCTAATAAACTCAATGATGTAATTGGGCAAAAACATATTATTGGCCAAAACCAATTTTTGCGTACAGTAATAGAGAAAGACCAGCCAGTAAGTATGATATTATGGGGTCCGCCAGGGAGTGGCAAAACCACATTGGCTCGTATAATTGGAAGTAGTGCAAATTTTGAATTCAAAGAAATTTCGGCAGTTACTTCTGGACTTGCTGACGTAAAAAAAGTTATAGAAGAAGCTAAGAATAATCTCAAAGCTGGTCGACAAACCATACTGTTCGTCGATGAAATTCATCGCTTTAATAAAGCCCAACAAGACGCATTTTTGCCCCATGTAGAAGCCGGGTCAATCATTCTTATAGGCGCCACTACCGAGAATCCAAGCTTCGAAGTTATTGGTCCGCTTCTTTCTCGCTCGCGTGTGGTAGTACTCGAACCACTTAGTGCTGCAGACATTACAGAGATAATTTTGCGAGCACAAAAAGAACTCAAACTTTCTAAATTAGAGCCCACTGCAGTTGAGCTATTAGCTGAATTGTCTGGTGGCGATGCCAGAGTAGCACTTGGCGGGCTAGAAGCTGCAGCAGCAATTTCTCATAAAACTATTACTACCAACGATATTAAACAGGCAATGCAAAAGGTCGGGGCTAAGTATGATAAAGGTGGTGAGTATCATTACAATCTTATTTCTGCCTACATAAAATCGATGCGTGGCAGTGATGTTAACGCTACACTGTATTATCTGGCACGTATGATTAATGGTGGTGAAGACCCTAAATTTATTGCTCGCCGCAATATTATTTTTGCATCTGAAGATATTGGCCTAGCTGCACCGGCTGCACTCAACCTGGCAGTATCTACTTTTTTGGCTGTAGAGCGTATCGGCTTACCCGAATGTAATTACAATCTTTTTGCATGTGCAACTGTACTAGCAAAAAGTAAAAAATCTCGCTCAGTTGCCGATGCTATGGGCAAGGCTTTTGCTGCTGCAAAAAATTATCCCGATGCACCAGTGCCACTTCATTTGCGCAATGCACCGACCAAGCTTATGAAGGACCTCGGTTATGGCAAAGATACTAAATGGGAACCTGGTTTTAAGCACCCCAAGGGCTTCTTGCCCGAAGAGCTCAAAGATCTAAAAATCTTTACTGATTAAATAAATTTCTTCTTTATTCCATAGCGAAAAGCTAGGTATCCTGGGAGTGTAGGAATCCAGAATGTAATGGTCCGAAATATCATTACTCCAGCTGTTGCTGAGGCCGAATCTACACCTACTAGCATTAAGCCGCCAATGAGTGCTGCTTCTACGGTACCGATTCCTCCTGGTGCCGGTCCGCATGCACCAATTGAATTAAATATTAGATATACAAATACTGACTGCCAAAAAGGAATATGCACACCTACTGCTACTAAGCAAAGGTAGAAAACTACGTTAGTGCAGGTGTAACTCAGCAACATTAGCCCGAGTGATGCAGCACTTTTTGCTGGAGTCTTGAGAATTATCCTAAATGAATGGAGTATTTCTGCAACTTTTTCTTTTATTTTTTGCAGCCATCCAAATGCCCTTACTAAAAGATAGGCTACTAAAATAATTATTACTATTAAGAAGAAAAGCTTCCATCCGGGAGTAAAGCTCGGGTTAAGACCAACCGATTCTAAACCACCACCAAAGATTACTACTGGAATAAAATATAGCAGCCAAGCTGTAAAATAAACCAACTCAACAGCACCGACGTACCCCAATCCAGCTTCTAGGCTATAACCAGCCACCACCGCATATCTATACATAAGGCCTGGGCCTCCCAAGCCTGCCGGAAATATCTTATAGGTAAAAGCCATGGCCAGCTGAATAAGCCCTGTTTGCTTAAATGGCATAGGCTTGGTTGCAAGTACTGTCATGGCAACACCAGTAAAAACAAAGGTAAAACAAAAAATACACGCGGCTAATAAAAGAATTGCATCGTTAGCACTCTGAACAATAGTTACAATTTGCTGCCAGTTTTCTACCAGTGGCCACAGCAATACCAGTAAGAAGCCAAACAATAACGTCATTCCGGCCCTATATAACCAGGGATGCTTGTGTCCTTTTTGCTTTTGTTCTTGCTTTTTCTTATCGAAGTAAGAAAGCTCTTGGCTAGTGTCGACAGTTTCTTGGTTGGAGACCATTAAAGACATGCTAATATTGTAACACTTTTACTGAAGTGCTAGTCTTCGAACGAGGGTTAATTAGATCTAAAACCCAAAGTTGTTAAACTGACTAACGTAGCTACTGACGCTAGAAATAAAGTTCTTGGCATTTGTAAGAAAGTCGGCCGATACAACAGTGGTCGTGCTAGTACCGTCTGAAAAATTGACCGTCATTTTACGAGTTGGGCCACCAATTAGGGTTTTGTTTTGAGCATTATTGTTGTAAGTCATTTTTGTACCAACGTTTGATGAGTAGTAAAGATTAACCAACTTATAAAAATCAGCAGAAGTTAGCGAACAATTACTGTTAATAGTTGTACTGGAAGTAACTACCGAATAAGTACAGCTATCGGCTGTTAAAGTAAGCGTCTTGGTACTTTGATAAGGCGGTGCAACTGGTCCAGTATAGCTAGTAAAAACAAATGATTTTATCGAAGTATAATAATTTTGTTTTTGCCAATATTTGTAAATTAAAAAGCCACCGACAAGCAGAATTATAAAAAAGAAAAATAGAAATAGTGGCCACCAAGACCTATCTTTGGCTTTTTGATAACTATTTTTTGCTGTCTTCTTTGTTGCCATTATTCTTATGCTAACACATTGTAGTAATTACATTCCAGTGGGATCCCAACAAGTGCGGAAATTTTCATTTAAATTTTCAATTTGTTCCATATCTTCTTTATCTAGCTCAAAATCAAAAAGGTCGATGTTTTCATTAATTCTTACCTCATCGGTACTCTTGGGAATAATTACATTACCTAATTGTAAATTCCAGCGCAGCATTACTTGTGCTTCTGTTTTGGCATGTTTGGCGGCTATAGAAAGGAGCGTACCATCTTGCATTCGCCGCCCGTGTGCCAACGGGCTATAGGCAGTAAGAACAATATTATGCTCGCGACAATAGTCGAGTAGAAGTTTCTGGTTAAGATACGGATGAAATTCAACTTGGTTAACCGCCGGAACAACATCGGTATGCTCGAGTAGCTCGGCTAATTGCTCTTCGGTAAAATTACTTACTCCAATAGCCTTAGCTCGGCCCGATTTGTAAATTTCTATTAAGGCTTTCCAGCTCTCTAGACGTTTTTCTGGTACTGGCCAGTGAAGTAAATACAAATCCACATATTCCATACCAAGCCGTTTTAATGACTTATCGAATGCTTTTTTTGCCGAATCATAGCCCTGATCGTGATTCCAGAGCTTGGTTGTTACAAACAGATCTTTACGGGGAATGCCGCTCTCTTTTAACGCTTTGCCAACGCTTTTTTCATTTAGATAAATACGAGCTGTATCAAAATGTCGGTATCCAGCAGCTAGGGCATGTTCGACTGCCTTATGCACACTTGGCCCTGGGGTAATCTTCCAGGTTCCAAAACCAACGATCGGTATTGAAGTACCATTGTTTAGCTTGATAGTTGAATGGGCGGTTAATTTGCTCATAGTTCTTATTGTAACAGAATCCCATAAGTCAGCTGAACTATGCTAATATTGCAATTTATTGTTATCTATGCTATACTTATTTGACTGTTTGAATAGAACGCCCACAATCTTCAATAGGAAGACAAAGGGTATGAGCTCTCATAATTTTTCTAAGTTATTTGCATCTCTTGTCTCTGTTCTGACAACGAGAACAATAACTAATACATACCAGTTTTGGTATAAAGGAAAAAATGAAATATTCATCTCGTGGTGCCAAACAGCGTCGTTACGGACGTGGTGCCAAACAATTTAATACAAACAAAAGCCGTGGTAATAAACAAAAATTTACCATCGATATTAATAAATATGTAAAAAAAGCTGAGACAGTACAAGAAGCGGTAGTGTATGTACCACAACATAGCTTTAGCGAATTTAAAATTGATGAACGCATTAAGAAAAATATTCGCGATCGCCACTTCGAAACTCCATCAGCTATTCAAGATCAATCAATCGAGCCTATCTTAGAAGGTCGTGACTTAGTAGGTACGGCTCAGACAGGTACTGGTAAAACAGGTGCCTTCTTAATACCGCTTATCGATCAAACATTGCGCGACCCAAACCAGCACAATCTTATTATTGTGCCAACGAGAGAGCTAGCCAATCAGATAAATGACGAGCTGCGATTGTTTGCAAAAGATTTAAAAATCTTCTCAACCATTTGTATTGGTGGCGCAAATATTAGCCGACAGATAGAAGGCTTACGACGTAAACCTCATTTTGTAATCGCTACACCAGGAAGATTGAAAGACTTGCACGAACGTAGGGCTATTAGCTTAGATACGTTTTCAGTAATCGTACTCGATGAAGTAGATAGAATGCTCGATATGGGCTTTGTGCATGATATTCGCTTTATTATTTCTCATCTGCCAAAGAAACGACAGTCGCTTTTCTTCTCTGCTACACTGCAGAACGAAGTTCGTAATATCATGGCAACATTCTTAAACAACCCAGTTATGGTACATGTTGATAGTAATAACTCAGCAAAAAATGTAGATCAAGATATTGTAGAGCTGCACCCAAGCGAAAACAAGACCGATAAACTACACGAACTTTTAAGCCAAGAAGATTTCTCTAAGGTGCTTGTATTTTCTCGTACAAAACATGGCGCAGACAAAATTTCGCGCGCACTTTACCAAAAAGGCTACAAAGTTGATGCCATTCATGGTGATAAATCGCAATCTCGCCGTGAACAAGTTTTGCGAAAATTTAAGACCAATAATATTACCATTTTGGTGGCTACTGATGTTGCCGCCAGAGGTATAGACATTAAAGATGTTTCACACGTTATTAACTTTGACGAACCTGAAAACTACCAAGACTACATTCACCGTATTGGCCGCACCGGACGTGCTGGCAAAACCGGTAAAGCGCTCACCTTTGTGCAGCGATAAAAACTCGTAGTTATAAAGCATTAAAACACCCTATTAATAGGGTGTTTTAATGTATAATAAACATAAGTGTAATTGTGCTTACAAATAATTACAGCTTTTATTTATATGGATCAAACTTCCCCAACCCAACAAGCCAAAGAAGCTCAAGTGCAAAAACAAGCAGCCGGCGCACCTAATGCTGCTCCTGCAACAACCGACGATGCCCAAAATGTCACTGACGAAAATGTTAGTCTTGAGCCAACGAATAAGAAAAATCTTGAAGCAATTCTTAAAGAGAGTTTAGTTAAGAAGGGGCTTATTAAGCCTGAGTCTCTCAGTAGTATTGAGCACGCTATTACTACCTACAACATTAATCTGATTGACTATCTTATTAGCCAAAATATTGTTACTAAAGAAAATATTGGTCAGACCATTGCGGAACATTTTGGCTGTAACTATATTGACCTCGAGGTAAATCAACCAAGTAAAGAGTTAATACGAACCCTACCTGAAGAAATTAGTATTGGAAACAGAATAGTTATTGTTGATGCAGATGAGCAAAATGTTTTGCTGGCTACTGACAATCCAACTAGTCCTGGTTTGCTCGCAAAAATTCAAGCTCTGTTTGCCGGCAAGCACGTCAGCTTGGCCTACTCTCTTCCAGAAGATCTTGATTCGGTCTTAGTTTATTACCGCAAGCCTCTCGAAACACGGTTTAATAAAATTATTCAAGAACAAGCCCATATTGCTCCTGAAATTATCGATGAGATTATTAAAGACGCTATTATCTTAGATGTTAGCGATATCCACTTTGAGCCACAAGAAAATGTGGTAGTAATACGATTTCGTGTTGATGGTGTTTTACATGAAGCCGGCCAAATACCCAAGCAATACTACGAAAAGATCTTAAACCGACTAAAAGTTCAGTCGAATATGCGGATTGATGAACATGGCTCTAGCCAAGATGGTGCAATTCGGTACATTGCCGATGAGGAGCCAATTGATATTCGTATTTCAATCGTGCCAACACTTGATGGCGAAAAGGTTGCGTTACGTCTTTTGGCTGGCTATTCACGTAATCTTAACTTTAAAAATCTCGGCTTTAATGTTGTTAACCTAAAAACAATCAATGATCAAATTCATCGACCCTTTGGTATGATCGTTACTACTGGCCCTACCGGATCTGGTAAAACTACTACTTTGTATGCTCTGCTCAAACAGCTAAATAGTCCAGATGTAAACGTTACCACTATTGAAGATCCAGTAGAATATAAAATTTATGGGGTCAATCAAATTCAGGTAAATACCAGTACAAATCTTACCTTTACCGAAGGTTTGCGTACAATTGTCCGTCAAGACCCAGACATTATTCTAGTGGGTGAAATTCGCGATAAAGAGACTGCCAAGCTAGCGGTAAATGCAGCTCTTACTGGTCACTTACTTTTCTCAACCTTCCATGCTAATGATGCCTCTACCGCTATTCCCCGTTTTGTCGATATGGGTGTCGAGCCATTCTTACTTGCCTCTACCCTTAATGCCATTATTGCGCAACGATTAGTGCGACTTATTCATACACAATGTCGTATGAAATATACCGTTTCTTTAGAAGAATTAAAAGCCCATTTACCAACTGCTGGTAACTACTTTAAAGAACCAAAGGTTACCCTCTACTACGGTAAGGGTTGTGAGGCTTGTAACTACACTGGGTTTAAAGGCCGCTCGGCAATTTACGAAATTATTACCGTTACTCCTAATATGAAAAAACTTATTATGCAGAATCCATCTGGTGAAGAAATTTGGCAATTAGCGAGATCAGAGGGAGTGAAGAGTTTGTTTGAAGATGGTCTCGATAAGGTTAAGTCAGGCAGAACAACCTTAGAGGAGTTAATGCGTGTCGCCGAATCAAAATAACCAAGCTACCGACATCAAGCCGGTTTCTGCAATGCAGGGTCAAAATAAAGACCAAGTGTTTAAAGATGCCAAAAATGTCCGTCCTGCAGCTCGCGGTGTAGAACAATCTAAGGTAAAAAAACTCTCTCCCCACGCTGTCAGTAGAGATAGTAAAGAATATCTAGTAGACAACCTCAGTATGCTTATTGCCTCAGGGGTTTCGGTTGGTGAAGCGCTCGACACTATCGGGAAAGAAATGCCCAACAAAAAAGTCCGTGAAGTTATTGCCGAAATGCGCAATAAAGTGGATGAGGGTAGCGCATTCTGGCTAGCTTTGCGCGATAGTGGGATCTTAAATACCTCTTCTGTAGCAATTATTCATGCCGGTGAAGAATCTGGAAGACTATCAGAAAACTTACATGTTGTTGCCGAGCAAATTCATAAAAGCAATATGATGACTGCCAAGGTCCGCTCGGCACTTCTTTATCCGGCCTTTCTAATTGTTTTATTAATTGTAGTAGGTAGTGGTATTGGACTTTTCTTATTGCCAAAGCTAGCCGATATATTTAAGGGATTAAATATGAAGTTACCGTGGTATACTACTGCACTTATTTCTTTTGGTACTTTTTGGGGTAAATGGGGTTTACTTCTGACAGTTCTATTCTTTGTAGTATTAACTATTGTTGTTTTACTCTCAATTTATACCAAGACAGGCAAAAAACTCTCTGAGATACTCTTGTTTCAATTACCCGGGGTTAATCAACTTCTGTACCAATCAGAGATTTCACGATTTGGATTTATTCTGGGTTCGCTATTAGAGGCGGGTTTGCCGGTAGTTGAGGCTCTCGACTCTCTCTCTGACTCTATGGCAACTGCAAGGTATCGCAATATTATCGCTAAAATGAAAGTCAGTATCGAAGAAGGCAATACATTTGCTACTACATTCGAGCGCATTAGCGATAAAAAGGCTTTTCCAGGCCCAATAAGGCAACTTATTGTGAGTGCCGAAAAATCAGGTAACCTACCCGAAGTTCTTTTAAAACTGAGTAAGTTATATGAAGATAAGGCAGAAATTACCGCCAAAAACTTAGAGACAATGATAGAACCAATTATTTTAGTACTAATTGCGATTGGTGTTTTATTTGTAGCACTAGCTGTAATTGTACCTATTTATAGTTTAATTGGTGGTCTGGAGCCAAAGAACTAATGGTTAAACCACGCTTTGGTCTAACTGTTATTGAGCTTATTCTCAGCCTTGGTATTATACTTATCTTATTTGCCGTCAGTGTTCCATTGCTTCGCTCTTTTCTTCTGCGAAATGATCTAGATGTTGTACAAAACACTATCGTGCAAGATACATATCGAGCTATTAATCTCGCCACATCAGGAGAACGCGATAGTAATTGGGGTGTTAAAATAACGACTGGACAGATTACTGTATTTAGCGGTAACAGTTATGCTACTCGCAATGTTAATTACGATGAAAATTATAGCTTAGCATCTGGAGTAACTATTTCTGGGCAAAGTGAGTATGTGTTTTCTAAGTTTAGTGGCATACCAATTAGTACGGGTACCACTACACTAACAAACCAAGCAAATGAAACTCGCTCTTTTACCGTTAGTAGTAAAGGTGAAATAGAAGAACAATGAAGCACAAACAACAATTCAAATCAGGTTTTTCTTTAGTAGAACTAATTTTGGCAGTTGGTGTATTTGCACTAATTGGTTCAGTAATAATCGGTGCATTTATTTATGGTAGGCAAGCTACCGTACAAGCAGGAGATAGAATTAGAGCTGCTGAGCTTAGTAATGAAACTCTAGAGGCGGTACGTAACATTACTAACCCAAACTACTCTAACCTCTCAGCATACACTAATGGTACAACCTATTATCTAGCTATTACTGCAAATCAGTGGCAACTAACAACCATACCTACCACTATAGATAATTTTACGCGTACCGTAGTTTTTGCTGATGGTCCGAATGGTTCTCGCCAAGTAACTGCAAATATTTCTTGGCAAATTACCCCATTACGTACGGGGAATGTTTCGGCAGTTACTTATTTTGCTAATTGGCGACAACCAACAGCAACGAGCAGTAAAAGTGGGCTTTTTGTATATGCAGATGGAGGTACAACCACAGATAGTGCAAAATATCGACAGTTACAAACAGATGGAACATGGACAACTGCTGCAAGTATGCCAGATGTAGATACTACTACAACCAACCGTGTAGTAAGGTCAATGAAAGGTTATTCTGCTCAGAGCGGTTCTGCCAAAATGGTATTATCGCGTCATTTTGATGGTACAAAACAGTACATGTATGCTACTTACTGGAACGGTACAAGCTTTACTACGCCACAATTACTTGCACAATGGACATCAAACACATTTGTAGATGTTGGTAATTACAGTGGTGACTGGCTAGCTAACGGGTCGTTTGTTGCAGTATATTCGGACGGCAGTAATACACCAAAATCGCGCATCTTCAATGGAGTAAGCTGGGCAGCTCAAGTAAGTATTGGTCCTATCGGTAATAGCTCTAATTTTCCATCCACTATCGTGGCGAAAGCAAGAAAGAACAGTAATGAACTTATGATGGCTACACTTATGCAAGATTACAGTGTAGAAACTAGCTATTATGCTAATGGTAGTTGGTCAACCTACACACTTCAAACCAATAACTCAGTAGGTAATGGATCTAGGCTTGTTAGTTTTGGTTGGAATGTCCAAAATCAACTGACTGGAGAATTGGTTTATACTAATTCTCCTAATGATCGCTCATTAAGAGCTCGGACATTCACCGCAGATGGTGCGGGTTCTGGTAGTTGGGCTCCGGTTGCTAACAGTGATAATCTACCAAACGGTGTTACTATTGCATCTCTTTATAGTATGCCGAGAACTGCTGGTGGAGATGAGTCTATGGCTTGTGACAAGGGTGATAACACCCCGGCTGTTATTTATTGTTACAAACTCATCCCTGGATCTAACGGATTCTCTTCTCCTGCCAACCAAGTCATTACCAATAATACTGTTCCAGGCGGGCAGATCACATTTGATCTTGCTTATAAATACCTAGCTTCAAATATCGGCTTGATAGCTTATTCAGATAATAGTAAGAGCGGTAAGATAAAACGCTTTAATACTACTACAAATACTTGGGACACCAGTCCAATTGCTTTGCCGAATGCTACAGGAATTATTCAAAAAACACGCATTGTTTCACGCCCTAACTCAGACGAAGCTATGGTGCTTGTGGCCGATGCTAACCTTAATCTCTATTCTGTCGTACTAGATGGTACAAACGATACTCTCTATACTACCCCGGCAGGCAAAGCCTGGACAATACATAATACACACGGACCAACTAATAATGCCGTATGGTTTGATTATATGTGGGATAATTAGCAATGAAGCAAAAAACACTTAATACCGGGTTTACCTTAATAGAGTTACTACTCTATGTAGCAATATTCTCCATACTGATTTCTACTGTTATGTTTATTGCTTTTTCTTCTGTAGCACAACGCGCTCACAATCAATCAGTCACTGAAGTAGACTACCAGGGAGAAATTGTCATGAACCAAATTACACAACAAATTAGAAACGCCACAACAGTCAATGCTCCTACCCCCGGAAATGCACTAACAAGCCTATCTATTAATACTTCAACTGCTAGTAACAACCCAACTATTTATGATCTATACAACGATGGTGCCCGCAATCGCTTAAGAATACGTGAGGGTAGCAGCGGGACAAGTAATTACTTAACTAATAATAAAGTTACCATTACCAATTTAACCTTTAACAATGTTGCCGTTACCGGTGGTAGAGATTCAATTAGAGTGCAATTTACGATTAGTAGCTACAATCCATCAAACCTTAGCGAGATACAGTATTCTAAAACATTTTATGGAACAGGGACATTAAGATGAAACAAAATGGCTTTGTTGCCCTTATTACGGTAATAGTGGTTGGTGCAGTAGCGGCTGCAATTGCTCTAGTAATTCTTTTTGCCGGCGTAACCTCTTCTAAAACTAGTTTTACCATAACCGAATCAGCACAAGCGAAAGCAGCTGCCAATGCTTGTGCCGAATTAGCACTAGCAGTCATTCAAGCTAATACAACAGTCGCAACCCCTGCAAACTACAATTATGTAGTCGATAATGCGACTAAATCACAATGTGATTACTCGATTACTGGCACAAGCCCAAACTATTCAATTACAAGTACAGGCACTGTTGACCCTACAGGAAAAAATATGAAGAAACGAGTATCTATAACGCTTAATAGAGTTGGTCCTACATTGAATATTTCTTCCTGGCAAGAAACTCCATAAAAAACTCTTGCCAACTAAGCATAAGTTTTTTACAATGTATTCAAGTATAAAAATAATAACGAAAGGAAAGAATGAAACTAACCCCCAAAAAGAGATCAGGTTTTACACTTATCGAAGTTTTGCTCGTTGTGGCAATTATTGCGATTCTAGCTGGTATCGTCATCTTGGCTGTTAATCCAAGTAAACAGCTAGCTGATACTCGTAACTCGCAACGAAGAAGCGATGTAAACACTATTATTAATGCTATTTATCAATACTCTATTGATAACAATGGTAATCTGCCATCAAGCATAACTGTTGCTTCTGGTGACATCTGTTCAACAGGTGCAGCCAGCTGTACTGGTCTGGTAGACCTTAGCGTACTTACCGCTAATGGTAAATACCTAGTAGCAATTCCAAAAGACCCAAGTACTGGTGGTGCAACAGATACTAAGTATACTGTTGTAAAAGATGCTAATGGCCGCGTTACCGTAGCTGCGCCAGATGCAGAACAGGGTGCTACCATCTCAGTTACTCGTTAGTTAATTTTATTAACTCTTCAAAAGAGACCCATACCCCGGGTCTCTTTTGTTTTTAACCATAAGTAGTTTATACTTAATACAAGTCCCCAAAGAAGACCAATAAACGAAAGGAAAGAATGAAACTAACCCCCAAAAAGAGATCAGGTTTTACACTTATCGAAGTTTTGCTCGTTGTGGCAATTATTGCGATTCTAGCTGGTATCGTCATCTTGGCTGTTAATCCAAGTAAACAGCTAGCTGATACTCGTAACTCGCAACGCAAAGCAGATGTAAATACAATTATTAACGCGGCATATCAATATGCAATTGATAATAACGGGAATCTTCCTACTTCAATTACTTCAACAGCAACAGACATCTGTTCAACAGGTGCAGCCAGCTGTACTGGTCTTATAGATCTCTCAGTATTAACAACCAACGGTAAGTACTTAGTAGCTATTCCAAAAGACCCCAGTAACGGTACCTCTACTGATACTAAATACACAATAGTAAAAGATACTAACGGTCGGCTTATTGTTGCCGCACCATCAGCAGAAAATGGAGCCACTATCTCAGTTACTCGATAGATAGTAAAGCTAGTATCACAATAAAAGACCCTATGGGGTCTTTTTTGTTTTTAAGCATAAGTAGCATATAATATTATCATGGCCGAAAGATATTCTATCTCAAATCGTAAGTCAGAAGATAATCATAAAAGTCATGTAGCCCCAGGTAAACAGGCAAAAGAAAAAGTATATGCCACCTCTACCCTTTCTACAACTAATCTTGTTATTATTTCTGCACTCATTGTTTTCGTTACGAATATTATTGCTGTATCAATTACCGTATTAATATATCGTTCACAAATAAAACATCTTAACCAAGAAATTCAGGATTTAAAATATCAATTAGATCAATATAAAAAAGCCTACGGTGAACTTGGTAAGAATAGTTCTCGCAATAAAACAACAGCACCTGAAACAGGTATTACTATACCTAAAAATACTCAACAATCGGTTCAGAGTGCGTTAAATGCCTATTTAGCAAGTGGTGGCACCGATCAGGCTGCTCTACAAGCTGCGCTGGCTGGTAGTCTTAACCAGAGTGTTATTTTTGCAGTTGCTGGTAGTAGTGCTACACAACAAACACTTGCTCAAGCCATAGCTTCTCTTAATTATTTAAAAGGTGCTAATGGCGCATGGAACTGGAATCTTTCACCAGAACAGTTAAATCAGTACCGAACTGGGCCGTATGCTCAATATTTTGGTGATAATGCGATTATCGGCCAAACAACAAATGGCTATGTGGCAAGTTTTACTGTTGATAGTAATGGTAAAGTTACACAAATATTTGTTAGTTCGACTACCTCAGATCCAGCTGCTGCTACCGGTGGCACCGAGTAATTTCTAGCTGATTCATACGAATCAGCTTTTCTCAATATTGCTACACCTACATATTATCAAATGGTGGTATTAGCTGATTCTGTAGATTACTAAATATTTTTCTATCATAAGCCTCATTAATTATCGCAGATGCTATTTTTCGTATCACTGTATCGCCCTCATCTAAATGATAATTTGCAGGACAACCCAAAGTTGCACCAAACAAACCAACTTTTGGTTTGGGGTTTTTATTAAGTATTATCAACTTATATTTACCATTTTCAGCTATTAATTTGGTCTGGGCATATTCTATCATTTCTGTATCAAATTCTTCCACGCCTTCTTTAGTATCTTCTATTGCATGTATCCGTTTTTGGCTATGTGCCAAATTTAATGCAGCAATCTCTTCTAACACATTTATATTATCTAATAGGATATTCCTAACCTCGTTTGCATTAAGCCAGGGGTATTCATTTCTAACATGATTAAGTACAAGTTTTATTAAGCCGCACGTGCCTATAATAACATCGTACGTAATGCCGCCTAATCGACTTTCTATGGTGTCGCCTTTTCCATAAAAATCATCATCAGAACTTTCTGCAATAGTTGCAGCAATTGTATTAAAACGAGCAACAATGGCTGCATTTTCCGGTAAACGTAAAACTTCTGTACCGGCATACTGAAAGTCTTTGTCATCAAATAGATCGTTTTCTAACTGAGAAATTTGTGCATTCCTCCTAATAAACCGAAAAGATTCAGGGTCGGTCTGTATTGGTTGATAAAAACGAGTTTCTCTGCCTGTACCTTTTAGGGTAATCTTTGTGATTTCTCTAGCTAAATGCGCCAAAATAGCAAATCGCTCCGCCTTACTCTTGGCTAACTCTTCATTTGGATAATCTTCACCTTCTTTATAACTAGAAGCGGCGCGTAATAATTCACTATCGGGTAAATCAATTTCTCCACTTTGAAGTTTCTGGGCAGTCTGCTCTGATAGTTTCTTTGGATGAGGTAAGCGTTCGCTCATTACATCTTCATTTCATCAAATGCCCAACTAAGTACCTCTAGCATATCGGCGTAATTTATATTAGTACCCGGGCTATATAGATAAAGTACATTATCAACAACTTCAATATTTACTTCAAAGTCGAGTGCATAAATGCGCTCCATAAAGTTTGTAGCCAGTAACTCGAAGCTGGTAGCTTGGTCTTGGTTGGCCACCCAAACAGCAAACTTATTATTAAACTCTACACTTTCAGTCTCTATCTTATTCAGCCCCTTCATTTTTGGCTTAAAGTTATACCAGCTCTTCTCAGTCACAAGAATGTCGTCATAGCTTTTAGGTAAAATTGCCTGCGCAACAGTAATGGGCTGCAAACCTGCACCAGCCTTCGGCTCGTAGGTATAAAACTCGACAATCTTAGCTTTCTGACCCTTGCCATAATACCCAATAACATGGTTATTAATATCAGCATTCCCAAAGCCCTGGGGGCCAAAAATTGCTCCTCTTGTTGGCATCATCAGCCAACCAAAGTCAGGATCGTAATAAAATCCATTACTTGAGGCAAAACTTGCAATATTCGCATCCACTTTACTAGCTTCGGCAGTAGTTTCATCAATTTTATCTAAAACATAGTTTTTGCCAGACTTAACAAATGTCCATATTTCACTAAACGGATTAGTATCGGTAAAGATAACTGAATTATTATTTGCCGTATCTATTAGTTTATCTTCTGCGCGTGCTTGAAAGAATATTCTAAAGCCATTACTATAATCCTCACTTTTACCCAAATAAGTACCGAGAATCGCTACATTATCCATAAGATTTTGGCGTTTGTAGTTTTGTAAGACGTTAAGCTCGAGTACCATTTTTTTGTAATATTCTTGGCTGGTTACACTTTGCATTAACTTAAGATCGAAGTTTGCCCAAGCTTTCTGAAAATCGATAAATACTTTATTGGCAGCCTTCACTAGCTTCTTTTCTTCTTCGCTGGCGTCTTTCTTTGTATTAGGGTCAATAAATCCTGCGGGTACAGCCGACATACTACCCTTTTTGCTGCTAGATTTGCTCATCCAAATAATAAGAATGATTATTATTATCGGTACACCAAAGCTTAAAAACAGTATCCAGACCAAACCCCAGCCTGTCGCGCTCGATCCAGAACCCGATGAGCTGCCATAGTATGATGAGCTAGACGAATGGCTCGACCCACCAGAAAAACTACCGCCAGACGAGTGTCCGCCCGAGCTACTTCCACCTCCGCCACCACGGGCTAATAAGAAATGGTTACCGACCTGATCTAATGAATATGACATAGTGCTATTGTAGCAGTTTTACTTGGTCTAGCGTGAGACTTTATTGAGATATGATTGGTAATACAGTATTGGCAAACTAAACAACAGGACACTAATACCGTACGACACGAGTGCTGAGGTTGTGATTTGAGTTGTGGTGAGTGTAAGGGCAGTGTTGGTAAGACCAAAGACAAAGCCTACTACCACACTAATAATTACTGGCGCAAAGAAAGCCAACCATGTATTTAATGCACCTTTTGTTACCACAGACATAGCCTTACAAAAACGGTAAAACCACCAGATATTAATAATTGGAATAAAGAACCAGAGAAAGAAAGGTACTTTATTCTCGCTAGAATTTACTACATTCATTTCTGTTTTCGTAATAAAGAACCAGTAGATTTGATACAACGTTAAGGTAATACAATTTAGTAAAAATACTCCTATTAATGATCGATGTTTAATTCGCATGGTTTTCTCCTTTTAATTTAATAACAAACTCCTAAGTCTCGCTTGTGCAAATACTACTGATGATATTCCTCTGCATGCCAAAATGTTTTCGCCGGCACTAATTGGGTAGCAATTGGTTCTTTGAACTTGCCGATTTTATTGAGCTCTTCTATCTTAGCTTCGGCTTGTCGTTTTTGGTCGTCACTATGATAAAAAATGACACTCCGGTAATTATCGCCTACATCTGGCCCTTGGCGGTTTACTTGTGTAGGGTCGTGGTGCTCAAAAAATAGACTAAGTAATTTTTCGTAGGTTATTTTTTGCGGATTGTATTCTATCTGTACGGTCTCTGCGTGGCCAGTGGTATGACTACAAACTTGCTCATACGTAGGATTATCTACATGGCCACCCTCATACCCTACGGTTGTATTTATTACTCCTGGCTGTGTGCGGAATACTTCTTCGACACCCCAAAAACAGCCCCCACCAAAATCAGCTTTCTGAGTTTCTTGTTTCATCTAATCCATTATACAATAAAAGCATAAGGGAGATATTTTATGGCGCTCAAAGCATTAATTTTAAATTGTACCCTCAAACCCAGTCCCTCAGTTAGTAATACCGGTGCACTTATTAAGCACGCGGTAGCTGAATATAAAAAGTTGGAAGTAGAAACAGAAGAAATTCGTGTACGTGATTACGATATTAAATTTGGTGTAAGCAACGATGAGGGCAATGGCGACGAGTGGCCCAAAATTTACGAAAAAATTAAGGCGTGCAATATTTTGGTAATAGCCACACCCATATGGTTTGGGGTACGCGGTAGTGTGTGTCAAATGGTGCTAGAACGTCTTGATGGTAGTTACAGCGATGGCGATGCCATGACCGGGCAGTATCCGCTTTACAACAAGGTTGGTGCCTGTATAGTTACTGGTAATGAAGATGGCGCGCACAATATTTGTGCTAATACGCTGTTTAATCTTACACACTTAGGCTGCACTATCGCGCCAAATTCTGACAGTTACTGGGTAGGTGACGCTGGTCCTGGCCCTAGCTACATTGAGGCCGGTGGCGATAAGCATTTATATACCAACCGCACCATTCGATATCTTGCCCACAACACTACTTACATGGCGCAGTTATTACTAGACAATCCTATCCCTACCAATCTTAAGGAACTCGATAAAGAAGCTAAAAAGGTCAGTCGAGACTAGTTTATTTACCCCGTGCCTTTTCAAACATTGGGCTATTTACCTCAGACCGATTCTTATACATTTCACTCCACAGCGGAATAACATGTTTTGCCTGCTCACTTAGATAATCTTCTTTATATCCATTTCTAGCCCACACTTCGCCAGCACCTTCGCCATCTCCATAATAAACTGCAAGCATGGCGATACCCATATCAGAATTAATATCTACACCTCGTGCTTTAATATATTTTTCATCTAAATAGTGAATGAGCCAGCAGCCATAGTCGAGATTCTGAGTAACGTCTTGCATGTTATAGTTTGCTCTATGGCGAAGTCGAGCTATTTCTTGGGCGGTAGAAGGCATTATTTGCATTAATCCTTCAGCGCCAGATGGGTTATTAATATTTTGCCCCATACTTTCTTCGGCTACAATTGTTGCTACCAAGTATGGATCGAGCATATAGTCATTCGCTACTTGCTGAATCGTCAACCAGTTTTGCTTTACGCCAGTTGGCCACCAAGCAGCTGGTTCTTTGCTCTGCAAGGTTTCTCCTAGCGGTTTTTTTGCCTCAATGGCTTGCTCGGCAGACATATGTTCTGCTTCTGCCCGAGCTGTGTGAGAATCTTCTGCCGATACTGATATGTCTTGACGTATTGGCTGCCGCTCGGCAACTGCAGCTTGGCCTACACCAGCTACCCCAAGAGCCGTAAGTGCACCAACCCCCACAATACCTGCGTTACGGACACGTTTGCGCATATTCTCATCTGGTTCTGGCTCGCGGCGGAGTGGGTTTTCCATAAGCACTATTATATATCAGATTTTAGTAGTAGTAATTTTTACCTTTGCAGCACTGCGTCTACCATAAACAAACAATAGTAGTTCTCCAGGTAAGCCAGCAATAACCGTGTCTTTATCTGCATGCTTATTTTCTATTGTAAGTACTGCACCTGTCTGTATATTCTCTATCTGCACACTGCCCAAGTCAGCCACCAGGTCTTTGCGAATTTTGGTTATTCCATGCAGTGCCTTCCAAAGTATTTCACCAGCCTCTTTACTTGGTCTTGGTCGCTGCATTTGTAGTTCACCCCGCAAAATATCTTCATTGTGTATATAAAACTCTGCAGTATTAGCTATAGCAGGCATCCACCAAGGGTAATGTGCAAGTTTTTTCAGAATATAGTCATGCCCTTTGGCTTTAATACTGTTAATTTTCTTGTCGTGAATGTAGTGCAAGCTCGGTAGTACTAACCCAATATCACTGTAGGTACTTCTCTCTCTGGCTACCAAATGAGCAACTATATCTTCTACTGTCCAACCGTTACACAACGTCGATGCGTGCCATTGCTTGGGCGAAAGTTTTTGTAATAAATCTAGTGTGTACTGTCGCTCTGCTTGTACAAATTCTTTTTTGCTCATACCTATATTGTAACCAGAAATGATACAATAATACGTATGAATACAAAAGAAAAAAGCAAACGGCTGGCTGAGTTAGACGAAATGGCTCGATACGTTACCCAAGAAAAAGGTACCGAGCAACCCTTTACTGGAAAATACGTTAATGAGCATAGTGATGGTACCTACCACTGTGTTGTCTGTGGTCAGAAGCTTTTTGAGTCTGGTACAAAGTTCGAAAGTGGCACTGGCTGGCCAAGTTTTGATAAAGCTGTACCCGGATCGGTAAAACTTGTTCCCGATAACAGCGCCGGTATGCAGCGAACAGAGGTAGTATGTAGCAAATGTGGCGCTCATCTTGGACACATGTTTGAGGACGGACCAAAAGAAACTACTGGTCAACGATTTTGCATTAACAGTTGCGCGTTAAACTTGGAGAAAAAGTGAAGCTTAAGATTATTCTTTCATCGGTACGTCCCGGAAGACTTGGAGAAAGAGTTGCAAAATGGGTATGCAGCGAGCTTGACACTGCAGGTATTCAATACGATTTGCTCGATCTTAAAGATTACCCGATGCCGTTTGATGATTCATCGATTGAGCCTTTCGATCTTAATGAAAAATACCCACATAAAATTGTCCAGGCTTGGTCTAAGAAGATTAATGAGGGCAATTGTTATCTAATTATTACTCCAGAGTACAATCATGGTTACCCTGCACAACTGAAAAATGCTATCGATTGGCTTGGTATGGAGTGGTGGGGTAAGCCGGTCGGTTTTGTGAGCTATTCAACTGGTAGGATGGGTGGCTCGCGAGCCGTTGCTCAGCTGCGACAAGTATTTATTAACTTTAATATGTACGACATCCGAGCCGAAATAAATCTCCCACAAGCCGATAAAATAATTACCCCCGAGGGTAAATGTAGCGAACCAGTGCTCGCACAAAACCTACTCAAAACCGTGCAAGAACTCCAAAAACTGGCAGAAAAACTTACATAACTTGCGAAAGTTGTTCGAGAAATTTTTTATTTGGCTTATATAAAAGTGTTTGCAAACCAGCCTTTTTAGCAGCCGAAATATTATCGCTTAAATCATCTATAAAAAGAACTTGCTCAGGTTTAAGCTCAAAGCTATTCGCCACCATCTCATAAACATCTGGCTCACTCTTGCTTACTTCTAGCTGCTCGGTTGTTTTAATAAATTGAAAATATTGCTTAAGATTTCTGTCTTTTGCCCAGTTTTCTAAATCGATATGTACTGCACTTAACAAACCAAACCCATATTTACGATTATTGGCCTGCAAAAACTCTACTATCTCCTCATTAATTCGATCTTCACGAGGAAAATACAATACATTGTAAAAATCAAACAGAATGAATTTTATTTTCATAATTCTTCTAATTGCTTAAGCCAATCTTCTACCACAGCAAAACTACCCTGCCAAAACTCTGGGTCTTCCATATCGATTCCAACATTTTCAAGGATAACGGCAGGGTCCTCAGAGCCTCCAGCTGCCAGTATCTGCTCTATTTTGCCAACAAAACCCTCACCCTCGTCTTTGTATCGCTTATATAGAGCCATAGAGAGTAGCTCGCCAAAGCTATAGGCATAGCAATAAAACGGGGTCGAGAAAATATGTGGGATATACGCCCATTCGTACTGAAACATCTCATCTACTTCTACACTATCGCCAAATTGCTCAGCCAGGTTATTTAGCCATAATGTATTTAACACTTCTATACTAAAATCTTTTTCGCTCGCGGCATGTGCAGCAATCTCAAACTTCGTAAAATAGTTTTGTCGCATAATAGTTGCATAACTATCAAAGAGTTTTTCTGCCAGAAGCTGCTTTTTTGTTTGGTTGTCAGATGTGGTTAGGAGAGTTTTTTCGAAAACTACCATTTCGCCAAATGTAGAGGCTGTCTCCATAAGGGGTAGATTGGCATGCATAGCACCAATGCTGTGTTTAGAGGCATAGAGCATATGTACGCCATGGCCAAGCTCATGTGCAATAGTAAATTTATCGGTCATTCTGCCGGCAAAATTTGTCATGACATAAGGAGCAATTTTAGGCCCGATACTCATACAAAACGCACCAGAGCGTTTATTAGCGCGGGGTAAGAAATCGACATGCTGTTTTTCGATAATTATTTTGGCATAGTCTGAAAATTGCGGTGAAAACTCGCGAAAATTTTGCAAAACTTGCTCAATAGAGGGTTCTAGCTCGATTGTTTGAGTTTCACTACCAAGAGGGGCGTAAAAATCGACCCTTTTCAGCTTAGTTTGGCCCAACTGTTCTGCCTTCCATCGAAATAGACGCTGAAAAATTGAGGTATTTTTCTCACAAACACCCAATAGAGTTTCTATCGATTTATCACTGAGGTGATTATCAACATTGCGCATCGAAATGGGTGAAGCATAGCCACGTAATTTACTTTCATACACCCAATTTTTTACAATTGCTTGGTAAGAGACAAATAGCTTTTCGATATTTTTTTCATATTGTTCAAAACGAGACCGAAATGCCTCTTGCCTTTCGGCCGGGTCTGCCGAAAAGGTGTATCGATTCAACTCATCTATAGTGTCAATAGTACAGACTTTTTTGCCGGGTGGACAAAACTCAAAACGAAAATCACTGGTTATCATATTATAAAGATCATTCACTACCCCCACACCATTCGAGTCTTTATTGCGAATTATCAGTTCTTCTTTTTGTGGTAACGAATACCCTGCAGCCTTACGACCAAAGTGTAGACCATATTCCAAATCGCCCGCTACCGCAAATAATCGCTTGGCGTTATCATCGTCTAGACGAGGTTTTCCTTCAACCTCATTACCTTTTAACCACTGAGAAATGGCTATTGTGGCCGAGCTAAGCTGTAGGTCGAGATTTTTCAGTCGGGTTTTAAGTTGCATTGCCTGTTTATCTTTAATATCAGCAGACTCCATAAGCATTACCCTACCACCAAGACGAATCATATCTTCATCTATCACCTCATCAAAAGCCAAAAACTCCTCAAATACGTCAACGCTCATATCTGGACTAAACATTTCAAAGAACTCGCTATAGCGAGGTAATCGGTTTTCTACATCCTCGAGAAGCTCTCCATAACCCTCAAGCGTTACAATATCATCAAGATTCCAAGTTGTGGTTTTTTTCATACCTATAATTGTACCGTAGAAGAAGCTAGCGAACCACCACAAGCCGTTTACTCGGTTCGATAAATTTTAGGCATTTTATTGTGTTTTACAATATTATATATTATAATTATATGCGACTGGCCACCTATGACAGCCAGGGCACAATCAACAAAAAGCAAAAACTAAGGGCACACATGCAACACCAGCCCAACAAATGTATTCTTCTCGACTCGTCTGCTTGCCTAGACCCATACGGTCAAAGCCCACTAAGACGCACTTCCCGATGCTTTGAACCCCGTACATTCCCTCCTCAAAGGAGGTGTGTACACCACTCCTTCAGACCTAACACGTCTGAAGGCTTTTTATTTAGCGGATACTTTTATAGCCGCCTGCTACTCCCTTTTTGCTCAGTACAATTTGCCAGAGTTGAGTTTGGCGAGTACGGAACAATGCAGCACAAGTAAGCAAATAGAACTCCCACATACGATAAAATCGAATGTCATACTTTTTGTGATCTAGTTTAGGGTAAGATGCTTTAAAGTTGTTATACCAAGCAAGCAAGGTTTTGTCGTAATTTGTAGAAAGATTATGCCAATCTTCTAAGATAAAGAGTCCCTCAAAAGCAGCAGCTAATTGTTTTACACTAGGCAAAACACCACCCGGAAAGATATATTTATCAATCCAAGGATCGAGACTATGTGTACTCTTGTTTCCGCCAATGGTATGGAGCAACATAATTCCATCATCGGTTAAAATTTCTGCCATACGACGTAAGTATTTTTCATAATTCTTTGGTCCAACATGCTCCATCATACCTATTGAGGCAATTCGGTCAAACTTAGTTTTACCTTTATAATCTTGCCAGGTTGAAAGAATTGGTTTTACTTTGAGACCTTTTGAATGTTTTTTAATATAGGCAATTTGTTCTTTGGCAGGTGTAAAGCAGGTTACATCACAACCATATTTTTCGGCCATATATCTCGAGAGTCCTCCCCAACCGCAACCTGGGTCGAGTACCTTCATGCCTTTCTTTAGGCCAAGCTTCTGACAAACTAACTCAAACTTATCTTCCTGAGCCTTATCGAGTGTCTTTGCACCTTTGTCCCAATAGCCACAAGTGTAAGCCATAGTATTACCGAGCATTGGCTCGTAGAGATCGTTACCAATATCATAATGTTTCTGTGCATTTTTATATGCTCGCTTGCCCATTTGAAAATTAATGACCGAACCCTTAATAACATAGGCAGCTAAACGCCAATTCTTGGTAACTTTATCGCGCAAATCAGCCTGAAAAGCATTTTCAAAAAATCTATCAAGCTTATTGGCTGTCCACCAACCATCCATATAACTCTCGCCAATACCGAGGCTACCATGACTTAAAGCCCTATCATAAAAACGCTCATCAGTAACTTTAATGTCTTGCGGTCTTTTACCATTTATCTTAACATCGGCTTGAGCTAGCAATTTTTTTGCTAGTTTTTTCTTTTCTGATTCTGCCATAATATTCCTTTTTTATTGATATTAATATAGCATAATTTTTACAGATTACAACTGATTAAGCTGCTTTGACAGTTTTTTCGTACAGGCTTGGTTGTAGTTGTTTTGGATCATACTTAGCTTTCACTTTTGCATAAGCCGCACCATTATATATAGCATTAAACTCAGCTTCGGGTAAAAATGTCGAGGAATAGAGCATTTTTATACCATTATGCGTAAAGCAATACTCATCCATAATTTTTGTGTTGTGATATTTTTCTGCCCCTTTTTGCTTAACCGCAAAGCTGTAACACCCCAAGTTTAAATACAGCTCATTTTTTTCCATAGGATAATTTGTAGCCTTGGCGGATGTCTTAATAAGCGTAATTAACCACGGTCGCCACTCTAAATCTACATTATCTAGAGCAAAATCTAACAAAGACTTGGCATGTCGCCACGGTACTTCCCAGTCTTGTATAAGCATTTCGAGATTTTCATCTTCAACCTGATTTGGTACTTTACCTTTTAATTTTGCTACTAACTTGTTGTAGCGAGTAAAAAACCCTGAGTTGCGAAACCGCTTTGGACTAATTTTTCGATAGAGCTGATAAATACCATCTTGTGGAATGTTCCAAAACCACTCTGGGTCGTACCGAAAAATATAATCTTTGGTGGTTAAATCAATCACTCCTTCACGACTAATCTCTTTATAAAATAGATTTTTACCATAGATACTTGTCAGTTTATCTGGTTTGTCAATTTCTTCACCGACAGTCATAAACATTCGATTTTTGTTATATACCAAGCTTTCAATATGTTCGATGTGCTTTTCTTGGCTAGCATCTTTAAGGGCGGTAATTAAATCTTTGGTGTTAGCAATTTTTTTGGTATGCAAGCGCACGTATGGCTTTACACTGCGTAATCTTATCTTTGCTCGCAGAATGTATCCCAAACTGCCATACGAATTTGGTAAGGCGTAAAACAGATCTTTGTATTTTCCTCGGCTATCGACGGTAACTATTTTGCCGTCTGGCAATAATACATCAGCTTCTATTAAGCCATCGTGCACAAACCCATAGTGGTAACAATTCGACTCAATACCAATGCCTACCATCGCGCCACCAATGGTAATATGTTTCAGCTCGGGAGTAATTGTTGGCAAAAAACCATGGGGCAAACAAAAATCCACAATAGATTCATATGTAGTGAGGCCCTGAACTTCGAGTGTTTGATTTTTGGTATCTATATACAGCG
The DNA here is from genome assembly GCA_029778565.1 of bacterium. Taxonomy (GTDB): domain Bacteria; phylum Patescibacteriota; class Saccharimonadia; order CAILAD01; family BJGX01; genus JAHFOQ01. Next base: position 75,181 of record JAKOQC010000510.1, read on the forward strand.
GTTTATTAAACGCTCGTAGATCAACTTCTTTGTATTCGCTTAAGTTCCTGCCTTCATATCGAAAGAGATTAGAAATGGTTTTTTTTCTCACTTTTAGTCGTAAGGTATTACCATGTAGTGCTGCTTTTAAGCTAGCAAGTTGTTGCTTATGTTCTGTACGCAAGTCTTTCATGTACGCGCACTCCGCATTAACTTTGCCCGAAATTTCTCTTTAGGCAAGTCTGGAAAAATAATTTTAGTTGCACTGGGCTGCTTTTCGCTATACGTCTTAAAAAGTTTATCCATAAAAAAGAAGTTTATACCAAAGTTAACGGGTTTGTAATGATGAATATCATGTAGCTTAACTAGTTTTTTATACCAGCCGTATCGGTTGAGCCAGTAATTTTTCTTATGAAAACTAGCATGAAAAGCACTGGTTACAAACTTGGCATATATTAGCCCCGAGATAATCATAATAATACTCCAAGGCCGAGGAACGAGAATATAGGCTGCTACAACCAGTAACAATGCCATAACATACCAACTCCACGAACCAGCTTTGTGGTATTTCTTGCTTGGGCGTAAATTGGTAGTAGGATAATCTTGCTCGTGGTGTAGCCAGTGTCGATACCGAATGAATTCACCGGCCTTACCCTCGTGTTCTAAAAATCGATGCCAAAAATAGCCAACAATCTCTACAACCATCGGACCAGCAATCATAAAAAAAATAACAACAAGAAGTGTCATGTAAATATTGTACCAGAATACAAACTGGCGGAGAGAGTGGGATTGTCGCTAAAGCGACCTCCATTCAGTGCTTGGAAATCAAATAAGTAAACTTATTTGTTTCACTGCGCGCTGAATTCTACCGAACCACGGTTCTCATAATTCTACTGTTGTTTGCGCCTTAGCTAAAGCTAAGACGTAAACAATGGCGGCCCTTGTGGAGGAAAGGCAGAAATCAATACCTTGGACGAACCTATTGCGGATCCTTGAAGACAGATAGTCGCCCATTGCGGCTCTTTCAGCTCACGCGACGATTGAGCCGAGCATCAATCTATCGAGCCGGAGATGACAGCGGTGGACTACCGAGTTCCCGAGCCATCTCGACCTAACCGCGACCGGTACTGGGAGCTCAATGTTGGTCGGAGTTCCTCGCGATAGTGGGAACGCTGCCTCGGCCTTCCGAACGTCGGAAGGCCGAGGCCTAACCTCGCTACTGGCTATCGCAGAAATGAGCCCATTTGGTGAGGATGGTGCGCCAGAGCGAGTCTCTGATCAGGTGTTCGATGAAGTCTTCGAGACTCTTGCTACTGTCGGCGAAGATCATCAGTGAGGTGTGTTCGAAACCTGTGAAGACAGGTGTCCAGCCGATGATTTGCTCCTGTTCTCCGAGCTTGATGGCGAGGAGTGTAAGGCTGTGCTCGTAGAGCGACTCGATCTGCGATAGGCCGCGGAGAACGTCACTCGCCGTGGACGAGCTTACTGGGATCGTACTGATCATGGTTCACCTTTCTGTTGCGGGCACCTACCAGAATCGACGTCTGATAGGTGTGACAGCAGAAAGGCAGACCGCTACCTCACCTCTGCATTATCCACCGAAGTAGTGGACATTTCAACCACCCGAGGGTCGATTCCAAGCGCGGAACTGCGTAGCGCACTCAGCGAGCATTCTGTCATCGATCACCAAGGGATAGATATGCACGGGAGCACCGATCTTGGTGACATGTGTCGGGATCACCTCTGTCGTAGCAAGGGACAGGCCTGGGTACTCGGCCAGGACCGTCCGGTTGGTGGCGGTGATCACCTCAGCACCAAGGAGGAGGTTGCTGTGTGGCGAGTGCCAGGAAGTCACCCGAGCGAGACGATCGAGCGCGCCACCCAGGTGATCTTCTCGTCCTTCCCGGAGAAGCCTGCGCGTAGGGCCGTAGGTGAAGCCGGCTCTGATACCCATGAAGTGCTGGGGGCCTGGGCTCCGGGACGACAGGAGCGCGGCGACGGCTCTGATGAGGAGCACGGGCTCGAGCAGGTCACGGAAGTTCCGGGCATGCAGTATCGCCCCGTCTCCCATCTCCTTCATCACGACCGACGATGCGTATGGTTTGACGACGTTGTCGATCACGGTGAGGAGGAGTTCGGTGTGATAATAGGCTGCTGATTCTCCCTGCGCGGCTCGGTAGGCGGAACTGGCAGCGAGGTCTACCATGGCCCAGTAGTCCTCGATCTCCTCCGCTCCGGCATACTGGTCGCGAAGGGCGTCAACTCGTGCGAGGGTATCGGCGCACAGCGAGGCGGCTATCTGGGCGAAGCTCAAGGCGAGGTCCTCTGCTAGAGGGCTTCAAGACCGGCGAACTCTAGTACTTCACGATCGGAGAGCGATGCGAGAAGGTCGACGGAGAGCTGGATCCTGTGGAGTGGCTTGTCGAGTAGCGCCTTCACCGCTTCGGTTTCAGGTTCCGACCATCGCAGGGTCCGCTGTTTCTGGTCGATGAGATATTCACCGGCACCGGTGCTGGGCTCAAAGATCATGTCCAAACAGGTGGTGGCAATCACATCAAGCATCGTGTTGCGATGCTCAAGACGCCGATTGTGCGTGAAGACTGCATCCTCTAGGAACTCGACCAGGGCGTCCAGCATGCGCGTCGCTTCTGACGACAGCGCGATGGTCAGCTCGCCCGAAGGGTCCGAGATCGCCGTGAAGCCCGCCTGGAGACGCTCGCGTGATGAGTCGACCAGGTCCAAGATGAAGTAGGTGTAAAGCAGACCCGGGTCCCGGTCGGCTACGGCCAGCCGAAGCTGTGGTGGCGCATCGATCGACGTCAGTCGCTTTGACAGTTCACCGTACACAGCGTCCCCGAGGCCGGCATCGAGTGCGGCTCGGTTGGCATCGTTGATGTTCTCGATCACCCAAGAAATGTCGTCGGCGAACCGCACCAACGACGCCTCGTGAGTTGCATGCGTTTCGTTCAACCCCGGAGCGTTCTTATCAGGGAACAGAGGTGACTTGTGTTCGAAGGCCTGGGTGCCGGCGCTGCGGGAATGTCGCCAGACTCCATACATGGTCTGGGGGAGAAACGCTTTGCCCAAGGCCTGCCGTCGGAACGGGTCTGTACACAACAGGAGGTAGCTCTCCTTCCCGCTCGCGTACGGAGTCTCCTGGGTGTCGCCCGCGGCCCACGGCAAGTACCTGGAGAGCTCCTTGACGACGGAAACGTCGATCCCCGCCAGCCACCCCGGTAGGGGCAGCTCGTCACGGTTCCCGTAGAAGAGACGGAGATCAGCGGGCGACTCGCTGGCGGCCTGTCGCTGTCCGGCGGGAACCCGATTGTCCTCGTCCTTTAGCTTCTGCTGCAACCAGGTGTTGATGACCTTCTTCGAACGATGGATGAAGGAGGCCGAACCCACCTTGCTCCCCAACGCTATTGCGCTCGTTAAGTCCGAGTTCAGACCGAGTGCTCGGCCACAAGAATCGGCGATCTGAGCGGCCCGAACAACTTGAGTGGTGTAGTTCCGGACCGTCTTGCCGCGCCGGTGATACAGCACGTGGTACTTGTCGCTAAGGCGACGGTACTCGTCTGAGAAGAGAATCCGATCGCGCTCAATACTAAGAGGCGTCCGGTTCTTCAGGCGTGAACCGGTGTCAAGCTGGCCCCACTGGGTCTCGTAGTATCGCCATACCTCGGTGCCATCAACAAAGAAATCGGTTCCGTCCGACCGGAACGCCCACGGCTCGAGATGCTTCTCGATCTGCGCGACGTGCGCTCGGTAATCCTCGACCATACCGTCTCCTCTGCAGTGAGGGCTGGCGGGTCAACGATAGCTCCCTCTCGCCGATCGTTGGTCAGTGGCTTGATGGACGGGTGATCACCGGCATGACCCAACACTAGCCCACCTTGGTATTTCAGCGACGGACCACTAGACGGGACACCCCTTCTTACAACGGAGCCTCACGCACACCGGGTCGCACCGGATGAGGTCCAGCCCGTTGCGGTCCGTTCAGCGGATGTTCGGGCACTGATCCGACCATCGCTGTCCCGCTGGATCCACGTAACTGAATCGTCACTTCTTGTCTCCTCATGCCAGCTTTCCGAGGCGGTGTTCGTTGCTCGTGCAGCGACCTGAAGCGCTTGCTCAGGTGCGGTCAGCGTGGGCTCGGTTTCGATCGCAACCCCTTCGACTCGGTCCGTGGGACAAGAAAGGCCAGAGACATCGTACCGCCGCGAACACCCGACAGAAACGAGAGCCACTGCACACACTGCAATCAGTAGTCTGGCACGCTGACCACGGAGGGCGCCGCTGTGTCGCTCAGATCCTCCCCGCCGTGCGAGCGCGTCGAATCTGCGGAGCGACGAGTCGGTGCCAGGAATCCGCATAAATCGCCAAGTAGAGACGGTCCTCATATCCATTTGCAGTCCTAGCGTCATTAGACAATACCGCTTCGACTTCTGCGTATCGGCGGACAACGGCGAACTGAGATAGCGTTGTTGTTGTAACATCGCAGTACAGTTTCCGAATTGGGTACTCGGCGAATAGCCAGTCAACGAAGAGTACAACTGCGCGCATTCCTGTTCCGATAGGCGCTCGCGCAGAGGGGTCAGTGCTAACCGCCAACCATGCCGTACCATTACGTAGGTCGGCGTTGTATGCAGCCACCGTTCCAACGATATGGTCGTCGGGTGGTCTCACGATGCCGAACTGAACCAGTACGCCCGTCCACAACTGTTGGAGATAGGTCTGCGAGTCAGGGGTTGACCCGCGATACCGCCAGCTCAGACCTAGGCCGCTGGGGTTTAGTTCTAGGCGCCGCAGCCATTCGATATCGGTTGGTTCCAATGAGCGAAGACGGACTCGAGAACCGGTGAGGCGATCATGAGGAGCGCGCTGCTGTGACACGAGAACTACGTTGGCCGATAGACGGCGAGGATCACGCGGTCGAAGTACTTCCCGTCAGCTCGCACGTCGTCTCGGAGCCTGCCCTCTTCAACAACGCGAGCATCACCGGCTAGCGCGTTGCCGACGAACTCAGGAAAGGTGTAGTAGAGCTTGCGCAGCGGCAACTGGCGGAAGGCATGTTCGACCATCTCCAATGCTGCCGAATTCACGACGGCTGGTTCGCCGATACCTAGATCGAGGACATCAAGATGAGCCACGAGGTCGGTGACCGACACGGAATGAATCGCCAGGAGGGCAATTGGAATCGTCCGGTCCCTCTCCCGAACCTCGGCCAGGTACTGGATCGAAACGTCTGCCCACAGCGCTTCGCGGAAGGCGGCTGGTGATGTGGCGAACTTGCCCACTCGGTACCACTTGGAGCCGAATTCGACAGCGATGCGATAGAGCGCTGTGTAGTCCCCTTCGTCGAGTGGCCGAAGAGCGAAGACCGTCAACGGCTTGTTGCCACCGTCGTGGGCGGTGTGCTCTCGTGGGAATCCTCGTGGCTCGGCGGGGGAGCCGTTTGTGTTGAACGACTCTCGAACTCCTGAAGCACAGCGCTGAGCGACTTTCCGTTTCGGCCACGCAGTATCACTGAATCGTCCACCAAGGGGAGACCCTTGGCTGTCAGCGACCCCGTTTGGTCCTGAATCGGCTTGTCGGCATAGCCGCCAAAGGCGATGATACCGTTGGGGCCGCCGACGGGGATGAAGCGCTCGCCAGCGCCGTCGACGTCGTGCAAACCGAGAATGTAGACCTGGTCAACCCACGGCGGCACGTCATCAGTGTGTACGACGTTTGCGACGCCTGTGTAGTTCCGCCAGGTTCGTCCGACGCGGATTTGCGACCCGGCCTTGACCTTTTCGCTGAATGAACGAACGACTTCAAAGTCCTGTTCATAGTGCTCCACGAGCGGCGCCCGAGGATCCGCAGACAGACGCTTCTCAGGCTTGCCGATCAAGCGTTCAGCGCCCTTGCGCCGAACTAGGACCACGTCGGAAACTCGGAGCAAGTCTGCTGGCGAGGATGCTACGACTGGATAGGCAGCATGCACCTCTACGTTGGGCAACGTGGTGCCAGAACTACTCGCCTCTGGCCCTGACTGCGAACAGCTGATGGCTCCTAGGCCTAGAACGGTCGCCAGAGCAGGAGCAGTGAGAATGCGCGCTTTGTTCATCATCAGTACACCCAATCGATATCCGATGAGTCATGCGACTGAGGAACGTTGATTCCCTTAGTATCCCAGCGGCAGCTGTCAGACTGCTGGAATAGAGACCATAGTGAGCAACCATCATTCACTTCTGTGTTCCACGCCTTGCCATCGGCAGTTCGGGCGTTTCCACCGATGGCGTGCATGAGTTCATGGGCTGAGGTGGACTGCTTCTTGGCCGTCGAGTAGCCACTCATTTTGTAGTGATTGAACTCAATGCGAGCATCTGTCAGGTGGCAGTTGCCGTCCCAGAAAAAGGCGGTGATGGCACTGGCACCCATGTTTTGGTCGTTGACCCAGTAGGCGGCGATCCTGGCGGATGAACCTGCCTCCCATGGAGGGGTGCCCGTCCGACCGAAGGAGAACACCGTACGCCCATCGAACGAGTTCTCAGCGTTCAGAAGCGCAGTCGGGTAGTCGTAAGGCATGTTGTTCTGCCAGTAATCGACCTGATTACCGGGCCACCGCATGTAGACTCCACCGCAGTAATCAAAGTGCGCGTTTGCCGGTGATGCGGGCCATACCAGCGCACTACCGCCGACTACTGCAACCGCAGAGGCGGCTCGGCAGATGGTCCGTCCCTTCATCTAGCCCCTTCCTGCTTCGTACTCGCGGGGCCGACTCAGGGCACATCTGAACCAGCAATCTAAGCCCGCGCTCGTCCGCATACTGCACTCGTCCGAATGTCGGTGCAGCCGGACTCTGACCAGTTCCGCGGAGAGTAAACGGGCACAAGACCCAAGTCAAGGGACTGGCAGCGAGCCTGGGACTGATCGCGTGAAAGGCGGTACTCCATACGCGGGCCAAGCTTGCGAGGGCTCGTGGCAGGAGGCGTTAACTTAACAACACTGTTGTTCAGTGGCAGGTCACCCGTCCCGTCGGCCGTTCCGTCGCTGCACGGCTCGAGGGTGGGATCTCCCTGGTCAGCGGGTGGAACCATGACCGTTTCGCCAACGACTCTCTACGTTCTTCGGCCGTCTCGTCGGGAACGTCACGCTGGTGCGGCACCCGGTAACCGGGATCCTGCGGTCGGGCTCGTAACTGAACGGCACCTGCTTGGCAATGGACCTGGTCGGGGCCTGGTTCCGGGGCGTATTCGCGACCGACTCTTTGGGGCAATTCAGCGCGGTGTCGTTGCTGATGCCCCTCGGCCGGCCGGCGGGTTGCGGAGGGTTCGTCGGCGAGGCGGTAGGCCTGACCGGCGCCCGGGCGGCGCACAGTGACGCTCACCGGATGCTCAGTGCCCTTGACGGCAGCGAGAGGATGTGCGAAGTCGTAGATAGGAGGTCGTTGCACCATCAGTGTAAATATATCCTCTGACCTGCACATTCCCCCGAAACCCCGTTGACAACCGTCGTCGGAAAACGCGAGAATGACGCGACCTGTATTGAAAGACTACTAACTAACCGGAAGGAGCTACGACGAGCACCACTGCCACCAGCACCAGGACCGACAACACCAGCTCACCCGCCAAGCGGGCGCTGGTGTACCTGCGGGTCTCCACGGCCCGCCAAGCCCACCGGGACGGTGAGGCCGAGGGCTACAGCTTGCCGGCCCAGCGTCAGGACTGTGCCCGCCAGGCCGACCAGCTCGGGGCGGTGATCGTCGAGGAGTTCATCGACGCCGGCAACTCGGCGCGTTCGGCTGATCGTCCGCAGCTGCAAGCCATGCTGGAGCGGCTGAAGGTTCGCGACATCGACTACGTCATCGTGCACAAAGTCGATCGCATGGCCCGCAACCGAGGCGACGATGTCCTGATCCACGTCGCCATCCGCGAGGCCGGCGCCCAGCTGGTGAGCTGCACCGAGAACATCGACGAGAGCCCCAGCGGCATGTTGGTGCACGGCATCATGGCCACCATCGCCGAGTTCTACTCCAACAACCTCGGCCAAGAAGCCCGCAAGGGCATGAACGAGAAGGCCCGCCGCGGGGGCACCCCCGGCTACGCTCCACTCGGCTATCTCAACCGCACCCAGGTCGTCGACGGGCATGAGGTCAAGTCGGTGATAGTCGACCCCGAGCGCGGACCGCACATCGCCTGGGCCTTCGCCGCGTACGCCACCGGCCAGTACTCGCTGACCGACTTGGTCGATGAACTCAAGGCCCGGGGCATGGTCACCCGCCCAACAGCGACACGGGCGGCGGTGCCGCTGAGCTCCAGCCAGGTGCATCGCATCCTCACGAGCCCGTACTACAAGGGCCTGGTCGTCCACAAGGGTGTGACCTACCCGGGCAAGCACGAGCCGCTGGTCGATGAGACCACCTGGGACCGAGTCCAAGCCATCCGCCTCAGCCGCCGGATCGCTGGTGACCGCTCCTGGAAGACCGGCCACTACCTGATGGGCAGCCTCTTCTGCGCCCGCTGCGGTCAACGCCTCGGCTACTCCCGCTCCACCGGCAAGAACGGCCAGCGCTATGGCTACTTCTTCTGCCTCGGACGCAACAAGAAGCGCACCACCTGCCAACTGCCCTACCTACCCGCCGAACGGGTCGAAGCTGCTGTCACCCGCCAATGGTTCAACGAGGTCCTGAGCCAGGAGACCATCACCGCCGTGAGAGGCCAGGTCGACGCCGTCATGGCCGTCCATGAAACCGAGAGCGAACGGGTCGTGGCCGCACAAACCAAACGGCTGCACAAGCTCGAACGCACCCGCACCAAACTGGTCGACGCCTACCTCAACGACGCCATCCCCGTCGACGAGCTCAAGAAGCGCCAAGACCAATTGGCCGCCGAGATCGCCGACGCTGAGCGTCAGCTTGCTGCCGCCACCACCGACGTCGACACACTCCAAGAACGGCTCGAGATCGTCCTGCGGCTCCTGCACAGCTGCGGCCTGCTCTACAAACACTGCGAACCACAGTCCCGGCGACTGCTCAACCAAGCCATGTACGAACGCCTCCTCATCGACGCCGAAGACGTCACCGCCACCGAGCACACCCCGCCCTTCGCCGTCGTCCGAGAACTGTCCCAAACGGCCCCAGAGGCCACCCAGGACGTTTCTCGGGCGCGCACTGACCCCAACACCACCCGACGCCCCGGTGCGACCTGCGGGCACCAGAAGCAGAAACCCGAGCACGTTTCTCATGCCCGGGTTTCTGCCCTGGAACTTCTGGCGGAG
>JAKOQC010000511.1 GCA_029778565.1 bacterium
CTGTGGTTACAGATTACCTTATCGGGTTATCAATGTGCTTTTTTAGATTTGCCATTAGCTTACCTATATAAAGCTCCTTACGGCGAAGGAGGCTTAAGTGCTGATTTGTGGAAGATGGAAAAAGGGCAGCTTGACACCTATTATCGAGTATATAAAGAGGGTTACATAAATCTCTTTGCTTGGCTGTTTTTAGTATTATTCTCGCTTGCCAAATTTTGCCGCAGAGTTCTTAAGGTGTACTTTAAAAAGATAACAAGGATGTTAACTAAGTGAAACAGGATCATTTGGGCTTTTTTATTTTTCTATTCTGTTTACTTATAGCACCAGAAATATCGCTTGGCGGTTTGGCTGGATTACCTGGTAGGGCTAATTTGTCACTGGGCTTAGTTGGCCTAATTATATGGATAATGCTTTCACCAAAGCACTTAATTAGAGTTAAGCGCTTGTTTTACTCCACACCAGCTTATGGAATGGTTGTGTTTTCGATATATTCTCTCTTGATATCTTTTGTTTCTCAGAACATGACTTCTATGCTGTACGCAAGCCAATTCTTTGTTTACGCTTTTTTGGTGTTTCGAATGGTTTCAGGTTACTTGGTAGATGCTGTAAAAAATAATCAATTAAAAGTTACAAGTCGTATATTTTTGCTCATTACTTCTATTGTAATAATTGGGACTATATTGTCTGTTTGGCTTGGACCCATATATCCAGAGCAAGCTTTTTGGAGGGCACGTAAAGTGGAGGATAGATGGATACAACGGGCAGTGGGTTTTACTGGTAACCCGAATTCAGCCGGAGCAATTTTGCTTTTACTAGTACCGTTGTGTCTTTCTTTCTTACCGAGCACAGCTAATAGGGAGCGTTTAATTTTAGCATTATTAGGTGTAGTAGCTATACTAACCACTTTTTCACGTAGTGCAATATTAAGCGGTGCAGTAGCGATTTGTGTTGTACTAATTGTGCATGGCCTAAAAGCATTAGCTGTGGGTAGAGTTAAAGTAAAGCTGATAAATACAGTTTTGGCATTAATAGTGATAATGGTATTGTTTATGGTAAGCGCTGTTGCTTTACTTAGTACAGAATCAGCAAGTTGGTTAGGAGCTTTTGGATTAGGTGCAGACATAGAGGGTCTTGAAGAGCGAGTTACAATTTGGAATATTTGGTATAGCAAATGGACAGAAATGAGCTTAATAAGTCAGCTATTTGGAGCTGGTTTCAGATCGGGTGCCGAAGTCTCTATCTATGGTACTTTTATGACACCTCACAATTTTTATATCGAAGTATTATTTGACTTTGGCATATTTGGTCTCCTCCTTTTTATTTTACCTTTAGTATGGGCTATTTTACATGCCTTAGCAAGGGTGATTACACTTAGACAAACAAATATCGAAGATATGGTATTAATCGGGATGTTGGCATCTGCTATCCATAATATGAGCGAAACCTTCTTTTATTCTCCAGCCATTCTATCCTTAATTTTGATCTTAATGCTTCTATTTGAAATTTATGTATCTGTAATAACGCATTAAGAAGGGATTGACAGATGATTGTGTTTTGTCATGCTAGAATTGATATGTTGTAGCTTGATTTGAAACCGTATCGGGGTATACTCGGCGACTTTACGTTTTGTGGGTGTGTGTCTCTCTCGGAAGCCGAGCGATGGGCTATGGGGAGAGCCGGCCGGGCGCATATAGAGGCAAATTATAGCCTCGAGCGGGTGGTAGACCAGTGGGAGGGGCTTTATCGGGAGTTATTACAGCGGAAGGGATTTGAGAAAGGTGACTCGTAGTTTGCAAAACAAAGCGAGGGAAGATGACCCTCCTCACCGGGGCAGCGGTAAAGTACTTTTTATCGCTTCAGTTTATACTCATTTAGCTGCTTTTCATATCCCTTTTATGAAGATGCTGCAAGGAAGAGGCTACGAGGTTCACGCTGCGGCCTCATCTAGCGAGGGGCGAAGGGAAGATGTAGAAAGGATAGGTGTCACCTGCTGGGAAATTCCTTTTGCCCGTTCTCCTTATAGCCCGGCTAACATCCAGGCCTACCGTAGGCTTAAAGATTTGTTGAGGGAACACCATTTTGACTTGATCCATGTTCACACGCCGGTGGCTGCCTTTTTGGGGCGATATCTGGCTAAAGCTACCAACCAGGGTGCC
>JAKOQC010000512.1 GCA_029778565.1 bacterium
CTGCATTTACATGGATGATGTTGCCTGATGATGTAACCGTACTGGTTGCCTTGTATAAGGTTTTCCACGGGCTTGCTGCAGAGCCATTGCCGGTTGCATCATTGCCGCTTGGGCTGATGTAGTAGGTTGCTGCATTTGCTGCCAGGGAAAAGAAGATTGATAATAGTGTAAGTAGTTTTTTCATAATCCGTAGTATGATTTGATGTTGGCTTCAATGGTTGTTCTTTCTGTCCTTCTGTCTGTATTATACAGGATTGCTTCGCATAGTTGGCCAGCGTAAAAATTTGTAGAAGCCCTTAAATACGCACCCATGCTGACAGATGGATTTGCTGAATTTGTTATAACACCTACCGAACTTCCGGTAGCGGTTGAGGTTCCATCGCTGACTAAAAAAGATGGATAATAAAATATCCCTGTTGCAAGTGATAGGTTTGTTGTTGTAGAACCAACATCGGCTTGTATGTACGATGTACCGTAGGTTGCTGCGGATGCCCGACTTATAGTTGTATTTCGTAAAAACATGGCCTGACCGGGCGAAGGATTAAAATATAAACCTTCTGCTACAATAGGGGCAAAGTCTGTTCCTCCGGTTCTGTTTGAAACAGCAAAAAATGAACAGTTTTCATCTTCAAACCTTGAACCGTTAATCTTGACTAAATAATCGTTAATACCATCGAACTGAATACACAAATGGCCACCTTTATAAAGTAAGGCTCCGGCAGTCGCAATCTTTGGTTGGCTTGCAATTATTGTTTGGGTCATGGTATCTCCATGGCCTGTCTGGTCATAAAAATATTTTACATAAGCATCCGAAGAGCCTATAAACGATTTAATGCCAGCCGTATCTACAAAACCATTAATGAAAGCAAAAGTGCTTGTTGCACTATCGCTTTGTCTGCGTACGGTTACACAGTTTCCTGAATACCTGCAAGAGTTTAGTTGCCTGAATGAATAAATGGATGTTGGTAGGCTGTCAGAATCTAAAATTTGGCAATTCTTTTTCCCAATCAATTTATACATCGGGCTTTGAGCAGATGCAATAACAGGAAGTAAGAATAGTATCAATAATAATTTACGCATACCCATTTGTTTGTACCATAAGAAGATGTTGTGTAGTATTGAAGAATGACCGTAAGCGTTGCCGTTGATGATGTTGTTGCTGGCAACGTAACCGTACTGCTCACAAATGAACTACCCCAAATTATTGCCCTTGTTGCCGTGCCGGTAATCTGAATTTCAAGTATATCACCATCCGCCGGCGTACCGCTTAAATTGGTCGTGAAACTGGTTATGTCGGTAGTCTGCGCCGTCAATTTGTAGATGTCGTAATTATCGGTATTTATTGTAGGCGTTGCAGATGATGTGGTACTGCCCACCCTTGCCGTCCAGCGACCGCCGCCGCCGCTAACTGTTGTGTCTGCCAGTACCAGCCCTCTTGTAGCATCCCACCTTACAGCTTTAGTACCTACACCTGCTGTTAAGTATGGGAGATAAACCCGACCTGCATTTAGGCTTATTGATTGGCTTGATGTTGAAGCATTGAATACCCCATAAATTAAAGACTTAGAGGTATCGTTATGGTAGCTACCTCTA
>JAKOQC010000513.1 GCA_029778565.1 bacterium
ACAAAACGTAAACGCAAGAGAAAAGAGGAACGATGTTCTGCTCGACTATTTTCTGATTACTCCAACAAGTTACGGAGACCTTAAAAAGCTTGATCGAGAATTACCAGATCAAGATAAATTTGAAGCAAAACATGTATTTTTCTTCAATGACACACAGCAATGGGTTGACAAAATGTTTAACGAGATATTCAACGAGCTTAATAGAGGCGATAAGCAATGAAGGGTTGGAAAGCAGTTGCACTGTTTGTAATAATCTTCCTTTTTGCAGTAATGGTAGGATACAATGGATTACAAACTATACAGGAAGAATGGGAAGTATTTCAACAACAAAAAACAGCGAAAGAAGAGCCAGAAACATCTCAAGCGCCATGGTGGCAACAAGAGGAATGGAAACAATTGCAAGAAGAATTTTCTAAGTCAGCTCAAGAGCGAGAAACAGTAGAGTCAGCAGAAAATCAGGCAGAAAACCAGACGGAAAATCAGACAGAAAATCATATCAAGTCAAACGTAGACTATACTTCTTATTTAGCAATGACCGCTACGCCGCACATTATAGTGGATTCTTATGGTAGTAGATACATTGTTGGTAGCTTTAAAAATATTTCGTCTGTAGAACTTGACTCTGTTAGTGTAAGTTTTAGGCTATACGACGAAGATGGAAATCAAATTGGCAATACTGTCGTTTGGGTTGACGATCTGTTACCTGGGAAAACGTGGAAATACGAAACCTACATTTCTAATGAAGTGAGTTATTTTGAACTTGCTGAAATAAACGTGTATCCATGAACAGAAGTAAAAAGGGAAAATGCGCATTAAAGTACAATTCACTTCTATAGAAGGAAAGTCTATAGTTTTACCTTTGCAGTATTTGTATAGCATCCATCAGCTTGTTTATATACAATGTTTACTCCTGACATAGCGCGGAGGATCTATCTTGTTAGCTTCTCATATAGACGCAGAAATGGCAACAACTTATTAGAGCAGTAATTTCATCGAGAAAGCTTTTCGGCCCCCTTTAGGAAACCTATTAAATGCAATTAGACCCAGCTCTAAGGTCCATATTGATGAGTCAGGACCTACCACATGAGGTAAGAAAAGGAACAGAAGAACGCAGATAAAATCAGCCTTCGCTAAGTCCATTAAGAAGCTTATCGGTTCATAATTAACCAAGACCTTAGCGACAAAAAGGGTTCTGCGCCAAGTAGGAATATGAAAATGAAGAGAAAAACTCCACCTCAGGCCGTGCCCATGGTTATCAGTGCTCTAAAACGTTTTGTGGTGCACTTCATTTAGATTATTTACTCCAGCCATGTTATTACACTCTCTGTTATCAAAGCTATGGCAACAACAAGAGGCAAGCTGCCTAATGCGAAGAATGGAAGTGCTACGCTGGTAACCCCGCAATTATTCCCACATAAGAGGCAATAACAAAAAGGGGCGCAGCCATGGTGTGCTTACGCCCCACTGAGAGATGTGTTTAAGCCCACTCAAAACGGGCTAAGAAATGTCTTAGGACAGGTGGCTCGTAGGTGATTTTTACTCCGCGTACTTGGTCACGGCGTTTGTTTATGTTATTAAGGCATTCTGCCACATATGCCATGTGATTGTCAGTGTAAACGCGGCGTGGTATGGTA
>JAKOQC010000514.1 GCA_029778565.1 bacterium
GCACCAAAAAAGCCATAGAGCGGGTGGTCTGGTGCAACCACCTCGTCTATGGTTTCTCTTGGGATGTAGATGCTGATTTCTGTCGCCTCGTTAATCCGCCGGTTATAGTGCCACCTAACGCCGGGCAGAACAGCTTTGAGTTGTCTGTCTTTGTCTAAAATTCGTGCTTGGTACAATGGATCACCTCCAATCCCTAAAGGGAGCGGAAAATCCGCCCCCTAAAAGTTCAACTATATAGTTCTATTGTTGTGGTACTTCTAAAAATGGTTCGACGTCTGAAAAGCTAATCGGAGGGTAATTAACACCTAGAAAATACCTAACTAAATCAACAAATCCATGTTGATTTGGGTCCTTTAACCCTTTGGCTAAGTCAATTCTTTCTTCATCATTCTTGTTTAGTTCGCTTAACGCTTGCTCAACAGCACTTTGTAACATTTTTATACAATCCCCCTAAACTTAACTGTAATGCTTCCCATAGTTGGGGCTGTGAGGTATCTAATCCGCATTCTTAAATCTATACCCGCGTTGAGAACAGATGATTTAATTGTGTTGAGAAATTTTGTTCTGTCGTTCAGTTCGGCGTCGTCAACCTCGGTCATTCGGTTATAAAAACGTATATTAGCTATACCTAACAAATACCATAAAGACATATTCTGGTATGGTGTTACGCTTGCTGTCGAAAACCAAGGGCCACTTAGTTCGGGAATCTCTGTTACAAGAGTAAATCTTGCTGCTACATCAAGTGGAGCCACACGCCAACTGTATAGAATGTTTTTGTTATCAGGCTTGAAAGATAAAAATGACGTGTCTGGATCAGTAGTGTTAGGATGGAATGACAACGACATAGCGGGTTTGACTGTGTTTGCGTGAGTATGTGTATCGGTAATAAATATATCAAAATCTCTTATTTTTGACAGAAGTGTTGATGGTATAACAACAGACTCGCGGAGTACCGTGTCTCTTATCTCCCTTTGGTTAAACAAAACTATTTCTTCAACTATCTTTCCAGATAGTGTAACTTTCTGATCTCCGCTTACTTGATTAGCTTTTACTGCTTTGATCTCTGTTTCTAACTGCTCAAGCTTTGCAAGTACCGCTGCCAGTGTCGTTTGTGTGGCAAAATCCTTAGTGCTAATCGCGTCGAGTAACGTCCTCGCCTGCTCCAACTTGGCTTCCGTGGCTACACCGGAAAGGAGCTGCCGGACTTGCTCGAGTTTATCCTCTGTTGCCAGCTCGCTTTCGAGGTCTGCGAGTTTTGCCAATACTGCTGCCAATGTGGTTTGTGTGGCAAAGTCCTTA
>JAKOQC010000515.1 GCA_029778565.1 bacterium
ATAACTCGCGAACACCTTGTAAAAGACATATTAGAGATATTGGGGGAGAAACCCTATCATTGTGGCCTGAGTTAGTTGAGTATTACAGGGCTCGTTGAGCCATCAGGGCGGCCATGACTGAGCCACCATTCCGGAAGACACTGATCCACCCCAATAAAATCCTTTATAATGTGTTTGTACATCACTTCACTGATGTAAGTAGGGATACTATGTCTCCCGCTTGGTGGGTGAGGAGGAATTATCTATTTGATAAGATGAAGGAAACGGTGCAGCAATCCGATTTATTTGTAACTATTTCCCAAGAAATGAAAGAAGCCTATAAGCAACTATTTGGGGTAGATAGTATAGTAGCGATGAATATGACCGAATCAATGCGGAGTGGGCCAAATGCTTCGAGTTCTGAAGGAACCATAACATTGATATATGCTGGGGGCCTTCATTTTAATAGGTATAAAACTTTAAGCCTACTTGCCAATTCCATAGCACGCTACAATTTGGAAGATGAGAATAGAAAGGCCTTTCTTAAGATTTTTTCAGGTTCTGAGGTCAATAGAAATATTAAACGACGTTTGAACGTTCCAGGGGCGAGCCAATTTTGTGGATTCTTAGACGCACAAGAGCTTAAAAACGAGCTAAATAGGTGTGATATTCCAGTGCATGTTGAATCTTTTGATTCAAAAAGCATTGAGTCCACTAGGTTATCAATTTCAACCAAAATACCGGAATATTTATCTCTAGGAAAGCCGGTGCTTGCAATCGGACCGAGCGAGGTAGCTTCAATTAGATACATCAAAGATAGTGCTTATTGCATTCTAAGCCCTGACACTATCTACGAAGAACTGCAGATACTACTAAACGATGAAAATCTAAAAAATGATCTATCGCGCAAAGCATTGGCTCAATTTGAGCAAAATCACACACCATCAGTCGTGTCTAAGCGCTTAATCGAGAGTATGATATCAACGATTGCTTAGCAAAATAGGATAGTAGGGGTATCGAAAGTGGATCAATATTTCTCAATGAGCAGAGTTAACCACATCACGACGGAGGGGTCCATGAATGTCGACGATTTGGTATACCTAATTTGTATTATCGACATCTTCTTTTTGCCATATATTAGGTTACTGTCTGCCTCTTTGTCAATGATCATATTGCCATTTTGGTTCTTATTTAGATCAGATAGATTTAAGGTTACCAAGGAGTTTAAGCTATTCTTTGTTGCGTTTTTCTTCATCCTGCTCAGCACCGGTTTATCCGCCATAAACTATCCGTTGTATGTTCGCTCTAATTTAGCTAGCTTCGTTATACTCGTGTATGGTTTTCTATATTATTTCTTCTTTGACTATTATTTCAAGAAAAGACCTGTTTCCTTGGTAAGGCCACTAATGGTTTATCTCACTTTTGCCATGTTTCTCGCGACGGTGTACTATGCAAATCCAAGTGCGTATTTTAGGCTTAGATCGGTCTGGACCATGAGTGGTAGAATCATTGAAGTACAAAGTTCCCTCATGATTCATAGATTTACAAGCACGTTCAGCGATCCGAATAACGCAGCCACTGTTTTCATCGCTATATTTTCGTTCCTGATGTTTAATAATTCATTAAGCTTGATCCAAAAGGTGTATGTATTTGCTGCCACGGGAATTATCGTTTTCGCAACAATGAGTAGTACTGGCCTTGTAGTATTTGGTGGCGTTCTTATATTCTTAGCTTTAAAAGCAATTAGGAGTTTACCAACGCGAAAAATCAGACCGCGTTCGATACTTGCGTTATTCGTTCTGTTTGTGGTGTTAGTACCAACGCTGTATCGGCCTTTTTTAGACTTCGTAAATAGCGATATAGTGCAACTCGCATTAAAACGTTATTCCGATAACACGATGACTTCTCGAACAAAAATTTGGATGGAGATGATAAAGGCGGAAAGTCCAGTATATTCCAGTATCTACGGATACGGTGGTACTATAATACTGAATGACAGGGTATATCGACCTCATAATGGCCATTTACATTTGATCTACAATTACGGAATGATATCTTATGTCGTATTTATGTATATAATATTCAGGATCAGGAGAGGAACCCCGTTTGTAAAACAATTTTTTATGATCCCATTTCTTATAGGGTTTACAGTAAATGTAGGGATCATTGAACCGAGATTTCTAAATATCTTAGCATTGCTGACTGCATACTTGAATGCAGGATATAAAAGGCAAAAGGTTCGCAACACAGTAAACAAGATCCGTGGTTAAGTGCGAAGACGATCCGAAAAGGCCAAAATACTGGTTCCGGCAGAAAGTGTGGTAAATGTGAATAAGCTTATAAGTGTTGTAGTACCCGTCTATAATAAAAGTCTTTATCTAGCGGAATGCATAGAATCAATCATTTCGCAGACTTATAGAAATTTGGAGATCATATTAGTTAACGACGGCTCTTCAGACAATTCTTTGGATATCTGCAAAATGTACGAGCAGTTGGATGAAAGA
>JAKOQC010000516.1 GCA_029778565.1 bacterium
CATCTGGTTTGGATGGGGCAACTTTGACTTTGAGCGCCTTTTCTACGGGGTTTGGAAAGCTTGGAGCAGTCATATTAGTCACAGGTATTTTCTTGTTTGGACTGACAACTTCAGCGGGTCTTTTTGCGCAATTTGAAACGCTTTTTACTTATATAGTAGGCGCACGCTCTCCTCATTTAGGAACTATTTTAAAGGTCAATAAGATCATCTACCCTCTACCGGGATTTCTGCTTGTGTTATACGCTTATGTTTACGGGCTTCCCACTTATAAGGTGTGGATGTTTATCGACGTCTCCATAGGGGTTCCAATTTTCATCAATCTTTTTGCAATTTTGTTATTGACGCCGAAGTTCCTCTCTCTCTTGAGGGACTACCGTGCCAGATACATGAACATTGGAGTGGTCGACCCTAATTTCAAAGTATTTTATGAGGAATAGCCAAAATTAATAAAAGGAATCCGCCCTTTCCAAGTGCATGTGAAAGGGCGGATTTTATAAGGGGAACAAGGGGATAATTTGAAAGCTTACCTGGCTTCCCCTTTGATGAACTGTTGTAAAACCAGCCTTTAGAAGAGCTTTAATTAACTCCTCTCCAGACAGAACCGGCAGTTTACTCACCTATAGCAACCTCAAAGGGATATAGTAAATCCTCACGCCCAAAGCTTTCTATACATAACTCCACAGCTTCCTTTAGGTTCGCTTGAGCTTCCTCTATAGTCTTTCCTTGGCTAACAACCCCCAGCTCAACGCAATGGGCTATGTACCATTTTCCTTCTTTTGTTATAACCGCCGTAAACCTCATGTTTTCACCCCTCTAACAGCGTTCCTTTTAGCTAAGTGGTAGGCCCTACGGAGTGTTGACTCGGGTTTAGAAATTGCTGTCCATTTGTTTTAGAATTACGCTAACGGTGTAACAATAAAGGCCTAAAAATCTTGCAACTTCGGTTTGCGTGTAACCGTAAACATGGATTGCTTCATAAATTTTGCCATTTAGCTCACGTTTATCTTCGATCTCAACACCGGTAAAAAGCTCCTTCAAAGTTGGACGTGCCGCCTTTCTTCGATAGATTGGATACTTGCTTTCCTGTTGATAGTCGTCCAACAGAGGCTTAACAACTTCAAGAAATTATCGCTGCCGAGCACTACCCCCGAGCTAGCAGTCAACTAGTGTGCAAAAAAACGGTGTAGCATTTTCAATCCCTGCCGTTGCACCACCTATAGCTACTCCATGGCCAATTCTCCAATCGCTTGACGAATCCCGCCCTTATGGGGTTTAACACAATATCTCGAATTAATTCAAGCAAAAGGCTGTCACACTCGATCAGGATAGGCTTATATATCCTGTAACAAATGATCAACTCGAACGTGACTACGATTGAACCCTCAATAGTCGGGCTATTTATTAAATATACTATATATATCAGTTTTGTGCATACATAATACAACAACAATATTTACTAAATTTTATAAATTTTCTTTAATAAAAGGGAAAAATTCCAAACTAAAGACCCATCCCCCAAATATACCTTCTCCTAGGGCTCCATGAAGAGTTTCTTGGTACTTCTCATGCTATTTGGCGTTTTTTAACCTGCGACATATTAGCCTATAGTCCTAACATGTTTGGCAACCAGGTCACTAACCATGGGATATAAGTAATCAAAGCAAGTACAATTAAAAGAGGAACTAATAATATAATCAGATCATGTAGCATTTTCCCAAGTGTTGTTTTTGCAATTCCGCAAGTCACAAAAAGGCACACGCCAACAGGTGGCGTGCACATGCCTATTGTAAGGTTAACAGCAACTATCAAACCAAAATGAATGAGATCGATGCCAAAG
>JAKOQC010000517.1 GCA_029778565.1 bacterium
AGCTCCACCAGCAGATACAAGCATGGACAAACACCATGCTTTTGTTGTACCTTACACCTATAAAGAGGTTCGAGTCCGCTCAGCATAGGTGATGAGACAACCAGATAAACTTCGAACCAAACAGCGCGAAGGCAGAGACTTCATGCTGCGAATAACAGCCAAGAAACGCCGACCTGTTGACCTTGATAAGTTGGCCGTAGCTTTGCTGTCGATTGTCGATGACCTCCCTGACTCGGAGAAACAGCGTGCTGGCCAAGGCTGGTTGGGAGCGACTCAAGCAGCTTGACCAAGACCAAGTGCGCAAAGCGACATAGCGCTTAAGCTGTAAAGAGCTACTTCGATATGTTATAAATAGCTCATTCCATCCCACCTCCTTGCCTGAGGGAGCAGCGAGGTGAGATGGAAGGTCCTTCTCACGACTTCACACTCTGGAGGAGTGAGAATGAGTTCAGACAACCCAGGGCTAGTTGACCCCGAAATCCTCATCGTGCTGTTCGACCACGACGACACGCTCGTCGAGACCATCGTGGCGAAGTGGGCACATCACAAGTACGTCGCCAAGACGTGGTACGGCAAGGACCTCACTGATGACGAGATTCGTCCGCACTGGGGGAAGCCCTTCCCGGTGCTCGTCGGCCTGCTCTACGAAACCGACGACATCGAAGAGGCGCTGGCTCGCAATGCCTCGTGTCACGAGGACTATCCCAAGGTCCTCATGCCCCACACCATCCCAAAGCTTCGCGAGCTGCATGCGGCCGGCAAGAGGCTCGGCATCATCACGGCGACCAGTCGTTTCAGCTTCGAGCACGACATGGATCTCCATGGCATGCCGAAGGAGATCATCGACTACACACAGACCGCGGACGACACCGAGTACCACAAGCCCGACGGGCGAGTCTTCGGGCCTGCCAAGGAATGGGCGATGCTCTACGGAATCAAGCCGCATCAGATCCTGTACGTCGGAGACGGCCTCCACGACATGAGGGCCGCCCAAGAGGCCGGCTTCCACTTCATCGGAGTCGAGACAGGACTGACCACGGCCGAGGAGTTCCGCGACCACGGCGCCAAGAGTGTGCCAAGCACATCGGATTTGACTATCGACTAGTCCACGTACGGACTACTGAGCCCCGGGACACACCCGGGGCTCTTCCAGTTTCAATGTATTTCATGTTATTTTGGGGTTCGAGAGTCGTCTCATCAGCTCCACCAGCAATCATATACAAGGTACACCAAACAGGCGCTCACTATTCGTAGTCGGGCGCCTTTCTATTTGTGTGTAGGGATTTGGCTGTTTGTCAAACGACCAGCTGTTTGAGACAATACATAACATAAGCAATATCTATGTCAGAAAGAACTCCATCACCAGCAGAGCCTCTGTATCGTAAATATCCAGATTTGCACAAATCTCAGTCAGTAGAGCACGAGGTTGCTCGTCTGCGTCAGCATGGTGAGCGTATTCCCAACGAGCCGGCACCCAAGCTAGAAGCTTGGCTTCGGTTATTAGAGAGAACCCACACGGGTAAAGGTGGTAGTGAGGCGCGCCAAGCCGCGCAGCCACAAGTATACGAGCGCATAAAAACTCTCTACCATCGTCCAACTCAAGAAGGTGGCTATATTACTGGTCTTGACGATACCTCTATAGAACGGTATTTACGTCATCAAGCTCGTATTGCCCACGAGCAAGGCCACGGCGCTATTGAAGATATTATGGCCCGAGCGAATGACCAAGTGCGAGCCGAGGCCAGAGAGACGATTCGAACCGACCAAGAACGTAGTCTCGATGCCTGGCTAGATTACCTTACCTCTGATGATGCCACGTACCCAATGTGGTTTAAATACTACACCTTCCGCAACATTACCCGTCTGGCCGAGTACGACAAACAAAAGGGTGAGTTCCCCAAGCGTTCTAAATCTACCACTGCACCGTTCCCAGATATTAATCGCGAAGCCTTGGCGTATATGGAAGACAGCTTAGCCAAACACTATGGCCTCAAAGATATTGATCCAGATAACCCTAAGGACGCTATCGACCCAGAAACTCAAGCGCTCTTAGACAAAGATGCCAACTTTGCCAGTCTCTACAGGCGTGCCATTGAATACGCTGCCCCCAAACACGCCGAACAGCTCAATGTTACTGATGGTCGGTGGGTAAAGTACGACCAGACAAGTGACGAGAGTAAGAGTAAAGAGCTAGCCCACTCATTACATGGCTATGGCACAGGTTGGTGTACCGCCGGTGAGGGCATGGCGCATAGCCAACTGAGTGGTGGTGACTTTTATGTCTACTATACCAAAAGCGAAGATGGTCAGTACTCGGTACCTCGTGTAGCTATCCGCATGCAAGAAGAATATGGCCAGCAACACATTGCTGAGGTGCGGGGAATTGAAGCCGACCAGAACATGGAAGCAGCGTTGGTACCAATTGCCGATGCCAAGCTTGCTGAGATAGACCCTGCAGGTGCTGAACGATACAAGAAACGCTCAGAGGACATGCGCCGCCTCACCGAGATAGACAACCTGCTCAAAGCTAATCCGAGTGCCGAGCTTAGCAAAGACCAGCTGAGATTTCTCTACGAACTAGATAGTAAGATTGAAGGCTTTGGTTATAACAAGGACCCACGGATTGCCGAGATATTACAAACTCGCAACCCAAGGGTTGATTTGGCCTTTACATTAGATGTACAGCCCGAACAAATTAGTCTAACAAAAGAAGAGGCGTTGAGGGGCAATATAATCTATCACTATGGTAATCTCAACCTCAGCGGCCTGACCTCAGCCGAAGGCTTACAGCTGCCCGAGACGATTAGCGGTGATCTCTACCTCAGAAGCCTGATCTCAGCTGATGGCTTGCACCTACCCAAGACGATCGGTGGTTATCTCTACCTCGGAAGCCTGACCACAGCTGAAGGCTTACAGCTGCCCGAGACGATCGGTGGTTATCTCGACCTCAGCGGCCTGACCACAGCTGAAGGCCTACAGCTGCCCAAGACGATCGGTGGTGATCTCAAACTCAGAAGCCTGACCTCAGCTGATGGCTTGCACCTACCCGAGACGATCGGTGGTGATCTCGACCTCAGAAGCCTAACCTCAGCTGATGGCTTGCACCTACCCAAGACGATCGGTGGTTATCTCGACCTCAATGGCCTAACCTCAGCCGATGGCTTGCATCTGCCCAAGACGATCGGTGGTGATCTCAAACTCAGAAGCCTAACCTCAGCCGATGGCTTACAGCTGCCCAAGACGATCGGTGGTGATCTCTACCTCAACGGCCTGACCACGGCCGAAGGTTTACAGCTACCCGAGACGGTTGGTGGTTATCTCATACTCGAAGGCCTAACCTCAGCCGATGGCTTGCACCTACCCAAGACGATCGGTGGTGGTCTCTACCTCAACGGCCTAACCTCAGCTGATGGCTTACAGCTGCCCGAGACGATCGGTGGTTATCTCGACCTCAGCAGCCTCAGTACTGCAGATATAGCTACCCTGAGACAGCAATACCCTCTATTAGCAGACAAGATTTATTAATGCTTTGAAGAGAGTTTGTATAAGTGAATGGTAAGCGAGACAATAGATCGCGCGATAAAAACAAATTTGCCCCAACCACCAATTTAGTAGTAAATGCTATAATATAGCTATGTCGTTTCAGGCCTACTTAGACAATATAGAAGAAAAAACTGGCAAAACGCCAAACCAGTTTATAGAGCTGGCAAAAGCAAAGGGTTTTGGTAAAGATACCAAATCTGGCGAGATAATAGATTGGCTAAAACAAGATTATGATTTGGGCAGAGGCCATGCCATGGCGCTAGTATATGTAATAAAAAACGGACCAAAAATACGTGATAAACATGTAAATAGTGGTGGTACGCATAGCGATGCTAGTAACGAGTTAAGACTAGACGGTATAAAAAACAGATAGAATGTATTGATACAAAACGGCCCCATAGGGGTCTTTTTTGTAATTAGCTTGTGCTTTTAATTACTTCTCTTCGATTATACAATTGCCTAAGCACCCGCATAGATACCCAAAAAGGGGTTGAGAAATGCCCGCCAAATCAGAACCAGTCTATTTTTGGCTATGTGCCGATTGCGATTTTTCTGTAATTGGCAGTGCAGAAGAAGCTGCCAAGCACTTTACGCAGAAGGGTTGTTGGGGCACTATATTTATGAATTTGTTTCAGAAAAAGGTAGACCTCTACCATTTTCGGCTACAGGCTCTGAGATACATACATCAGATTCATTTATTGCAGATTACTATCTATCACCTCGCAGTGAAGATGTAGATTATGTCTATAAGACATTCTTTAAAAGAAAGTATAATGCAGCTGTAGAACAATTATTTACCAAACCAGTTGCAGCAAATAGTGACTCCTAGTATTACTAGGAGTATTTTATTGTCACAAAATTTACTTGTCTGCGTTATTTCTGTATCATGAAAGACAAGATGGATACGGTAAAAGATATTAGTAAAAAAGCGGCCGAAAAAGCCCAAAAAGAAGCCCAAAAGCATGCCAGTGGGTTTATGCAATTTATTCGCGAGCAAGGCGTAGTAACCTTAGCCGTTGGTTTTATATTAGCTGCTGCTGTTACTAAAACTGTTAACTCACTCGTAACCGATATTATTAACCCAATTCTTGGTATATTTCTTGGTAAAGCCAATCTAGGTAGTGCTACATGGCAGGTTGGTGGTGTTACTATCGCCTGGGGTAATTTTGTAAGCGCCTTAATAGATTTCTTAGTAATAGCTCTAGTTGTGTATATTGGTTTTAAAGTCTTACATCTCGATAGGCTTGATATTGATAAAAAGAAACGTGAAAAAGAAGCCGAAGACGCTGCCAAAAAAGAACAAGCTAGCGAAAAACCTAAGAAAAAATAACTTTAATTACGTATGTTTATATTTGCCACCCTCACCCTTGTCGTAGCCTTTTTGTATTGGATGGGAATACAAGTAGAGAGTGGCAGAAGAAAACCACAGCCCAATGACCCATATTTTCCACTGTTCGGGAGAAATATCGATTATGTTATTGGCACTGCAGGAATTTTGGTAGGAACAGGCATTATTATTGAAGCTTTGGGGTTGAGTGTAGGTTCTTATACGTTAATAGCTATCGGTTTAGTTTGTATTGTTAGCGGTATTATTCGTCCATATCTTAATCCGAAAAAATTTGGGCCACGTTGGATTAAGAAAGTAAAGTTATAGAATATTGACTTGCTAGGGTAAAAAACCTACCATACAGTTACGTACCTCGAAAAAAGGTGGGACTGTGACTACTACTCCTTACATTGGCGTAACCGGGTTTATGAGTCGTGAGCAAGTTGAAGCTGCTCTGGTAGATTTTCCTTTTTCACCTTTTATTAAGTTAATGGTTGGTGTATTAGTGAGTGATAAAACACTTTCTGGTGTTCCCAACAGCTATCCGAATAGTTTTCCACGCCCCGATGATATTGCAGATATTTTTGTTGACGACCCCCGGGTGTTGAATTTGGTGCATTATAATACTCACGACCAAAAGGGGTTAGCTCGTCAACTTGACACAGTGTTTGAGATTGCAGGCCCCAATTGTCATGGTGCTCAGCTCAATATTTCTTGGCCGAATGTAGAAGAGTTAAAACTACTTCATTATGCTTGGCGTGATAAGCAGATTGTTTTGCAGCTTGGACGAGTGGCTTTTGAGGCCAAACAGAGTCCCGAGGTGGTCGCAAAATACCTCGGTATTTATAAGCATTTAATCGACTATATTCTTTTCGATATGAGTGGTGGGTTTGGAGTTGAGATAAATATTGGCTTAGCGACAGATTGTTACGGTGAGTATCTAAAACAAGGTCTTAACAGACATTTTGGCTTCGGGCTCGCTGGCGGGCTAGATGCCGAAGGGATCGCGCGTTTAATACCATTATTCCGTACATCACAAACCTTAAGTATTGATGCGCAAGGCAAACTGCGTAGCAGCGATCAGCTCGACCTAGAAAAAGTGCGGGCTTATATCCAGGCTGCTCTTCAGCTTTATAAGCCTGTAAGAAAATAAATTATTCTCCGAGACGTGAGCTCGGAGTTTTTTAGTGCTAGAATAAAGCAATGAAACAAATTGCTAAGAATGTTATTGTTCGTCAACTAAATAAGAAGGTCCGCAAGTTACTTGCCGAACACAAAATTACTATCATCGAAGTAACCGGTACAGTTGGTAAAACGAGTACCAAAGTAGCAATTGGTCGAGTTCTGTCTTCTCAGCATAGTGTGCGCTACAGCGAAGATAGCTATAATACTGATATTGGTATTCCACTCAGCTTGTTTGATATGAAGGCACCGGCACAGTTGTGGAACCTAAATTCTTGGCGAAAAATCTTTGCTCAAATTGATGCGCAGATTAGTAATTATCCATATGATACTGTAGTACTCGAGCTTGCCGAAGACGAACCTGTAATGATGGCTAAGGTGCAAAAGATTCTCCCACCAGACATTACCGTTGTCACCGAGGTAACACCGGCTCATATGGAGAGAATGCATGACATTAAAACCCTTCTCCATAATGCCTGGAAGATAGCAGCACGCGGAAAGTATATTTTTTATAATGCCGACAGTGAAGGTTTGCGAAAAAAAGCCTATAAAAGAGGTACAGCTGGCTATGGTCTCAGCTACGGGCAAGTAAAATTTACTAATGTTAAACGAAACACAAATGGCTTTCTAAAAGCCAAACTTGTAATTGGGAATAAAAGTAAAGAGATACAAACCAAGATGTGTGGTGAGCAAAATCTCCATGCGCTATTAGCAGCCGCAGCAGTGGCCAATTATCTAGAAATTCCTTTTACTACCATTGTTAAAGAGTTAGAAAGCATTACGCCAGTTAGAGGAAGAATGAATTTATTGCCGGCCTATAACAATGCTCGCCTCATAGACGATAGTTATAATTCAAGCCCCGATGCCGCATTGGCTGCACTAAAGACTCTCAAAGAATTTAAGGGCAGAAAAATTGCGGTGCTGGGCAATATGAATGAACTGGGCGAGCAAAGCCCGAGTGAACATGAGCGAATTGGAAAATATGCAGCTGATGTAGTTGATTTATTAATAGTAGTTGGTCCGCATGCCGAAAAATATCTAGCTCCGGCTGCAGAGCAAGCCGGGTTAGCGGCGGAAAATATCAAACGTTTCCGCACACCGTATGAGGCCGGGCATTATATTAAATCTATCTTGCAAAAAGGTGATATTGTATTGGTAAAAGGTAGCCAAAATGGTGTGTATAGCGAAGAGGTCAGTAGAATATTGCTCGACGCAAAGCTCGACCCTAGCGAAAATTTGGTTCGGCAAAGTAAAGACTGGCGGCGCAAAAAGAAAAAAGCTTTTGCGCAGCCGTAAAACAGCGTACAATTACGCACATGGGAGAGATAGTAATGACACAAAAAAGTGAGCAGGCACCAGAACCGGTAGATATTTACCTAGATGTTAATCATGTTTGGCAACTCGACCCAGAACATAATATTGCCGAAGAAGAACGCAGAACTATCTGTGCAATAGCCTGTATGAAGATGCTTATAGACTATGTCTTGCCAGAGAAAGCCGACATTAGCCTACACAAGATATTCCAAGACATGCATAGTGTAGGGGCACAGAATAGTAATATGCACTGGAAACACGCTGATCAGGTAAATTATTTCAAGCAGCTTGGCTTAATAGCTTGGCGTCGTAATTGGTTGGCACCAAACCCAGACCCAAAATGGTTTGCCGAAAACGAAACGTATAATAACCAACAGCTCATTGCAGTATCTCAGCAGATGATAGATGAACTTCATACTGGTGGTTATACAAAACAGGCATTGCATAGCATTCGCAAATCTCTCGATAATAATGTGCCAGTAATAGTGAGTGTTGCTCCTGGTTTTAGCGAAAACAAGCAAGATCATCAGATAGTTATTAACGGATATGGTAATGATGGAAAAACAGAGTGGGTATATTATGTTGACCCAATTCTTTCTCCAGATAAGCATCAAGATAGACAAAAGGTTTCGCTCGAGTACTTTTTAAAGCATTTTAATAATCGGGCAATTTTTGTAAAACAGCCAGAGCCGTCTGAAATTTGACAGACGGCTGTTTATTTAGTAATTTAGAAATTATGCAACGAACACTTTTAAACCTACTCGGTTTATTACTGCCTCAGGCGGTTCGGGTTCGTGTACGCTAAATAGCTTTTAGACAACCACTATCCTAACCGCCAAAACAAGGCGGTTTTTTTGTTGTTCGCCTTCGGCTTACACATTTAAGTAGGCCGAAGCCCGCACCACAAAAGGAGAATACAGTGAAGTGTCACAAAGAAGCAACACCAGTTATTACCGGTAACAGTATTGTCAAAAAAGACGAAACCACTCCACAGGCCGAAAGTGCTGTTGGCAGAACCCCAAGCGCTCATCCTGCCTGGGATTACAACGTCTATCCAGACGGCAAGCTGCCCTACGCATAAAAGTTCTTCTCGTTCCCTTGCGGGCACTGGCTCTGGGGTAGGTAAAACTATCCCAGAGCCGCGCTCGATTACGTTCTTGGTATAAATAAGGTAAAATATAGATATATGAAAAACTACAACCCAAAAGCAATAGAGGCCAAATGGCAAAAGATTTGGCAAGAAACAGATTTGTATAAGACCCCAGAGAATCCCAAAAAACCATTTTACAATTTGGTAATGTTTCCTTACCCATCTGGAGACTTACATATTGGTCATTGGTATAATTTTGCACCAGCAGACACTCTTGGAAGATTTGCTCGTATGCAGGGCTATGATGTATTGCAGCCACTCGGCTATGACGCTTTTGGGCTACCAGCCGAAAATGCTGCTATAAAACGCGGCCTGCCAGCTGATGAATGGACCGAAAAAAACATTACATCTATGTCAGAGCAACTACGTTCCCTAGGAGGTATGTATGATCAAGATAAAATGATCAACACCAGTCAGCCAGAGTATTACCGTTGGACACAATGGTTGTTTCTGAAATTATTTCATGAAGGCAAAGCTTATCAAAAAGAAGGTTTGGTAAACTGGTGCCCAAACGACAGAACGGTATTGGCTAACGAACAGGTAGTTAATGGCTGCTGTGAGCGTTGCGACACTAAAGTAGAAAGAAAAAATCTTAAGCAGTGGTATTTTAGTATTACCGATTATGCCGATAGATTATTGACAGACCTTGATTCCCTGCAATGGCCAGAAAAAATTAAAGAAATGCAGAAAAATTGGATTGGTAAGAGCAAAGGGGCACTTATTCATTTTGCAATTGATGGTAGCCAAGAAAAACTCGATGTGTATACTACCAGACCAGACACCCTTTTTGGTGCAACTTTTATGATAATCGCTCCAGAACATCCGTTAGTGGAGAGTATTACTTCTGTAGAACAGCAAAGTGCTGTTAATGATTATATAGCCAAGTCTGGTGCTAAAACCGATATCGATAGAATGGAAGCCAAAGAAAAAACCGGTGTATTTACTGGAAGTTATGCGGTGAATCCAGCTACCAACGAACAAATTCCTATTTGGGTGAGTGATTATGTATTGATGGGATATGGTACTGGTGCAATTATGGCAGTACCTGCACATGATGAGCGTGATTTTGCTTTTGCCAAAAAGTACGGCCTCGAAATTAAACAGGTTATTGAGGGTGGAGACATTTCTGAGTCTGCACATGTTGGTAGCGGAAAACTAATTAATTCTTCAGAATTTGATAATCTAACTATTGAAGAAGCAAAGACTAAGATTATTCACTGGCTAGAAAGCCGTGGTTTAGGTGAAGCAAAAACTGAGTATCGTTTACGCGACTGGTTAATTAGCCGCCAACGATATTGGGGTGCCCCGATTCCCATTGTTTATTGTGATAAATGTGGTGTGGTGCCGGTACCAGAAAAAGATTTGCCAGTAGTACTGCCACTTAAACAAAAATTTGGTAAAGATGGTCGAAGTCCTTTAGTGGATCACCCTGACTTTGTTAGTACTCATTGTCCGGAATGTGGCGGCAAGGCTCGAAGAGAGACTGACACTATGGACACATTTGTAGATAGTAGCTGGTATTTCTTGCGTTACCCCAATACACAATATAAAGAAGGTGCATTTGATCCACTTGCGGTAGAAAAATGGCTACCGGTTAATCGTTATATTGGTGGAGCAGAGCATGCTGTTTTACATCTCTTGTATTCACGCTTTATAACCAAGTTCCTCTACGACCACGGCCATATTAGTTTTGCCGAACCATTTACTACACTTATTAACCAAGGCATGATTCTCGGTCCTGATGGAAATAAAATGAGTAAAAGCAAAGGCAACGTTATAGACCCCGATGAATATGTTGGTCAATACGGTGCTGATAGTGTGCGCTTATATTTAATGTTTATGGGGCCATACGAAGATGGCGGCCCGTGGGATCCAAAACGTTTTGAAGGTACGTATCGATTTATGAATAAAGTCTACGAGCTGATTATGAATCCATATACAGAGGGAGAAATCGATACTATTACTGAGGCTGAGTTAGAGGTAAGGGTGCATAAACTGACGAAAAAAGTTACTCAAGATATTAATGCAATAAAGTTTAATACAGCAATTGCGGCCATGATGGAATTTGTAAATTATGCAGTAACTATAAAGAAAGCAAGATCAGTTTCTTCTTCTGCTTGGCAGCAAACTATGAAGATGCTGGTATTAGTTTTTGCTCCTTTTGCACCGTACGTTACCGAGGAACTCTGGGAACAGCTCGGTGAGAGCGAGAGCGTACATTTACAAGCCTGGCCAAAATACAGCGAAGATAAGGTTAAAGACGATGTCGTAACTATTGTTGTGCAGGTAAATGGTAAGGTTCGGAGTGAGTTTGTCGCCACTACCGGTAGTAGTCAAGCAGAGTTAGAGGAGATGGCACGCAACCTAGATAAAGAAAAGAACTTTACTAAAAATGGTGAGATAGTCAAAGTTATTGTGGTGCCAAATCGCCTGGTTAATTTTGTTGTAAAACCATAAGATTTTCAGCCGGTTCTCAGTTTTCTTATGTAAATTAGTTCTTAGGTAGCAAGGGGACTGTCGAGCGATACTTCTTGTGGGGTTGCAATTTTGAGTAATTTTTGCTACAATACTCCGTGAAATGCTTAAAGTATGAGTCGTTATTACGGCTTTAGCATTCTGGAGAGTCCAGGTATAACACTACTGGTGTTATAAATCTTCGTTTCTCTCTTTATAGACGAAGACCTATTGATTTGGAAGTCACATATATTCGTGTGACGTCGTTTCGTTCGGTACCTCTCTAGAATTACTTAGGTGTTTAATAAACAATTAAACCAAAGGAGGCATACCTATGCCAGTACCAAAAAAACGTCGAACTAGTAGCACTCGAGGACAACGTCGTAGTCACGACAATCTAGAAAGTTTGCAACTAATGTACGAAAAAAATTCAAAATTAAATGTACCTCGCCGACTGAAAAAAGCTGCCGAACTCGGCCTTTTAAAGACCCGTCGAAGTATCTAATTAAAAGT
This sequence comes from bacterium, assembly GCA_029778565.1. GTDB lineage: Bacteria > Patescibacteriota > Saccharimonadia > CAILAD01 > BJGX01 > JAHFOQ01. The sequence continues at coordinate 11,484 of JAKOQC010000517.1, forward strand.
TTCCAATCCCCCGAAAAGTACGTTACAATTAAGAGTAAGAACTATGGCATCGAACCGTCACCTCTGTAGAATAATCGCCTTGCAAAGTCTGTACGAATACGACTTTCGCACTTCTTTAGATATGGCAGATCTCAAAACTGATATTAATGAAATATTAGAGCGAAATCTTTCAGTCTATGCCGATTCTCTAGAAGAAGATGACTTTGTGGTAGACCTAGTAAAAGGTACGCTCAAAAATCAAGACAAACTCGATGCTATGATAGTTCCTGCAGCCCCAGAATGGCCAATTGACCAAATAGCCAAAATTGATAAAGTAATTTTGCGCTTGGCTACATACGAGCTTATGATAAAGCGCGATGTGCCACCAAAAGTAGCTATCAATGAAGCAGTAGAACTTGCTAAAAGCTTTGGTGGCGACAACTCTAGTAAGTTTATCAATGGCGTACTGGGCACAATATACAGAAGTAGTGAAATTTATGAACCAGAAGAAGACAAAAAATTCCAGGCAGAGAAGCAGGCGATGGCGTCGAAATCAGCAAAATCGGCTAAACCAGACAAACCAACAAACGACCAGCCAAAATCAAACCGCTCAGACGACGACACAAACGACATCGGTTCAGAATCCGAATCAAAGTCCAAACCAAAATCGTCAGCCAAATAGGAATAAGAAAAAACATCCCGGAGAGCATACGCAAAAAGTTGCTCGCCAAAAAGCTGTCCGCGAATATTCTAGCGGCGGAATTGTTTTTCGTGTAGTTGACGGTTCTATTGAAATACTGCTTTTGCAAGACCTTAAAACTCGCTGGTCTATACCGAAGGGGCATATTGAATCTGGTGAAACTCCAAAGCAGGCGGCATTACGTGAGGTATCAGAAGAAACCAATCTAAAAGAGCTTAAGATTCACTCTAAGCTCGACAAAATTCACTTCTTTTATCGTATGGAAGGTAAACTTATCTTTATGACCAATTTTATTTATTTAATTGAATCGACCAACCATACTGAAACAATTAAAACAGAAGAAGATGCCCCATGGATAACTGACGTTCAGTGGTTTGAAGCCGAACAAGCATATGATATCCTAGAATATAAGGCAACCAAAATTATCTTGCGAGAAGCAATTAATCGCATTAAGGCACTATATAATCTCTAATGGTATATAACAAAGAAAAAATTGAAGCTATTTTAGGTGTGACATTTAAAAATGACGATCTTTTAAAGACCGCCTACACACATAGAAGCTATTTAAATGAACATCGCAGAACGAGTCTAGAACATAATGAGCGTATGGAGTTTTTGGGCGATGCTGTTTTAGAATTAGTAGTCACTGATTATCTGTATCGGAATTATACCAATCCAGAAGGCGAATTAACTGCGTGGCGTTCGGCTTTGGTAAAGACTGAGTCTTTAGCTGAGCTTGCTGAAAAGCTCGAGTTAGGTCAGTTTTTACTCATGAGCCGTGGTGAAGCTAAAACAGGCGGACGTACTCGACAAGCGCTCTTAGCTAATCTTGTAGAAGCGACTATTGGTGCTATTTATTTAGAAAAAGGGTATGCAGAAGCCAAAAAATTTATTGAAGAAAACATCGTTATTAAGCTCGATGAAATAATTAAAACTGGCGCTTACATTGACGCAAAAAGTCAGTTTCAAGAATTATCACAAGAAAGCCTTGGTGTTACTCCAAGTTATAAAGTACTAGAAGAATCTGGACCAGATCACGACAAAACCTTTCTAATGGGCGTTTATCTTGGTGATAAAGAGTATGGGAGAGGTAAGGGTAGTAGTAAACAAGCTGCTCAACAAAGTGCCGCTCTCGATGGTTTGAGTAAATTACAAAAAAAATAGTTTTCAAACTGTAAGAAAATCGTTAGACTATAGCTAATGACCTGCCCTGCAGGTTGGGTACCTCTCAAGATCTAAGGAGGTTTGCCATCGTGAGCTTCTCTACGCTGACGATTTCTGGTACCTTGGCACCACCACCTAGTCGTGTCTATTACGAGCCAATCTTACATGTGTGTCATACCCACAGTAAAAGGAATACATTTTTTGAAACAATATTTTTGCTTGGTCTTGGTGATATTGTACGGGCAGTAGATGAGCTCGATAAGAAATACTTTATAGGCAATAAAGATACCTTTGTATTGCTCGGCCACTCTCAGGGAGGCTTAATTGCTAGTCTACTAGCAATGCGACACCCTACCAGAGTAAAGGCGGTAATTGCACTCGCCACACCCTTTAAAGGTACTACTTGGGTAGATCCGGTCAATATGCCAATTCGCGGTATTGTCGAGCTTATTGGCAGAATTACCCTAGGTAAAGTTCGTTTAAAGCCAACATTGCGCCAGATGATTGTTCCTGTCTTGCCAATTGTTCGTGATCTTGGCGCTCATAGTGATGTGTGCGAAAGTATTGTTACCTATCTAGAAGAACAAATCGCCGGACACAAAACCTTTGCGATAATTGGTAGTAATGATATGTTGGTGTTCCCTCACCGTAGCGCTAATCCTGTTGGACCATTGGTGACAAATTATATCGTGGCACCTCGGTCTGAGTACAATAGGCTCCTGCCGGTTTTGCCGCCACATCTAGAACATATCGACTCTCATGCAGGCCATTTATCGATTGTTCTTAACCCTAAAGTTCTCGCCCTCATCGACGAAATTGTTAGTAACATTGCAGATGAATTGCCGGCTTACGCTCTCTAGGCCGGTTTTTTATATGGTTAAATGCTTGTTGCACCTTATCTCATTACATCGAGACAAGGCGTGATACAATAAGATAATGAAACGTGAGGGTCAGATATTACACAGTTTAGAAATTGCTGGGTTTAAATCTTTTGGGCAACGCAAAAAACTTGAATTTTCTGATGGTATTACCGCTATTGTTGGACCAAATGGCTCGGGTAAAAGTAATGTAGCCGATGCTCTGCGTTGGGTTTTGGGTGAACAACGTACTACAAGAATGAGAAGTTCTAAATCAGAAGAGTTGATATTTCATGGTACAGAAAATCGGGCAATGGCAAGTCTAGCTGAGGTTACTCTGGTACTAAATAATGTTAACAATGTTTTTTCACTGCCAACTTCTCAGATAGAAATTACCCGACAATTGTACCGATCGGGTGAGAGTAACTATCGTCTTAATGGCCGCAGAGTGAATTTTTCACAGGTTGAAGAACTTTTGGCAGGTGCAGGTATCGGTCGTAATAGCTATGCAGTGGTTGGCCAGGGCATGATAGACCAGCTACTTACCATGGATGGCAAAGACAGAAAGATGCTGTTTGATGAAGCCTCAGGTATTCGTCAATACGAAATAAGACGGCATGCTGCCAAGCGTAAATTAGACCAATCGAGTATAGACTTAGAAAAAGTAACTGCAATTATAGAAGAACTACTACCAAGTCTGGCCGTTTTAGAAAAGCAGGCTGCAGTGGTAAAAAAACAAGCCACACTAACAGACCAGCTCGAGCAACTTAAGACTAACTATGTTTTGTATTGGCAAAATTATTATCAGCAAGAAAAAAAAGCTTTGCAAAACGTCATACAAAAAGATATTAAACAACTCGAGAAAATCGAAAAAGATCTATCACGAACACGTCAGGATTCTCAAGCACCAGATAATTCAGAGCAAGTTAAGACAATAGAAAAATATCAAACCCAAATACGTAATTCTGAAGATAAAAAAGCCACGTTGGTTACAGAACTAATACAGATTGAGGCAAGTATTGCCAACTTACAAAATAGTGTTAAGAGTGATACCACAGTTTCAGCCAGTGCAATTCAAAAAAAGCTTGCTAGTGAAGTACAGCAGCAAACAAAAATTCAAAATAGTCTTTCGCAGCATACTAACAAAGTGGAAGAGCATGAAGCGTTAATTAAAGAAATAAATCTTAAACTCAATAAGATTTCTGAAGCATTAAATAGTACTCGGAGACAATTAGAGAAAAATCAAAAACGGGAATTTTTTCATCATGCAAATGGCCTGATTACAACTGTACGTACCCAATTACGTAATGCTACAGATAGGAGAGAGATAGACCAAACAATGCAACGCTTGGCTGAGATGATTCGTATTGCGCTTAGTGATGACGCAACCGAATTAGCTTTAACTATTAATAAACTGCAGCAAAAAATTAGTACTCATATGGGCGAAAGAGAAGAAGTGGTAGAGGCTCAAACAAAAGAAATAATACGAATACGTTCTCTCGAATTAGACTTAGCCGCCAGCAAAGAACGGCACAAAAGTCTAGAAGCAGAATTAAAAGACTTACTTAGTAAAGACAAACTAAAAGAAGAAAATAACAATAAATTAAAAACACTAACCTCCAAACAATCCTTACATAAACGTAAGATTATTAGTCTAGAAAAAGAAATAGCTATAATGCAAAATGCGTTAGCGAATGAACAAAAAAAATTACATAATCCAGCAGCAACGGCATTGTTTGCGCAGTTCGAAAAACTTGTTGCCGAACAAAAAACACTCGAGCTACACATTGAGAGTAATTCTAAGCAGCTAGATGATATTAATCAGCAAGAAGCTACATTACGAACTAACAAAAACGAATGGTTTGGTTCAAAAAAAATCACCGGCAAAATCCCTGCTCGAACCGTTCAGCTAGAAGAGATTACAAAGTTAAAATCTGAGTTGGCTATAATTGATGATATTGATACCACTACGCTAGAACAAGCACAAGAAATGGCTGCGCGCGTAGATTTTTTACAGTCACAAAAACATGATTTAGAGAAAGCTATAACTGATAGCCAAGAATTTATACAAAAAATTGAAACCGAAACTAAGCAAAAATTCATAAAAAACTTTGAAAAAATTAATCTGCAATTTCAGAAGTATTTTGTTAATTTATTTGGTGGTGGCATAGCAAAACTTAGCCTAGTTGCCAAAGACGAATTTGAGATTGAGATTGTTACCACTCCTCCTGGCAAAAGAACCCACAGTATTTCGGCACTATCTGGTGGCGAAAAGTCGCTTGCTTCACTTGCGCTTCTCGCAGCAATTCTTACGAGCAATCCAACTCCATTTATTTTTCTCGATGAAGTAGACGCAGCCTTAGACGACGAAAACTCTACCCGGTTTAATATGATTCTTAAAGAGCTTGCCCGGCATTCACAAATTGTGCTTATTACACACAATCACGAAACTATGCAGGCGGCCAAACAACTCTTTGGCGTTACAACCGGACAAAAAGGCGATAGCGAGATTTTGAGTTTGCACTTGCAACAAGCCGAAAAACTGAATCAAGAATCTCAGGTGGCCAAACCTGTTGACAAGGCATCGTTATTAAAGTAGAATAAGTCAATGTTGTATTGCTTTAATAGGCATCAAAAACACAGTTAATCTAAATTAAGGAAATCGTTAGAATTTATGTTAGTTATTCGCTTGGCCCGTCATGGCCGAAATAAATATCCGGTTTATCGTATTGTTGCCGCTGACAAGCGACGTGCCGCTACATCTAAATATGTAGCTGTTTTGGGTAACTACAATCCACACACTAAAGATATTGTTCTCAATAAAGAAAAGATCGAAATGTATCTAAGTAATGGTGCACAGGCAAGTGATAGAGTTTTACGACTACTCAAAGCCGAAGGAATAAAGCTTCCTAGTTGGGCAAATATTCACGATCGCAATAAGGCACCAAAAAACCAAGCAGAAGCTGAAGATGAAAAAGCAGCTGAAGGTGCTGAGGGAGTAGAAACTGCAGAAGCCAATGCTGATGCGACGGAAGCAAAGGCCGAAGATAAGAAAACTGATGTAGGCACCGCCAAAGAGGCCGATGAAGCAAAAGGCGAGGCAGAAGCTCAAGAAAAAGCCGCCGAAGCTGCCGAAGAAGCTAGTAAAGAAGAAAAACAACCAGAATAACCACTGGTTGTTTTTTGTTATTACCACATTTGTTGTATAATGAAGATATTAATAAATAGGAGACCAAGATATGGCTGCAACAGAACACGACCAAGTTTTTCTCGAATACGTAGTAAAAGCATTGGTAGACCAACCAGATAAAGTCGAAATTAAACGAACCGTTGATGAGCGAGGCGTACTCTTAGAGCTTACTGTAGACCCAGAAGATATGGGCAAAATAATTGGTAAAGCAGGCGCTACTGCAAAATCTATCCGTACCCTGCTTCGTGTACTTGGTGCTAAAGACGATGCACGATATAACTTAAAAATTGTTGATCAAGAAGGTAGTGAGAGACCTGCTAGAGAAGACAATAATGATAATGAGCCAAGTAACGAGGTTGCAAGTGAAGAGGCTGCAGAACCTAGTGAAGAAGCACCAACCAAAAGTGATGAAGACAGTAAGGCTGAAGATATTAAGGCCAAAGCTCGCGAAGGCTTAGAAGATCTCGACACAGACATCTAAGCGGTCTATTCTCTTTGCACATTTCTACGTTACAAGTTCTAAGTCCGCACTCGCTGTATCTTAACTACAGGTTGTTTGCGGGCTTCACTTGTTTCTCGAGCCGAGCTAAAGATAATCAATCTCTGCAAAAGAATATCTAAAAAAAGTAACATCTAAAATATGAACAAAATCGCCATCATTACACTTTTTCCAGAAATGTTCGAGCCTGTACTAAACACTAGTATGTTATTAAAGGCCCAAAAACATCAATTGGTAGAATTTAATGTAGTAAATCTGCGGGATTTTGGTATTGGCAAGCGCAAGACAGTTGATGACACTCCGTATGGCGGAGGTGCTGGTATGATTTTAAAACCAGAACCAATTTTTGATGCAGTAGAGTTTGCTAGTAAAAAAATGTTACAGCCAAAGGTGCTGCTAATGAGCCCACGTGGTAAACCGTTTAATCAACTTTTAGCGAAAGAACTAAGCAATGTAAAAGAATTAATAATTCTTTGCGGACACTACGAAGGCTTTGACGAGCGTATAATGAGTATTGTAGATGCCGAGATTTCGATGGGCGACTTCGTGCTTACCGGCGGAGAAATTCCGGCTATGGCGGTTGTAGATGGAGTGGTACGTCTTATTCCGGGTGTACTGGGTGACGAGCAGAGTGATAAAGACGAGTCATTTTCTCAGGGTTTATTAGAGTATCC
>JAKOQC010000518.1 GCA_029778565.1 bacterium
GTAATGCTTCCAACCCGGGTAGTCAAAGTATGCGGATAAGTCCCGTTCCGGTAGCCTTGGCGTTCTTGAGTTCTTTCATATGGTGCAGCTCGCAGTTGTTCCGTGGCTTGTGCCTCCAAAATCTGATTCAGGATTGATTCCAGCAGTTTTGATACGCTGGACTCCTTGGCATCCGACAAAAATAGATGCTGAAGTAATTCTGAGTCGATGGTAACATGGTATTGAGCCATTGCAAGGTCACCTCCGGTTGTGGTTTGTTTTGGTCACTTACCATTCTAAACCAGGGGCCTTGTCTTGGCTCTTCATTTTACACAATTATATGGACTTAACTCAACGGAATATGGGTCAATTTACTCCAAAAATGTTGTAACATATAAGTAGCTACTCATAAGATGGGGTTACATTGCCTGGGAGGTGCAATAGCATGAGTATCTTAGATGCGGAATTAGCCGAACTGGTATTTGAGCATATGCGTGGAGTCATTATTGTTGACACCGACGCCCGTGTTATATACATCAATAAGCAGTGGGCAGACATCATAGGAATTGATAGGGATGAATCTATCGGCAAACCGGTAAAGGAGGTTTTGCCGAATACCAAAATGGATCTTATTGTTCAGACCGGGAAACCAATGAATTCTGATCTGTTTGAATTAAATGGCAAAGTATATGTTTGTAAAAGGGTACCGCTATACCAGGATGGTAAGTTAATCGGTGCCTTTTCTTATGAAATTTTTGAAAATATGAAAATTGCAAATGAATTTATTAAGATGATTAATCAGATGTCAGATGAATTGAATTACTATAGAAGCGAAATGCGGAAAATTAGGGGAGCCAATTATTCTATTAATAATATCAAAGGCGAGAGTAAAGCTATCAAGCGTCTAAGACAGCAAATCTATGATGCATCAGCAAGTAATTCCACAGTTTTAATACAAGGAGAGACGGGCACTGGTAAGGAATTAGTAGCACACGCTATTCATGATCTTAGTCAGCGCAGTATCAATAACTTAATTAAATTAAACTGTGCTGCTATACCGACTGAATTGATTGAATCTGAGTTGTTTGGTTATGAGGAAGGTGCCTTTACCGGAGCGAAAAAAGGAGGCAAAAAAGGGAAATTCGAGTTAGCCCATATGGGCAGTCTGTTTTTGGATGAAATTTGCGAAATTCCCACTCAGGCACAGGCCAAGCTTTTGCGAGTCATACAGGAGAGGGAAGTCGACCGGGTGGGAGGATTTAAGAGTATACCGGTCGATGTTAGGATTATCGCCGCTACTAATAGGGATATAGAAAGAATGGTAGAGGAAAAGAAGTTTCGTGAGGATCTTTATTATCGCATTAATGTTATTCAAATAGTGGTGCCACCCTTACGCAGTCGGAAAGAAGACATCGGACCTATATCTCGAAGTATTATAGAAAATCTAAATCGCACTCTTAACATGCGGATAAAAGGTATTTCTGATAAAGCCGTACGAATGCTACAGCATTATGATTGGCCGGGAAATGTTCGAGAGCTGCATAACGTGATAGAAAGAGCTATGAATGGAGCTCGGTATAATGATGTTTTAGATGAAGGGCACTTTGAGGACTTTAAGGATAAATACTTAAGCAGCAGTCTTACCAACATAGGTAAAACGTTAGAAAGGGGCCCCCAGCCTTTAGAAAATATTAGAAATCAGGCCGAAAGAGAAGCTATAGTTGCTGCGCTCAACTTATTTGATCACAATAAGTCGAAGGCCGCCAAATATCTGCATATATCAAGGCCTCTTTTATATCAGAAAATGAATCGGCTCGGTATCAAATTGTAAGTACAGACTGACAGTGTAAATATAACTTACACCACGTTTAAAGGCTTAAGCAGTTCGTTGAAGATGGTTATAAATTTGGGAGGTGTCAGTATTATTTACACTTGTACAAATAATATTCTTCGAAGTCGAGCCTGCATAAAGGAACCAGTAAATATATTAATTATAAGCCTGCCTTCTGCCGAAAGTGGCGCTAGCCGCGTTCTGGCAGAGGACAGGCTTTGTTTGTGAAAAAGATATCATAAATTTAATGGTGTAATGGTACGTCTTTTGCAATTTAGATTATTACCAGAACAAATAAGGTATTTGCCATCCAATTAATAGTAAAGGGGGTAGAGTCCTCGCGTAATGCAGCGGAATACTGGGTAGAGGAATCGATGAGGAGGTAATGATCTTATTATGAGAAGGAATTCAATTATTAGTGTTTTGCTAGTGATAATGTTGCTGATGACAGCCGTAGTTGGTTGTGGTGGAGACCAGGCTGGCGATAATAGTGGCCAGCAGGCTCCTGTAAAAGAGGAATTTGTAATTGGCAGTGTTGGTTGTATGTCGGGGGGCGGTGCCAGCCTGGGTAAAAACATGCGTATTGGCGTGGAGTTTGCTGTTGAAGAAATTAATAAGAATGGCGGAATCAATGGTATGCCAGTACGTGCTGTCTTCCGCGATGATGAAGCTGATCCTACCAAATCATTGAGTCTGGTACGTGAATTAGTGGAAAAAGAAGGTATTGATGCTTTTATTGGACCTACTAATACCACTTGTGCCATAGCAATACAGCCCTATTTAACGGAGAAAAAAATTATTCATTTAATTGGAGGATGTACTGGAACCGATTTAATTAATCCGAGCAAGTATCCTTATAGTTTTAGAACTCACATTAACGACAGAGACCAGGCTCTATTCTTAGTAAAGGAAGCCATCGAGAAAGGGTATCAAAGAATTGCAGTAGCTCATGACACTTCAGCCTTAGGAATGGGCGTGCAGAAAGATATGGCAGCTGTCTTGTCCGAAAACGGAATGAAAGCGGCCGTATTCGCTACTTATAATGCTAATGATGTTGATATGTTGCCAGTTGCTCAAAAGCTTAAAGAGTCTAACCCCGATCATATTCTCTTGTTTACCCTCATGCCTGATGGTGCCAGAATATTGAAAGCCTTGGAAAAATTAGATTTCCTGCCGCCTACAGTACCTATCACAGGTTATGCCGCTACAGCACTTCCCGCCTTCAGAGATTTGGCCGGCTCTGCCTGCAAGGGAGTCTGGTCACTGGCTCCAGTGAACACCACCTATTCTGAAACCGATCCGGGACTTCCTGAAGTAGTTGAATTAGCTAAGAGGGTAGAAGAGGCTTATCCGGGTGATCAGGGTAAAGATTTGAACTTTTTTACTATCTGTGCCTATTACGATTGCGTACAGCTAATTCGGACCGGGGTTGAAAAAGCCAACAGCTTAAATGCTGATGATATTAAAGCTGCTTTGGAATCTCTTGATGATTATAAGGGTGCTCAAGCTAACTACCAATTTAGTAGTACCGATCATGAAGGACTCGATGCAGAGTGCTTGGTTACTGTAGATGCCAATCAACTCAAGCATGGAATGTATTTGCGTATAGAGGATTAGAAAAGGCAAAGCGGGTGGTAATTCTGCCACCCGCCAATTCAAAAAGGTGAGGATGTGTATATATGCTTGAGCTTATCATAGCGGGGCTGACAATGGGGAGCATTTACGCCCTGTTAGCCTTGGCGATTAATATAATCTACTCTACCACCGGAATTATTAACTTCGCCCATGGAGAATTGGTAATGCTGGGAGGAATGTTCGGAATAGTCTTAGTAGTCAATTCGGGATTACCGATAATAGCAGGAATGTTTATCGCCTGTGGCATGGTAGCTATGATAGCTATTACATTATACTATTCCACCATCAGACCTTTCGGTGACAATTTGACCAGTTCTTTGGGATGGTTGATGGCTACTCTGGGAGCAGGCATTATTTTTCGTAATGTTGCCATGCTGATATGGGGCACTCAGCCTAGGCCTTTCCCGCCTCTGGGTTCAGAAGAGTTGATCAATGTTCTAGGGGTCAGAATTCTGCCGCACGAGATTTGGACTCTGGTGATTACGTTCTTAATTGCCATCTTTTTTACGGTAGTACTGGATAAAACCATGTTAGGGAGTGCCATAAAAGCTACAGCCAGCAATCGCAATGCTACACGTCTCATGGGAATTAGTGTCGAAAGAATGGTATTGGCTTGTTTTACTATGAGCGGGGCGGTAGCCGCAGTAGCAGGTTTTTTAATAAGCCCAATAGTCTTTGCCGGGCCAGAAATGACTGCCACTATTGGATTGAAGGGCTTCGGTGCCGCGATTATTGGTGGCCTAGGCAGCAGTCGGGGAGCATTCGCCGGGGGAATTATGCTGGGTGTTCTGGAGGCTCTGTCTATGACAATGGTAACTCCTGGATATAAGGATGCTATTGCTTTCTTAATCATGATTTTAGCCATTACCATAAAACCAGAAGGGATATTTGGTGTTGCCTATGAAAAGAAAGTATGATTCAGTATTAAATTCATCCAGTAAAGAACAGAAAGTCCTGTGGGTAATAGCAATTCTTGCTGTACTTAGCTTTCTTGCGGCCCCGGCGGTAGTCAGTTCGTATTTCTTGCGGCTGATGAGTTTGACTCTCATATATTTAATACTGACCACCGGCTTAAACATTATAGCTGGATATACCGGTCAGGTATCATTAGGTCAAGCTGGTTTATACGGAATTGGTGCATACACCGGAGCTATACTGGCAGTAAAGCTGGGCGTACCTTTCTGGTTATGCTTGCCAGCTGCCATGGTGGTTGCCGGATTATTTGGGTTAGTCTTAGGAGCACCTACTCTAAAGGTATCTGGACACTATCTAGCGTTGATCACTATTGGTTTCGGAGTTATTGTAGAAAAGGTTCTGATAGAATGGCAGTCTTTGACCGGTGGGGCCATGGGACTATCGCTCCCAGGCATAACTTTATTTGGACAAAACCTTAGTGAAATGGGCTTTTACTACCTTTTGTTGGTATTGTGCTTGCTGACCTTGCTAGTTACTAACAACATTGTCCGCAGCTACTTTGGCCGAGCTTTTATAGCCATTCGCGACAATGAAATAGCGGCTAGCTGTATGGGGGTTAACCTTACCAGCTATAAATTGCTGGCTTTTGTACTGAGTGCAATATTAGCAGGGGCAGCAGGATGTTTATATGCTTTTTATAGTGTATTTATTAGTCCTGATACTTTTATTTTTAATCTCTCAATATTCTTCCTTCTCACTATCATAGTAGGAGGGGCGGGCACCATTGCAGGTCCTATTATTGGAACAATGTTGCTCACCATTGTCCCCGAATACCTTCATTTTCTCGATGACTATCGCCTTATTATCTATGGAGCCTTACTAATTCTGTCAGTGATTGGTTTGCCACAAGGAATTACAGGGGCCTTCCGCAATAAATTTCCGGGAATTGTGTACTTTGCACCTCCTGCTGATATTCCTGATGACCCGCTTACCGATAAATCATATGAATTAGAAAATAACATTTTACTGGAATTGGAAAACGTGTCCAAAGATTTCGGGGGGCTAAGGGCGATTGATGAGTTCTCTATGGCAGTGAAAAGTGGTACGGTGCACAGCCTGATTGGCCCCAATGGAGCGGGCAAGACTACGCTTATCAATATCATTACTGGTGTTTACCAGCCTAGTGTAGGGAAGGTCTGCTTTAAGGGTAAAGATTTATTACGATTAAAACCAGATCGCATTGCTTTAGCTGGCATCGGCAGGACTTTTCAAAATGTGCAGGTTTTTGACAACCTTACTGTTCTGGAAAATGTAATGGTAGGCGCCCATGGAAAGTTCCGCAGTAATATTTGGCATAACATCTTTCGGATTGGAAAGGCTCGCCAGGAAGAAGAAAAGGCTCATCTGCAAGCCTGGTCTCTTCTGAAAATGGTGGGACTGGAGGATCGAGCCAGTGAACCAGCAAATAGTCTGTCTTCCGGCCAACAGCGTTTGCTTGAGATTGCCCGTGCCTTAGCCATGGAACCCGATTTGCTCTTATTAGATGAACCGGCTGCCGGATTGAATGAAATTGAAATTGAACGCCTGGGTGAAATAATTGGCCGAATTAAGGACAAAGGTATAACCGTTTTTCTGATCGAACATCACATTGATTTTGTTATGGATATTTCGGATGTCATAACGGTTTTGAACTTTGGACGTAAACTTACCGAAGGCTGCCCCAGTGAAGTTCAATCCAACCCTGAGGTAATTAAAGCCTACCTGGGCACAGAGGCGGTGGAAGCATGCTAGAGATTAACAATATTAGGGTCAGTTACGGCAAGGTTGAGGTAATCAAAGATGTATCATTTCACATTGAAAAAGGTGAAGTAGTAGTAATTATTGGTGCAAATGGTGCTGGTAAGACAACAATAATGAGGACTATCACCGGTTTAATGAAGCCGAGCATTGGCTCAATAGTATTTAAAGGACAGGATATTTCCAAGATAAGTGCTGAAAGAATTGTAGCTGCTGGAATAACCATGTGCCCAGAAGGCAGACAGGTGTTCCCGCAGCACACTGTCAGCCAAAATTTGAAGCTGGGCGCCTACTTAATTCGCCATAATCGCAAACTGGTACAGGAACGCATGGAGAAAATGTATGAGCTCTTTCCCATTCTCAAAGAGCGTCAGCAGCAATTGGCTGGTACCTTAAGCGGTGGAGAACAGCAGATGTTAGCCATTGCGAGAGCGATGATGGTTGATCCGGAATTATTGCTGCTGGATGAACCTTCTGCTGGACTAGCTCCCATTTATGTCAAGAATACTTTTGATATGATCAAAAAGCTTTCTGAACGGGGTACTACTATCTTGCTGGTAGAACAGATGGCCAAAATGGCACTAGGTGTTGCTGATCGGGCCTACGTTCTGGAAACCGGCCGCATAGTGATTTCGGGAAGTGCCCAGGAGATAATGCATGATCCGCGAGTGGAAGAAAGTTACCTGGGGCAGAAGAAATCTTAAATCAAATAGGTGTTATATACAATGCGAAAGGAGTTTTGAACATGCTCAGGTTTGAAGGTAAGGTAGCCGTTGTTACTGGGGGAGCCCGAGGAATAGGAGCTGGATGCGGTGAGATATTTTATCGAGATGGTGCCCGGGTAGCCCTGCTGGATATAGATGGAGAAGCTGTACAGGCCAAAGCATTGTCCATAGATCCCAGTGGAGAAGCAGTAATTGGAATTCAATGTAATATAGCTGATCGAACGGATGTTAAGAGGGCTTTCTCTGAAATAATAAGCAAGTTTGGTACTGTTGATTTTTTGGTAAACAATGCTGGAATCGCACGAGATGCAATGTTTCATAAGATGACTGAGGAACAGTGGGATCAAGTTATGTTGGTTAACGGCAAGGGGCTTTTTAATGTTACCCAGGAAGCTTACCGAATAATGCGTGAGAAAAGATACGGAAAAATCGTTAATGTTTCCTCAACTGTTTCCAGTGGAGTAGCTGGACAGAGTAATTATGCCTTTACCAAAGCAGGAATATTAGGATTTACCAAATCCCTAGCCAAAGAGGCTGGCCGCTATAATATTAATGTTAATGCGGTTCGCCCTGGATTAATTAATACTGAAATGATGAACGCAGTGCCAGAGGACATATTAAAAGGCTATATAGCAAATACCGCCTTTAACCGCATGGGTACGGTTGCAGAAACTGCAGGACCTATATGCTATTTATGTTCTGAAGAGGCTGGTTGGATTCATGGAGAGGAGTTAATTATAGGCGGGGGTATTGTGTACAGGTAATAAACTTTTATTGACTGTATTTTACCCGGATAAAGCTTAGTTTTTCTTTCAGTTGGAGGTGCTGAAATGTTGAAAGTATTAAGTGCTGCAGAGGCTGCTATGCTAATTAATTCAGGAGATATTGTATCTGTTAACGGCTTCGGTTCTGTTTCTCATCCTGATATCATGGATAAAGCTATTGAAGAGCGTTTTTTAGCAACTGGCGAGCCCCGTGATCTAACTTTGGTTTTTGCCTCAGGCCAAGGGCAGAACATAAGGTTTGAATATATAGACCGACTGGGGCATAAGGGATTGATAAAAAAAGTGATTTCCGGCCACTGGGCTTTAATGCCGGAAATTCGGGATATGGCTGCCCGGAACGAAATAGAAGCCTACAACCTTCCTCAGGGAGTGATTTGTCATCTTTATCGAGCCTGTGCCAGCAAAAAACCAGGAGTCATTACTAAAATAGGACTTCATACTTTTATTGATCCCCGTATTGGAGGAGGACGCCTCAATGAGGTTTCCAAAGAAAGCTGGGTAGAGCTTATTGTTTTGGATGGAGAAGAATATCTCTACTACAAAACTCCGCAGATTAATGTGGCTATAGTAAGAGGTACCACAGCTGATCCCAACGGGAATATTACTTCCGAAAAAGAGTGCTTGATTGTAGATGCGCTGCATATCGCTCAAGCTGCCAAGGCGAATAACGGGAAAGTGATAGTCCAGGTTGAGCGCTTAACTACGATTCCTGCCAATCCGCATGAGGTAGTTATCCCCGGTGTACTAGTGGATGCGGTTGTGTTGGCGCCGGAACAAAAGCAGACCATATTAGAAACCTATAATCCAGCCTATTCTGGTGAAATTCGTATACCAGAAGAGCAGATTCGAAATAAGATGGATGAAATTAAAGAGCTGGACCGGAAGGCCGGAATTGCCAGGGAAAGAGGTTTCGCTCATATGATTATCGGCCGTCGAGCAGCTATGGAACTGAATCCAGGCGATGTTATTAACTTAGGGGTGGGCATGCCGGAGATGGTTATCCTGGCAGCTCAGGAAATGGGTATTATAAAAGATCTGATATTTACTGTAGAACCTGGTGTAATAGGAGGAGTACCGGCGATAGGAGCAAGTTTCGGCGCCTCGTTTAATCCGGACGTTATTTACAGTCAGGCCAGCCAGTTCGATTTTTATGATGGCGGTGGCCTTGACATCTGCTTCATGGGAGCAATGGAGATAGATCAACAAGGAAATGTCAATGTCAGCAGGCAAAATGAACGAATAGTAGGAGTGGGAGGCTTCGTTAATATTACCCAATCAGCCAAAAAAGTAGTTTATATGATGCCTTTCAGGGGCGGTGGACTGGAAGTCGATTTTATAAACGGTAAACTAGTTATTACTAATGAAGGACGCCTGCAGAAATTCAATAAGGAAGTGCAGCAAATAAGTTTTAGTGGCAAATATGCTGCCAGCCTTAATCAGCCTGTTTTATATGTAACGGAACGCTGTGTCTTCAGCTTGACTGCCGAGGGCTTAAAATTGATAGAAGTGGCCCCGGGCATCGATGTACAGAAAGATATATTAGATAAATTACCCTTCAAACCCATTATTGCTGAACCACTGAAAACTATGGACTTAAGATGCTTTGCCGACGTATAAAGAACCATATAGACAGGAGGCATGAATCATGAAATTTAATACGATTCTTTTTGACGTAGATGCCAAAGGTATTGCTACCATTACTTTGAACCGCCCTAATGAAGGCAACGCCTATAATCAGGAAATGGCTGACGAATTCATGGCGGCACTAGCAGAAGTGGAAAGTAATCCCGATATTAAAGTGCTGGTTACTACTGGTTATGGAGATCGGTTCTTCTGTGGAGGCGGAGATATGGGGATGTTATCCGCTATACCGTCAGCAGCAGAAGCTATTGAATGTTATAAAGAATCCGGCAAGATGATACCAGCCTTATATCAGCTTAATAAGCCTTCCATAGCAGCTGTAAATGGTATTGCCAGTGGGGCTGGAACTGCCCTGGCATTGGCTCATGATATTGTTTTAGCAGCTGATAATGCCCGTTTTGGTACCAACTTTATTACCATTGCATTTACACCTGACAGTGGAGCCAGCTATTTTCTCTCCAAAGCCACTAATCGCCACCGTATGGCCGAGATGATGTATACAGGCAAAGTAATTGATGCCCAGCAAGCTTATGAGTGGGGCTTCTTTAACCACGTCTATCCCCGCGATAGCTTTAAGGATGAAGTATACAGCATGGCAGCTCGAATTGCACAGAATCCACCGCTTACTCTTCGATATGATAAAGATTTATTAAGAGAAGCATTCAAGAACGATTTTTACACTCAATTAGAATTAGAGACTATTTATAATGCCGTATGCTGGACCACAGAGGATTTCCGTGAGGGCATTCGCGCTGCTATGGCAAAGATGCGGGGAGAGAGGATCACCCCCAATTTTAAGGGCAAATAGAATACCATAGCCAGTAATAATAAGCCGCCGGTTTCATAATTGGCGGCGTCATCAATCTTGCCCTGAATCATCCAGTATTATTCTTTATACTTATTTGTTTGGTTGGTGCTGTTTATCTAATTTCAGTATCCAGCCGTGGAAAATCAGCCGAGGTAGAGCCTGCGGTTAAGGATAATACTGGACTTTTTGATTAATTTTGATTAATAAGGGTGGTTTTGATGCGGTTCATAGCTTCAGTAGTTCTAATTATTATTATGTCTGCTGTTGTTCCTGAGCCAGTTTATGCCCCCTTACATTATCCTATGCCACCGCCCCCTGAACCCCTGACAAGGACATGATACTTCGTTTTGTGGAAGCAGGGGTTAATACCGAAGAAATAATATCCGAAACAAAAGAAACCCTTAGCGGGAAAACCTTTGTGCTAACAGGTACTATGTCCCGGCCACGTTCAGAAATTGAAACCCTAATTAAGCAGAACGGGGGCAAGGTTTCCGGCAGCGTAAGTGCCAAAACTAGTTTTTTGGTAGCTGCCCCAGGGGAAATCGGGACAACAAAGTACCAAAAGGCTCTAAAGCTAGGGATTCCAATTATCAGCGAATCCCGGTTGATGGAAATGTTGGGATAAAGGAGGGGTTTAATGACTGGTCAAACTATTGTAATCAGTGGAACACTAACAAAGAAACGTTCTGTATTTGTAAAAATGATTCGTCAGAACGGGGGCAGGGTGTCTAATTCGGTTACAAAAAACACCAGTTATCTCCTGCTTAGACCGGATAAGAAAGGTGGAGGTAAGCACCGCAAAGCTCTTGCTTATGGTATTCCGATTGTATCGGAAAACCAATTCCTCCAAATTATCCAAGGAGGAACGCAATGAGTATGCTCATTGTAGATGGCAGCAGTATATTAAACTCCTGTTTCTTCGGGACCGTCCCGCAAGAATATTTCCGTGCCAAAACTCCCGAAGAAAGAAGGTTTATACTGCCAAACATCATGCAAACCCAATCAGGCATTTTTACTAATGGTGTTTATGCCATGTGTAAAAGCCTGAAAAACTTGATAGAAAAAAGTAAACCGAAATACATGGCTGTAGCCTGGGATGTTACCCGTGATACTTTTAGACAGAAAATATATCCTGACTACAAGACCAACCGTGCGGAAACTGCCCCTGAGTTAAAAAGCCAGTTTGCCATTATGCAGGATGTTCTGAGGGCTGCGGGTATTAAGCAGTTCATGGACCCTAATATTGAAGCAGACGACTTCAGACGACTTCATAGGAAGGCTCAGCCAGCAGTTTGAGTCACGCATACCGGTTTACATCTACACCAAAGATCAGGATGCTTTGCAGTTGGTTTCCGATCGTACCCGTGTATGGTTAATAACCAGCAAAGCAGAAGATCTGAAAAAAATTTACGGTAAATCAGAAGGTTTCGTCCCCAATGGCGCCTTTGAGTTCACTCCGCTGTTGGTTAAAGAGGTCTATGGGTTATATCCAGAGCAAATTATTGATAAAAAGGCTCTCGAAGGAGACCCGTCAGACAATATTCCTGGGATAAGAGGAGTAGGCGAAAAAGCCGCTGTCCCATTACTTCAGGAATTCGGCACAGTGGAGGGGATTTATGATGCCTTAGAGGATGAAAAACACTTCAAAGATATATGCAAAGACTTGGGGATAAGAGCCCCAATAAAGGCTTTAACAGAAGGCCGGGAAATGGCCTTTTTATCCAAGACTTTAGCGACTATCAAAACAGATAGCTTACCTGTATCTTTGGAAGATCTTCAGTTGCGAATAGATCGGTATTCACTTGATCTAAAATTTCGTGAATTGGAGTTTACTAGTTTGGTGAGCACACCAGCACTACCTAAAAAAGTGGAAGCGCAGATACAGGGAGCCTTATTTTAGGGTGAGGTTGCAAGAAAATCCCGTAAAAAATATCGGGGAGGGTTGAAAATGAATAATGGCATAGATCTGGATAAAGTTGAATTTAATTACACGCAAGCTAAAAATGAAGGTCGGTTGGAGCAATTTGCAGAAGAGATTATTCCTCGTTTAGTTAAGGAATTGTGCGAAACCCGGATGGAGGTAGTAGATTTAATCCTTCAAACCGGCAAGAAACCTGCCAGAAAGGCTACGGACTCAGTCGATTCGGACGAAATATCAAAGATGATTTATGAATCCGCAGAAGCAGAAAAGATATTTGACGCCTTAAGAACCACGCAATCCATGAGCGAAGTAGCTGACACTGTAGAATCGCTAAGTGAAGGTATGGCTAAACTGGTACTTAAAAAATTTGTATATTTCTGAGGGTAAAGTCATGGCTTTTATTGATAAAAACGGAGTCGAGAAGAAAACACTCATTGAATATGGCTTAAAATCATTGGCATCTATACGAATTCAATGTTATTGGTTTACTTTTGAATCCATGAAACAAGCTGACGCGACAAGTATCCTGATAAAAATGCAACAATACCATGATCAAGGTGTGTTTAAGCCAAGAGAATTTATTGATTTTCTCCGTACACGAAAAATAGCATTCAAAATGAAATGGATACCTTGTGACTTTATGACCTTTGGAGAAAACCTTACACATTTTATCTTTATAACTAAGCATAATCTGACAAGCTAAATAGGTTTTAGAAAGCGGCCACCAGGCCGCTTTTTATGAACAAAAAACAAAAAAATCCTTTACAAAAGAAGGGAGGAAGTATTTGAAATCCGCTTTATGCGGTGGGTTTTTACCCGTTTCCCCACCTAGCTGAGAAGCTGCTTATTCTCGTCAATTCAGACCATCGTTCCTATAACATCCGGCCAAGCATTCCTGAAATATCCGGACACCGTTCCTGCGGCATCCGGCCACCATTATCGTATGATTCGGCCAACAGCCGGCACCTTATGTCTGAAGTTTAACATAGATAATTAAACTCTGGTACCACCCCCTCCATTTTTGTGAGCAGTCGCCCTTAA
>JAKOQC010000519.1 GCA_029778565.1 bacterium
CCGCCTTAATGGATGATTCGTTGATTTCGGGAAAATAATCTTGATTAATGTCGAAGTATTCGCTATATTTGTTCATGGTATTCTACCTCCTCAAAACAATTCCAGTACATCGGCAGACGTTTTATCTTCGCGGAGGGTGATTTTGTCAAGATCGTGCGTAAAAGTTGCATTGATAAAATCTGGATACTTCGCTGTGAGTCCCAGGAGGATCCGCTCCATATCATCACGGTCAAAGCCGAATATTAGCGTGGGGCTTATGCCAGAAGATTCCACCGTATGGTCGAGCAAGCGCGTGAGTGTAAACTGATAATACCCCTCACAGGCTTCGGCAAACTTATATAACGCATATAGGACAACACGGTTGTCTTCAAGCGTAGATTTGCTGCGGGTAAGTGTTTCAACCTGCCTACCTTTTAGGGTCACCGTGCCAAAGTTTATCTTTGTGCCTAGCGGAAGTTCGCAAAGGCGTTTATAAGCCAATATAATAGCCCTTGCCATTTTTTTGCTTTGCCCAAGGTTAATTAGCATTTTATGTATGCTGTTACGCGGATAGCTTATTCCGACAGAAAGGTGCTCTATATACCACCTAATCTGTGGGTTGTTATATGCAAGCTGAATAAGTATCAAACCCCAAGCTTGTTCAGTTTCCCAACCGATTTTAGTTATAAGCCTAGAAAAGTCTGTAACACTGTTCTTACTGATAAGCGAAGCGTCTGAAAGAAAACGCTTAAATTTTGTTTTTTGATTAGGACCTAACGGGTTGTCTCGTAAAAAAGCATTTTGTCTGCCAAAGAAATCACTAATCCATTCGGGTTTTGGTGCGTGTTCCTCAAATGTATTCAAACTTTTCATTCTCTTACCCCCTATCGGTTTTTTCAAGCAATCTGCAACATAGCATCCATACGGGATACTGTGACATTGACCACAATGAACACAATTTACGATATTCAAGTTCCCATTGAATGATATAGAACCATAGCGACAGCTTGCTTCACATACACGACATCCAACACAGTATGCCGCTTTACGAAAAACCTGTTTTAGCAACTTCGCTTGAGATGTTCTATCCATTTTTGCCGGTATCTCTACTACAATGCTGGTTCCTGAATTTTCAATTTTGTATGTAAATTGTGGCTCACATATTGTCTTTATCCACTCTCGCCAGTTAGAAGAAGGATTTGTTACTCTAATTTGCAAAAAACCATCTTTGGCTTCTTCTATATAGCGTAATTGGTTGTTTTTTAGGTCACGTCCACTTCCGCGTGATTCCCAACCACCATTTGTTATGTAGCTCCGATAACTCTTGATACAATTCTCATCTACCATATTACAAATCATATCCGTGTATTTTTTAATTTTAGTGGGATAACAATAATTACGAATATAGTCTGACTTTCCACTGCTCATGGGGCAAAATAGGCACCCCGCTCGCGGGTTGCCTTTCTTATATGCATCGTTTATCACAAGTTGATGTGTATATATATAAACCCACACTTCTGCCGAAGACCACTCAAGTATAGGGTTATATGAATACTGCCCCTTTTGCTTTTTACTGAAGTTTTCATAATCGTACTCCGCGCGTGTCACACTCTCGTTTGCCCGAACGCCTACAAAAGCCATCCCAGTATAATAGTCTTTGCCCAACACTTCACGTAGTTTAAGCGTTTGCGGCGCTGATTTGTGCACCGAACAGCACCAGCGAAGTACACGTGAGGGAGGTCCAAAAAGCCGCCAACTTTCCTCTGGCTTGAGATGTGATGCGGCACGATAAAACTCTATACCCTCAGCACGACATTGTTCTTCGACCTTGTCGATTACTTCATAAGTATCTGGGAATTCCATACCCGTATCACCAAACACCACCATGTAACTGCTTTTTGGC
>JAKOQC010000520.1 GCA_029778565.1 bacterium
ACGTGCTAAAGCTTACGATGATTATATTGAAAAAAGGAAGCGCGAAGAAAAAGAGAAAGCTATACTAGAAATGGCAGACAGGCAAGCAAGGCTTGCTATTGCATTTCAGCAGCGCGTTGCACAGCGTTTACAAGAACTGGATCCCTCAGAACTATCACCCTCTGATCTAGCTAAGTGGTTTGATGTAGCAGCGAAGATTGAGAGATTAAATCGTGGCGAGCCTACAGAAATAGGTAAGCAAGAAATTAACTTACCACCTGTTATAGAGGTAGAACTAAATGACGGGGATTAAGGTATCGTTACACGAAGGACAAACCAGAGCGTGGCGTAGCAAAGCAAAATACGTTGCTATGATTTCTGGTACTGGTAGCGGCAAGTCATTTATGGGACCCATCTGGCTTTACCGTGAAATTCAAAAACACCCTGACGGCTCGTTTTTAGTAGTGTCACCTACCTACCAGATGTTTCAACGCATTGTGTTACCCATGACTAAGGAGTTTATGGATAAGGCAACCAGTGGCGAGTATCGTGCAGGTGAAAGAACTTACTACCTACCAACGGGGGGTAGAATCTACTTTGGTAGTGCAGACAATCCATTTACATTAGAAGGTGTGCACGTGCATGCAGCGTGGATGGATGAAGCAGGACAGATGAAGCGCGAAGCATGGGATGTAGTATTAAGGCGTGTAGGTTTTCATAATGGTAGGGTGCTTATAACTACTACACCCTACAACCTTGGTTGGTTAAAAACAGAGTTTTATGATAAGTGGAAAGCGGGTAACAAGGATTATGATGTAATACAATTTGCAAGCACGGTTAACCCTTACTATCCTCGCGAGGAGTTAGAGCGTGCAAGAGCAAACCTACCAGATTGGAAGTTTAGAATGTTTTATTTAGGAGAGTTTACAAAACCAGAAGGATTAGTATACGAGGACTTCAATCCACAAAAGCATATTATAACTCCGTTTGAGATCCCTTCAGACTGGAAACGTATCGTGGGTGTAGACTTTGGTTATAACAATCCAACCGCAGCGGTGTGGCTTGCTATTAATTCAGATGGTGTCATATATGTTTACAGAGAATATTATGAACGCAACAAACTACCAGAAGAAAGTGGCAGGGACATTTTGAGTTTAAGTGAAGGCGAAACTATCGATGCTTTGTATTGCGATCCTTCTAACCCAGCAGCAATAGAACAGTATCGCAGAATGGGGTTACCAGCTAAACCAGCAGATAATGCAGTGCGAGAAGGTATTGAAAAGGTAATATCAGAATTGAAAACAAACTCGCTATTTGTGTTCCGTGGTTTGAATAATTTATTAGATGAGATAGAAAACTATCAATGGCGGGTGTATAATGATAGTATAATGGACGAACCTGTTAAAGATTATGACCACGCGGTAGATGCTTTGAGGTATGCCATAGCAACGCATAAAAAACGGGGGGTTGTTGAGTTATGGTAAGGAGGTGCAAGATTTGAGTTTTATAGATAACTTAAAGAGTTTTGGTAAATCGGTTTCTACATTTTTATTTAGACAATCCAGTGAAAGCGACCAAGTTAATAACATGTTAGTAGGTATCTATCCAGGTGGTTATGGAGCACCACCCACAAGAGGGACGCGAGAACTATTAGATGCTTATAATACCATGCCTTGGTTGCGTGCGGTGGTTAACAAGGTAAGTCGTAGCGTAGCAACTACTGGCTGGCACTTATACGTAGTATCAGAGAACGGTAAGGCTGTTAAAGCAGCAAACATTCAAAATGCAAACTTCGAAGTTAGATCGCGGTATTTGAAACAACAAAATAACATAAGAGAGATTACTAACCACCCGCTATTAGATTTACTAAATACTGGTAATTCGTTTATGACTGGCATAACAGTAAGACAGATCATCCAAGTTTACTTAGATTTAGTAGGAGAGGCGTTTCTATTAAAAGAACGAAACAAGGCGGGTGTACCTATTGCACTGTATCCTTTACCACCTGATTGGGTGGTAAACATACCTAC
>JAKOQC010000521.1 GCA_029778565.1 bacterium
TAATGCAGTTAACACATTAAGTGTACCGCCTGGGGAGTACGGTCGCAAGATTAAAACTCAAAGGAATAGACGGGGACCCGCACAAGCGGTGGAGCATGTGGTTTAATTCGACGATACACGAAGAACCTTACCTGGACTTGACATAGTAAGAACTTTCTAGAGATAGATTGGTGTCTGCTTGCAGAAACTTATATACAGGTGCTGCACGGCTGTCGTCAGCTCGTGTCGTGAGATGTTGGGTTAAGTCCCGCAACGAGCGCAACCCTCGTGTTTAGTTGCTAACAGTTCGGCTGAGAACTCTAAACAGACTGCCTACGCAAGTAGGAGGAAGGTGAGGACGACGTCAAGTCATCATGGCCCTTACGTCCAGGGCTACACACGTGCTACAATGGGATATACAAAGAGCGGCAATACGGTGACGTGGAGCAAATCTTATAAAATATCTCCCAGTTCGGATTGTAGTCTGCAACTCGACTACATGAAGTTGGAATCGCTAGTAATCGTAGATCAGCTATGCTACGGTGAATACGTTCCCGGGTCTTGTACTCACCGCCCGTCACACCATGGGAGTCGAACTCATTCGAAGCGGGGATGCTAAAATAGCTACCTTCCACAGTGGATTTGGCGACTGGGGTGAAGTCGTAACAAGGTAACCGTAGGAGAACCTGCGGTTGGATCACCTCCTTTCAAAGAAATATTATTAAGATTTGTTTCTTAATATATAAATAAAAAGAAAAAACTACTTTTAACAACATATATTTAGTTTGTAAAGATTATTTGAAGAACTACAAATAATTTATAGGTAAATATGGGCCTATAGCTCAGCTGGCTAGAGCGCTCGACTGATAATCGTGAGGTCTCAGGTTCAAGTCCTGATAGGCCCACCATCATGGGGAATTAGCTCAGCTGGGAGAGCGCCTGCTTTGCACGCAGGAGGTCAGCGGTTCGATCCCGCTATTCTCCACCATATACTATAAGAATAAAATTAGATATAAGCTTTTATATATAAGAGTTTATATCTGGTTTTAATCAGAAACGTTACCTTGAAATAACTTTAGTTATTTTAAGTAATATGATATTTAAAAATATAATGTTAAAGTCTTTAAAATTTTTTCGTAAAATTAAATAGTAATGTTTAATTTTAAATAAAAAAATTTCATATCTAAAATTTAATGTAAAAGTTAAATTTAACTATAGATAACACAACTAACTTATTATAGTATGTACTTGTATATATGTTTAATAAGATAGTAGCCAAAGAATATTATCAAATTTAGAGTAATTTTAATTAATTACTCTAGGCAAGAAAAGAAATCTAAATTTATTTAGATTTTATTATAAGCTATTAAGGGCTAATGGTGGATGCCTTGACTGTAAGAGGCGATGAAGGACGTATTAGGCTGCGATAAGCCTCGGGGAGCTGCCAAAGAGCTTTGATCCGAGGATTTCCGAATGGGGCAACCCAGCATATAGAGATATATGTTACCCTACGGGGAGCGAACCTGGTGAAGTGAAACATCTCAGTAGCCAGAGGAAGAGAAATCAAATGAGATTCCCATAGTAGCGGCGAGCGAACTGGGATTAGGACAAACCCAATGCTTGCATTGGGGGTTGTAGGACTATAATGTGTAATTAAAGAGAATAGATGAATTAGTTGGAAAACTAGAGCATAGAAGGTGATACTCCTGTAATTAAAATTCTCAATAATACTAATAGTATCCTGAGTAGGTCGGAACACGTGATATTTTGACTGAAGCTGGGGGGACCACCCTCCAATCCTAAATACTACTTACAGATCGATAGTGAACAAGTACCGTGAGGGAAAGGTGAAAAGTACTGCAGCGAGCAGAGTGAAATAGAACCTGAAACCATTAGCTTACAATCATTCAGAGCCCTATGGTGCATCTCGTAAAGTTTTAACTTTACTAGTGCACCGAAAGTCATCAAGATTAGCGGAGTCCTTGTAAAATCGTAAGATTTTATGAGGTGCACCAGGGTGATGGACTGCCTTTTGCATAATGAGCCTGCGAGTTGTGGTGTCTGGCAAGGTTAAGCCAAGTGCGAAGCCGTAGCGAAAGCGAGTCTTAATAGGGCGAAATAGTCAGATGCTGCAGACCCGAAACGAAGTGATCTATCCATGAGCAGGTTGAAGCTGGTGTAAGAGCCAGTGGAGGACCGAACCCGCTGACGTTGAAAAGTCTTGGGATGACTTGTGGATAGGGGTGAAAGGCCAATCAAACTTCGTGATAGCTGGTTCTCTCCGAAATATATTTAGGTATAGCCTTGTGTTGTAGCATATAGGGGTAGAGCACTGAATGGGCTAGGGCTGCTTACCGCGGTACCAAACCCTATCAAACTATGAATACTATATGTGGAATCACAGGAGTCAGGCGGTGGGTGATAAAATCCGTCGTCAAGAGGGGAACAACCCAGACTAACAGCTAAGGTCCCTAAGTTACATCTAAGTGGAAAACGATGTGGAGTTACTGTGACAACCAGGAGGTTGGCTTAGAAGCAGCCATCCTTTAAAGAAAGCGTAACAGCTCACTGGTCTAGTGATTCTGCGCGGAAAATATAACGGGGCTAAGATGTACACCGAAGCTTTAGATTCAATTTTTAATTGAGTGGTAGGAGAGCGTTCTATTCAGCGTTGAAGGTATACCGGTAAGGAGTGCTGGAGCGGATAGAAGTGAGCATGCAGGCATGAGTAGCGATAATTAAGGTGAGAATCCTTAACGCCGAAAACCCAAGGTTTCCTACGCGATGCTCGTCATCGTAGGGTTAGTCGGGTCCTAAGTCGAGACTGAAAAGTGTAGACGATGGCAAATTGGTTAATATTCCAATACCAACATATAAGCGCGATGTGGGGACGCATAGAGTTAGTCGAGCTCACTGATGGAATAGTGGGTCGAAGGATGTAGGTTGTTAAGTAGGCAAATCCGCTTAACGTTAGACCGAGATCTTACAGGCTCTTGACACTCTTCGGAGGAGATGGAGAATCGATGATACTGTCGTGCCAAGAAAAGCCACTAAGTTTATTATATGTTGCCCGTACCGTAAACCGACACAGGTGGGTGGGATGAGTATTCTAAGGCGCGTGGAAGAACCCTCTTTAAGGAACTCTGCAAAATAGCACCGTATCTTCGGTATAAGGTGTGCCTACTTTGGTATA
>JAKOQC010000522.1 GCA_029778565.1 bacterium
ACAACTCGCATTTTCTTAGGTTGAACTGTCGGATGTTCTCCATCGTAGTTGCCCCAACCTGGTAGGTCGTGGGTAACTCCAATTACATCGCCAACCTCGATGTCCGCATTGTCCAGAGCTAAACCGAAGCTACAAAAGTCTCTTACTCCATTCGCTTGATCAACGAGATAAGCACCCATGCGAGCAACTTGTTCTTCTCGAGTTGTACCAAGCAAGTCATATTGTTGTTGGTTGATACCTTCCTTATCTATACGGTAACTATCTTCTAAAATGTATGCATTAGATTCATAATGATCATCTGGGTTGATCCAATTAAGAACAAAACGGTTTGGTACTTCCTCGCTTGATTTCTGTTGCCAACTAAACGAACCTTCAATAATGTTTGATTGGTCAATGTATTTATATACAGTAGAGGGTCGCTCAACATGAATTTTAAGTTTATCTCGAGCTACAATATACCCTCTAAAGTTTGAAAGCATATCTCGTAGAATGTCAAGGCACGGTTTTTGAGTATCAACCACATAATCCAACGTGAACCTTGGCCCAGTACCAACTTCTTCGTCACAATAGCTAGCTGCTTCTAAAGCTGAATCATAATCAATTAAATCCCAGTTTGGCGTCTTGGTAGATTCATCCCACATACGAAGTGACCACGTCGAAAAATTATTTAACATGTCAATAAAACGCCAAAGTGGTTGTCCCATAAGTTCATCCCACAAATGATAAAGCTGCAACAAAGTTATTGCCTCTGGATGAAAGTCATCACTAAATCCTTTGCACATACCCAACCCATACCGTGGATTGCTCAACAAATCTACCAAACACCATACTGGGTTACGTGAATATTGTATACCGTTGGGAGTCCAAACCTTTCGCCCCTCAACGATGCTAGATATAACAGGATTACCTGAAAGTTTTGCTTGTGCTTTTAAAGTTAGAGCAATATATGCTAAATTAGGATAAGTACCAGTGTACCCCCCACTTGCTAATTCGGATGAAATTTCAGGATGTCTGGAGTCTTCCCTTGAGTAACCGTGCCTAAGTAGACGTCATACGAACATCCATCTAAATCATATGGATATTGATCGTTTGCTTTCACTTCCGTGATACTTTCTATTTCTCCTTCCGACACAGCGACAAATAAATTCATTCTTTCCTTTTTGTCGTCTAAGAAGTCTTGAATGATAATATTTCCGCCAACTCGACATTTGCCGTACACAATTGGTATTGGCATAAGCTGAGATTTTGTGTTTTGAAGTGGCCCCAGCGAATACGTGGGTGAGTTTTGATTAAATCCCATAGGTGAGCGATTGTCAAACAATGAACCGAAAGCAGCTCCAGCCAGCCACATAGTGCCAGCTGTAAGTCCTAAGACTGTAAAGCCAGCTGCCCCTGCTAACATTCCAGCCGCTGCGCCAATTACTGCGCCTGCCATTGTGGCACCTCCTTAAATCTGTATATTGCTATTGTACGCCTTTTTAACGGTCGAGTATAGCGTGATATTCTTGAAGTATGGTCTTCGAAGATGTGAAGAATTTCAAAATCTGATATGAAAGTAACTATATGAAGTCCTCCGCATATATTAAGAACTGCTACATCGCCCTCTTTAGGTCGCTCGACTTTATACGCTATCTTTTCTATTTCATCGATGATGTTCTTTGATACTTCTTTTATGTTATCTCTTGAATATTGATATTCCTTGCTTGCATGAATAGTTCTGTTCCATAACTCTCGCTGAGCTTTTATCATGAGCTTTACGCAATCTAGTTCATTATCCTGCCACTTGAG
>JAKOQC010000523.1 GCA_029778565.1 bacterium
CTCGAATTGGACAGATGCAATGATGGCGGCAATGCCAAGCGGTTTATCCGCAAATGTTCCTTATGAATATAATGAGAACACACCAACAATTACACTTATAACACCAACAAGAACTGGTTATACATTTGATGGTTGGTTCACAGCAAATACTGGTGGAACTAAAGTGACAAGCATTCCTACAGGTTCAACTGGCAACAAAGTATTCTATGCTAGATGGTCACAAGTAGCAGATCCAGGTTTAGCTAACTTGATGGCTCTCTTAGAAGGTGGACATCGTGCAACACTTAATAAACACACAATTACATATTATGGTGCTACAAACCATAATGTAACACAGTATAGATTAGTTAATAGATACTTATTCAATGACCCATTATCAATTAATAAAAGTTATTGGTTATCTGATTCAAGAAACAACCACCCTAACCGTACAGCTACTAAGCACTGGGTTGTAATTCATGATACAGGTAACACTAATGCAACTGCCGCTAATAATGCTAGTTATATGGTAACGCAATCTTCAGCATCATGGCACTATACAACTGGTAATGATGGTGTTTATCAGTCTATGAATGAAAATAAAGTTGCATGGCACGCTGGTGATGGTTCAAGTTATTCAGTATTCCATAATACTGGAATAGCTGCAAGCAACCCTTACTTAAGACCTAAGATGACAATCAGTGGTGGCAAATGGGTAATTAATGGTCAAGTAACTAATATTTCTTGTCCAGGTTCAGCTAGTCAATTACCAGAGACTGGAATCCACCCAGTAATTATTAATGGTACATACCATATTAATGATACAAGAGTTCGTTATACTCAAGCTACAGCTGGTAGAATCGGCTTTGATGGTGGAAACGAAAATGGTATCGGTATTGAAACATCAGTAAGAAGTTCAGACCACATCTGGTGGACATGGGCTAAAACTGCTAAACTAGTTGCCGATATCTTAGTAAGACGCGGATTACTTCCTGACAGAGTTGTTTTCCACAATAACTTTGATGGTAAAGTTTGTCCACAAGCTTGTATAAGATCTGGAAACATTAATGAATGGTTAGAAATGATTTTCTTAGAATATAAAGTTAGAAAAGATTATAGTAATTACACTATTTCATTCACATCACATTCCAACTTAGTTAATAACATGGGCAGAGTAACAACATTCCCATCATCAGCAACTAATATTACTTATACAATTACAGTTAAGTCTCCAAGTGGCAATACAATGACTAAAACACTAACAACAAGAATCAATGCGTAAGTATTAATAAAGAAGAAGACCTCTATCAAAATGAGGTCTTTTTTTAATAATTACCAATCTTGTAAATTTTTTTGCCATTTGAAA
>JAKOQC010000524.1 GCA_029778565.1 bacterium
AGTTTACGATAATGCCGTTGTTACTTATCAATTTTCTTCGGAAGAAACTAAAAACTTTGGAACTTATGTAGCAGAAATTAGAATCATTTATAATAATGGTGATATAATAACACTACCAACAATAGGCAGTATAAAAATACACGTGTATTACACGGTAGTGAGGTGATATAGTAATGCCAACACAATATGCGTTAACCGATTTTGCAGAAAGAAAAGCATTGGATGCTGTGTTCAACGACAGCGCAATAACATACGAAGTAGCATTGTTCACAGTTACTCCAACAGAAACTACATCTGGAATCGAAGTATCTACTGACAGCACTGGTTATAGCAGACAGACGGTTAGGTTCACAGCTGCAACTACAACTTCTAACGTAACCAAAGTGTCTAATGACGCTACAATTACATTTGGACCTGCGAGATCAAACTGGGGACCTGTGACAGGTGCAGCAGTATTTGACGACCAAGACAACATGCTCATTTATGGCGCTCTTGAAGGCGGACCGGTTACAGTATCTGCTGGTAACAAAGTGGAAATCGCTGTCGGCGCTCTAACTATTACATTAGACTAATTGTAGTGGGGGCACTTCGGTGTCCCCTTTAACCTAAAAAGTGTTATAATAGGAGTGTGATAATAAAAAGGAGGAATAGAAAATGTGTAGAGTATATTGGGAAGATGTAATAACGTTAAAAGGTCAAGAAATGCTATACGAACTTCTTGAAAGCGATAAACCTTTGTATTTAGGCTTGGGTTCAGATTGGGGTAGATTGCTTCGATTGTCCGAAACGAACACAGATTTAGGCGCACCAATACCAGATGAAAGAGTTCTTGCAGAAGTTAGTTTCGAAACTGAAGAAAAAGAAAACGACACGATATGCGTCAAAGGGCTTTTTCCTATTACCGAAGAAAGAATGGTTAGTGAAGCTGGTTTATTTGATGCACCAACTGGTGGTAACTTGCTTGCAAGAGGCATATTCGATACATTTGTTTTAAAACCACGAGATAAATTTGAAGTTACTTTCAGTTTCGAGAGGTATCCAGAATATGCCGAGACTTAAAAGTTCTAATTTTGCAGTAACAGAATTGGCTGCCAATATAAACAGTTCTGCTACAAGTTTTACTGTAACAGATGCTTCTGCTTTTCCAGATACGGGACCTTTTATGATATTGGTTCACGATAATACTGTCGGTTTGGGCGGTGTAAAAGAAATAATGGAAGTAGGAAGTATAGACAAGGCAACTAATACATTTAGTAATGTGCTTCGCGGCAAAGAAGGAACTACTGCTGTTTCGCACAATGCAGGTTCTGGCGTAGAATGTGTGTGGACTGCTGGAACACATCAGGAATTAGCGGACAAACCATTTTCGTTTACAGGGACGTTAACCACTTCAGGATGGACTGGCACATCTGCACCTTATACTCAAACTGTTACCGTAACTGGTATTTTAGCATCGGCACCACCACCCGTTATTGACGTTGAGCTTTCTTCTACTTGGAGCACTGCATTAACTGAAGAAGAGGCTTGGGCATTGATTAAAAAGGTAACTTACGCTGATAATTCTTTGACGTTTTATGCTGATGCTAAACCGACTGTTGTCTTAAATTTTAAGGGAGTGCAGGTGAAATGAGCGATTGCATTATAACAAGGCGAGGAACAAGAGTAAATTCAATGGATATAACCGACACGTGGGCTACAGGAGCAACCGCACCAGCAAGTGTAAGCCGTACTACATCGCAGCTTTACAATGGCAAGATATACTGCCCACAATCCGGTGGAACAGCAATGCACATATACGACATAGCAAACAATACATGGACAATAGGTGCTTCAGCACCAGC
>JAKOQC010000525.1 GCA_029778565.1 bacterium
GGCTATATCAAACTCAAATTGAGCACTAACTCCATACGGAACATTGTCTCGATAAGTAACACACGCCTGTACAGACTTAGAACTACTATCTGGCCAAGCTGTGAGTTTCTCATAGGGGCCATACCATTGGTTACCCCCAATTTCGTTAACACTTGTGCGCCATGCTTTTCCATCTGCTGTTTCTACAAAACCACCTCGACACAAGCGAAGCCCTAGAACGGCAGGATCGTACGTACATACCTGTACATTAGAATCAGAGGGCTTAAGTAGAATAGAATTATTTTCAGACGCCCTACTAAACCGTAGTATTAGCAAACCTGTAACCGAGATAAGGCCTACTAAAACAATTATCATCCACCAGCGAAAAACAAACTTCGGTCTTTTGTTTAACCCTTGTTTTGTAGTGCGTGATTTTTTGGTTGTAGCCATTTTTTTGTTTATTTGCCTTACGCTTCTACTGACTTAATTCTGAACATATAGCTTAGCCGTTAATACTAGTTACAGTTCCAACCACGAGTATTATCATACCAAACTGTTTTATATTCATTCACTGTCACAGCACTACCAGGACCTACATGAGATGCAACACCACCATTTTTATACCCCTGTGAGGTAATATGTGCACAAGTTACAGACCAGGGAGGTGTATTGTTTCCATTTGGTCCCCCGTTATATCTAAAGTTAAATTGTCCAAAAGCCGCGTTATATTCCCATTTACCACTAGATCTTAAATATAATGAATTCCGATTTCCAGATGACGTTACAGAATTAACATAGTCAGTGTAAGTATTGCCACCAGCATAGCTATAGCGTAATACAATTACACCTATTACTGCTACGACAGCAACTAGTATTACTGCATACCACCATCTAAATTTAAATTGGGTTAATTGAGGTGTGTTTTTCGAACTAACACGAGATTTTGGTTTTGTTGACATTTATTTTCCTTTTGTTTTTATAAGTTAAGCTTATGGTAACAGATTAGAAATTAGCAGTCAAATTTTCTCTTACGTTCATTACTTGGCAAATAAAGCTTCAAACTTTGGCTTGTCCCAACCAATAATAATTTCACCCTTTATTTCGGTAACCGGCACGCCCATCTGGCCAGATTTATCTATCATCTCTTTGGCCTTGGCTTGGTCCGCTTGCACATCTATTTTCTCGTACTTATAACCTTTTTCATCTAAATACGCTTCTACGTGCTTACAAAATTGGCACCATGGTGTAGTATAAATAATCGCTTTTTCGTTGGCTTTAAAATCTTCCATATTTCCCCTTTTCTTTTATCTATTTATTATAACCCAGTAGGTCTTGCAACTGCATTTAAAACAGCAAAAGTAATAATACCAATTAATATAACCGCTACCACAATAATAAGTACTAATAACCAGGTAGGAAGCTTCTTCTTTGGCTTTTTTGAAGTGGCGTCATCTGAAACCATAGCTTCTTTGAGTGAATCTTTTTCTGTAGGTTGGTCAGATTCTGGATGAGCAAGGTCCATATTGGGCGCAGTACCTGGTTCTGCTTGCTTTGCATCGACAGCTGATGTATTTGGTTCTGCAGTTTTGCTTGATTCGGGCATTGGAGCATCTGGTAATTTAGCTTCTGCACTTGCTAAATCTGCCGCAGGTGCTGCGGGGGCAGGTGTTACTTTTATTTCTTCGGGTGACTTCTTGCCCAATAAGAATGGGTTGTTCTTGGTGGCAGTATCGGTAGGCTCTGGCGAGGCTACGCTAGAAGTACTTGGAGTATTATTTTTTAAGTCTATAACATGCTTAGAGGGTGCAGGTGCACCTGGCGGTAGGTCGCTAGCAGCAAGTGTTGTTGCGGGTGCCGGTGTTGGTGCATTGGTAGTCATTGCAGCAGCTGGTGTGCTACTCAAACCGGGCTTTTGGGGTAAAAAATCAGTACTTTTGGTCTTGATATCGTTCTTCAAAACCTCTCCTTATCTTTATTAACTAATATTTCTGCTTATGCTTGTTTTTCTTATTGTAAGGCAAGAGTAAGTGCCAAGTCAATTTCTTACGTAAAACGGGCAATGTATTTTGCTGCACATATTGCTGCCTTTGCTCCTTCGCCGGCAGCAACAACAATTTGTTTTTCTGGTATGTCGGTAATATCACCGGCTGCGTAAATACCTTCTACAGACGTCATATTCTCTGAGTTAATGATAATTTCGCCACCCCGGTTTAGTTTAATAAAACCTTTTAGATAATCTGTGGCTGGCAAACTACCTGCTTCTATAAAAACACCATTTGTTTCTAGCAAATGAGTCTCTTTTTTGCCAACCTCACGTATCTTTATACCAGTCACAAACGTATCACCTACAATCTCGCTAACCTCAGTATTATTGAGTACTCGCACGTGCGGGGCTGTCTTAATTTTATCGATCATAGTAGCATCGCCAGTTAACTCTTTGGTAATGTTAATCATAATTATCGACTTTACACTTTTTTCAATATTAAGTGCAGCATCTAGGGCAGAGTTACCTCCACCAACAATTACTACATCTTTGCCAGCAAACAGCGGCCCATCGCACCAAGCACAGTAAGTAACCCCTTTGTTAAGAAACTCTTTTTCGCCAGGAACACCGAGCGGCCGTGGCAACTTTCCACCAGCTATAATTACTGCCCGAGCGTGGCTGGTCTTCTTATCTGCTGTCGTTACAACAAAGTAATTATCTACTTTCTCTATGTTATTGACCCCACTATTTACCAGTCGTAGCTCGAGTACATCAGAAAATTGCTCGAGATGATGCTCGAATTTTTCGGCTAGCTCTACTCCTTTAATCATTGTAAAACCAGGATAATTTTCTACATCACTACTCCACGCTGCTTGTCCACCAATGTCTTTTGTAAGCATGAGAGTTTTGAGTTTTTTTCGGGCTGCGTATACACCAGCTGTCATTCCAGCCGGTCCACCACCTATAATAATAAGATCTAGCATAAGAAGTATTATAGCAAAGACAGTTACCCTAGACTACCAGACTATACTTCTTTGGCCATATAGCTTTTTGGCGCTTTTGCCAAATAGTGCTTTAGCTCGGCAGAAGTTAGTAAGCCAGCTTGGGCACCAATTTTTTGCACAACACCCATAGAGTTAATACCTGCCCAGGTCAGAGCATCTTCTAGACTATTCCCCTTGGCTATAGCCACGGTAAAGGTGGTGGCGTAGGCATCGCCGGCACCTGTTCTATCGACTGGTGGTTTGGGGTCGGGGTAAGGCGACATAAACACAACTCTATTACCATCAGAAGCAAATGCACCATTCGGGCCATCGGTAAGTAAGACAGTTTTTGGACCAAGTTTGTGCATCTTCGTAATAAGCTCTTTTTCGCTTTGGCTATTTGATGCTAATATTTGCTGGAACTCTTCTTTGTTGGCCGCAAAAATACTACATCGCTTATACAGACCAGACAATTTGCTGTGACCTTCTCGTATTTGAAACGTGCCTGGCTGAAACGCAAATTGGGTATTGGGGTTTTCTTTTAGGTACTCACTCAGTCCGCGGTGAATCGCCTCACCACTTTCGGCAATAGAGCTTAGATAAATCCATTCGGGCTTTTGGTAGGAGCGTATTTCTGGCCATTTATAAGGGTATTTTTCGTGCTTAATAAGTATCGTTCTATCGGCACCATACCATAATACATAATGATAATTGCTATGCAGACCCATATGTACCCGAACAAACTCAGTTGATACTTTATGCGCATGTAAGCTACGGATAATCTTTTCGCCTACTTCGTCAGAACCAACATCGCTTAAGAAACCTGTTTGCATACCAAGTTTTGATGCTGCGACCGCAGCATTGGCAGCATTGCCCACTCCAGGCACTTCTATTTCTTCATCATAAGGAATCTTTGTACCGTACGTCATACAAAGCAAAGGATGTCGCTTGGCATCATGTTCTATCTCAGCTTCGGCTGGCAATAGCTTAATAAAAGCATCGGTTACTACATCTCCAACTGCCAACATTTGTAATTTCGTTTTCATTGCGCATATCCTTTCGTTTCTATTATCTTGAGTGTTCTTAGAGCTGGTTTTTGCAGTATTGCGGCACGGGCACCAACAATACTTTTTACCGAAGCTGCCTGTGCACTAGCTGTGGTAATTCGCTCTTCGATTGTTTTCTCTTGCAAGCTAGCAGCGGTAAACGCTGCAGCAAATACGGCCTCACTGCCAGAAGGCTCGAGCATTTTAGATGTACCATATAGACCGGCTTCGTAAAGATTATTTGCATAAAACGTAGCAGACCCATCAATATTATCGTACACTACACCACCCGAAATTCCAGAAGCCTGTAGTTTCTCGGCTGCCTCCCGCAGTGAAAAATAGCCACCAAGCAATAAGCTAGCCTCATCGCGATTAATAAAAACCCAATCGCATTGCTGAAGCATCTTAATAAGCCAACTACTGTGATAGGTATGTACATAGCGCGGATTAATTGAAATACGTGCATTCGCTTTCTGGGCCAATGTAATAAGTGTTTGCAGAGTCTTTTTCTCTGTAGGGATATCAGCAATATGTAACCAATTAAACTGTGTGGGGCTGTTATGTATCTCTTTCTTACCCAGCGAAAGAAAAGCGCCGGTATAGTGTAGCGTGGTCTGATCTCTACCCGAACTTGTCAGATGAATATGTATATCACTACCATGTGAGCTGGTTTCATATATTTCATCATGTTGAATATGTTCTTCAGCAATAATCTTTTTTAATGCCTTGCCAAGAGCATCTGTACCAATAGCGGTAAGAAGATGAGTATCGATTTCTTGGCGGGCAAAAGTAATTGCTGATAACAACGCAGCACCACCCGGCTCACTAATGGCATTATCAAGCCAAATTTGGCTAGGATGATTAAACCGTACTGTTTGTTCGACGCCTTCACCCTGGCCACGAAAATTTTTGCTCACAGCGAAGATATCAAACCCACTCGAACCAAACACTAAAACTGATG
This sequence comes from bacterium, assembly GCA_029778565.1. Classification (GTDB taxonomy): domain Bacteria; phylum Patescibacteriota; class Saccharimonadia; order CAILAD01; family BJGX01; genus JAHFOQ01. The sequence continues at coordinate 4,954 of JAKOQC010000525.1, forward strand.
AATTCATTATCTTCCCCTGTTGGTTATTTTTATTGCTGCCTGCATAATCGCGTGTGCATCGAGCCCATATTCATGCCACAGTTGAGTAACCTCGCCAGACTGTCCAAACCTATCTTGCACACCAATTCTATGCATCGGCATAGGTAGCTTATCTGCTAAGAGTTCTGCTACTGCACCACCCAAACCTCCAGCCGCCTGACCTTCTTCGGCAGTGATAACCTGGCCCGTCTTTTTTGCACTTTGTAAAATAGTTTCTGCATCGAGCGGCTTAATAGTGGCACAATTAATAACCTCACAACTAACATGATGTTTAGTTAAACTATGAGCAGCAACAAGTGCCTCGTATACCATCGGTCCGCAGGCAACAATGGTTACATCGCTACCCTCTGCTAAGACTTGCGCTTTACCAATGAGAAAGGGCGAATTGTCTGTTAATACAATGGCTGTTTTTTCTCGTGCCAAACGTAAGTAAGCTGGTGACTGGGTTTTGGCTAATGCCAACGTTGCTTTCTTTGCCTCAATGCTATCGGCCGGAACAACTACTGTCATATTCGGTAAAATTCGCATTAGGCCAATATCTTCGAGCATTTGATGAGTAGCACCGTCTGGGCCAACCGATACCCCAGCGTGCGAGCCAACTATTTTAACATTACGATCATTTAAACAAATGGTAGTACGAATTTGTTCCCAATTTCTGCCCGGAGAAAAGCCAGCATAGCTCGTAACAAATGGCTGTTTTCCTACTGCTGCTAGACCAGAACCAACCGTTACTAAGTTTTGTTCGGCCACACCAATTTCTATAAAGCGCTCAGGAAAAGCTTCTGCAAATGGCTGCATTTGTGTAGACTCGGTAAGATCTGCACTAAGTGCAACAATACTCTCATCTGCCTTACCTGCTTCGAGCAATCCCTCACCAAAGCCTTTACGAATTGGCTGCATTTCGATATCTTTTTGGAAAAGTTGTGGGTTAAGATGTTGGGTTTTATTGATGTTCACTTCTAATCTTTCCTTTTAGCGTTCTTAGCTCTTCAAGCGCAACCTTAGCTTGATCGCTCACCGGTGGAGAACCTGGAATGTCAGATTTTCCTGGTGGTGTGCCATGCCACCGCCAATCGTTCTCCATAAAATCCACTCCTTTGCCTGGAATAGTGTGAGCAATAATAACTGTTGGTTTTTCAAAAATCGCCCGAGCCTGGCCGACTGCAGAAGCAATTTCTTCAAAATTATGACCATCTATCTCTAGTACATGCCAGTTGAATGCCTGAAACTTCATAGACAAAGGTTCGAGTGGCATTACATCTTCGGTAAACCCATCTATTTGAATATTATTTCTATCAATAATCGCACACAAATTATGGAGTTTATTCTTGCCAGCAAACATTACCGCTTCCCAATAATTTCCTTCTTGAATCTCTGCATCGCTCGTAAGACAAAAAATATGTGGTTTCTTTTGGTTATCCATTCGCAAACCATACGCCATGCCGGCAGCCTGACTCATTCCAGAACCAAGCGGACCACTGGTGGTTTCTAAGCCTGGCAGACGTAATCTTTCTGGATGCCCTTGCAAACGAGAGCCAAACTGGCGCAGGGTCTTTAGCTCGCTATGAGGAAAGTAACCAGCATGAGCCATGGTTACATATAGCACTGGGTTAATATGTCCATTACTCAACACCAGCCTATCACGCTCTTGCCAATCGGGGTTTTTAGGATTGTAATTCATTAACCTGGCAAAATAGAGAGCAGTAAAAATATCTGCCATGCCCAGTGGACCAGCACTATGACCACTACCAGCATGGGTTAGCATAGTAATAATATCTATCCGAATCTCATCGGCCTTTAGCTCTAGAGCTTTAATATCGAGCGGTTGTTCTATCATAAAAGTGCTTCCATTAATTGCGAATAAACCGTTAGGGGGTCAGATTCGGGATTATGAAACAGATATGTGTTCACGTTTACAACATCAAAATCACCACTTGCTACAGCTTTTAGCGTTTGGTGATTTACGCCACCATCTATACCAACCTCTATATCAGCCTGAATTGCTCGCGCCTCAGCAACCTTATCTATAACCGACCGTTGAAATTTCTGACCGGTAAAGCCCGCTGGGTAACCCATAATGAGGATATGATCTATTTTAGGCAAATATTTCTCAACCATACTAATTTCAACTTCTGGATTAATAGCAAGACCTGCACGAAACCCGGCTGACTTTATAGCATCTATTGCCGCTAAAATGTCTCGTTGTAGCTTAAGAGCATCAAACTGAAAAATAATTGTGTATGGATTCAGAGCAATACACTGATTAATATAACTAGACACATCGTTTACCATGAGGTGTAGATCTAGCTTAGAATCGATTGGTTTTTGAATATCACTTGGCTTAATTGTAGTGTTTTCTACATACTCACCATCGATAATATCAATTTGCACCCTATCGGTAAGTTGACGAGCAATTCGGAGCTGGCTATTTAGCTCTTCTACCGAATCAGTTAATATGGCTGGCACTATTTTAACGCTCATGCTAGTCTCTTTGCTCGTCCTCTATTTGTTCCATCTCGGCAATCCTTCGCTTATGTCGCTCGGCGCCCGAAAAAGGAGTAGAAATAAACTTGTCTGCAATTTCTTCCAGCTTATCTAGGCTTAATTCGTCAGCCGGCAAGGCTAATACATTACTATCATTATCGCTACGCGTTTCAATTGCTAAGTGAGGTTCCCAAACTAATGCTGCTCGCACCCCGTTGATTTTATTGGCAGCCATTGCTGCCCCCTCACCACTTTTACACAAAATAATACCAAAGCTTCCTTTGTCTTGCAGTACCGCATTACCTACTCTTTCAGCAAATTCTGGATAATCATCATTTGGGTTTAACACTTCAGGACCCAAATCTACTACCTCGTATTTTTTTGCCAAACGTTCTGATAGCTGATGTTTCTTAACAAACCCTGCGTGGTCAGACGCAATATATATTGTCATATAGTCTCCAGACTATTTAAGTGTTTTTCCGACATGCTCAACCATTTCTACGAGACGGTTACTGTAGCCCCACTCGTTATCGTACCAAGCAACTACTTTACACAAATTGCCAGCCACTACATTGGTAAGTTTGAGATCTACAATACAGCTATGAGGATCACCAATAAAATCTCGGCTTACCAGCTCTTCTTCGGTGCAATCTATCACACCTTTATGTGATCCTTGGCAGGCTTTTTTAAGAATCTCATTAATTTCTTCTACCGTAGTATCTCGCTTGGTTAAAAATGTTATGTCGCTTAATGAGACAACTGGAGTGGGTACGCGAATACTGAGCCCGTCAAAGACATTCTGTAATTCTGGCACAGTAAGAGCCGCAGCAATAGCCGCACCAGTAGTGGTAGGTACAATATTTTCAGCAGCATTTCGACCTTCGCGTAAATCTTTATTAGGGGCGTCTTGCAAGGCCTGACTAGCAGTATAGCTATGTACTGTCGTCATCAGTGACTTTTCTATGCCAATCTCTTTACTTAAGATAGCCATAATAGGTGCAATACAATTAGTAGTACAACTGGCATTCGAAATAATTGGATGATCACTGGTCATTTCTGATTCATTTGCACCAATTACAAACGTTTTGGCTTGCTTGCTTTCTCCTTTAACCGGTGCTGTGACCACCACCTTTTTTGCTCCGGCCTTAATATGTGCCATAGAGGCATCATCTTTAGTAAAAAATCCGGTAGATTCAATAACAATATCTACCTTGAGCTCTTTCCACGGAAGTTTAGCTGGGTCAGGTTCTGAGGTAACAACTATTTTTTTACCATCAACAATTAGATGTTTATCATCTGAGCTAACCTTTTTGTTATAGTGCCCATAATTACTATCATGACGTAGTAAATGTGCCAGGGTTGCATTATCGGTTAGATCATTAATTGCGACTATTTGGATATCTTTTTTTAGAAAAGCAATTTTAAAAGCATTGCGACCAATGCGACCAAAACCATTTATTGCAACTCGAATCATTGGGGTTCTCCTGATTAATCTTATGCTTATATTGTATCAAGCTTAAGTGTCAGGAGCTAGTGGCTATTAATTTGGTTCTTTTAAAAAATCCCCTTGTAAACTCGCTAGGGGATTTTTATTGTCTATTTTTTGTTACGCTCAGGTTCTTTAGGGTGTTCATGACCTCTCAGTTCGCGAGTATTACTCTGCCCGCTGCCGTTTGTTTTTGATGATGTTTTTGAGCGACCTGTAGAATTAAAGCGTTGCCAGAAACCAGCGTTTTTTACTTTGGCGACTAGTCGACGAGTGCGTTTCTTACCTGCTGGGCTCATGCTTTCTCCTTTGGCATTTTACTGTGTGGTTTACATACATTTCCACTACAGTCACCGCCATCAATAAGTTTGATAATATCTTCCGCGTCGTGCGTACCACAGAGTGCTTGGTTCGTTTCTGTATTTACAAAAGCTGGTACAGCAGCATACCCACCACAAGCTTCGCCAATTATGCCTTCGTATTTCTTCATAATCGCTTGGTTATCAGTATTGTTCCAGACCTCGAGTTTCGTAATTTCGATACCCTTATCTTTCTCAATTTTTCCTACGATTGGCTTCATACTTAAACAATGCGGGCAGGTTTCACCATAAAATTCGATAATTTCAGGTTTCTGTGTTGCCATGGGTTTTTCCCTCCTTATGCTTATACATAAAGTATAACAGAGAAGTTATAATAAACGTAAGCGTAGAGGTGAGGGCCGAGAGCAAGCAATACTGGCAAAATGCATGCAAAACAAAAGCTTGAATATAGAGCAGGTAGAGGGTTGAAATAAAACCAATTACTCCCCAGACACTGAGCAACCAATGGTAGCGATGTTGATTAGCAAAAAATATCGCAACGACGAGAGTTACTAAATAAAAAATGACACCAAATAATGCCACTGGTATACTAAAAATTTCGGAATACTGACTTTTTAGAACTGCCTCACAGCCGTGAGAAAAGTTACACGGAACCAGTGCATTGGTGTAGTGAGTAATAGTTAGATAGAGTGCATCGGTTAAGCCAACAGCACTTATTGCGGCCAGCAGCCAAAGCAAGGCACTATTGTGGTTGGGCCAGCGCTTGGTCGACGGCATTCTTTAGATCTTCAAATCCGGTCTTAATTGTTACTTGTTTACCATTAATAAAGAAGGTTGGCGTACCCTGCAGGTTTAGCTTAAGTGCTAAATCGGCATCTTTTTGTACAATGTCTTTAACCTTCTGACTGTTTAAGTCAGATTTAAACTGATTTACATTTATTCCTATTTGACCCGCATAGTCTGCAAATTTGCTACTTGGATCACTTTGTTCGCTCCACTCGGTTTGAGTTTCATATAATTTATTGTGCATTTCCCAGAACTTACCTTGCAAGCCAGCAGCTTCGGCCGCTTGAGCAGAAATTTGAGCATTTTTATGCACTTGAGTTAGTGGAAAGTTCTTAAACACAAAGGCAACTTTGTCTTGATATTGCGGCAAGAAAGTATTTTGCAAATATGGATGCCATGTACCACATACAGGGCACTGATAATCACCAAACTCGGTTACGATAACTTTTGCATTAACATTGCCAGTGGTGTGTCCTTTTGTAATAGCTGCAACGTCTTCGGCAGTAGCAGGTTGGGTAGCTGTAGTACTGGTACTATCCGAGCGAGTCATTGCATAGACAACAAAACCAATGACTATTACAATTGATGCCACAATAAGAATTGTTGGCAAATACTTTTTAATCCCCTGTTTCTTCATTCTCTGATTGTAGCAAGGTTAGAATAGAGAGTCTAGTAAGTAGAGAGCTATTTTAATTTAGCTTTTACTTCAGTAAAAGTTTCGACCTTACGGGTTTTTGGATCGAATTTTTTTAGTTCTAGTTTGTCAGTAGTGTTTTTAGGGTTTTTACGGGTGTAATAACGACTACCGGTGGCTTTGTTTTTCATTACCACAATTTGTTCGAGTGTTTTCTTAGACATAATGTTGAATAGTATACCTGATATATAGAAGATTTTCAAGCCCTAAAATAAAAGTGAGAGACATTTAGAGATTGGTGAGATGCCAGGCGTGATAGAGCATCGAAACGAGGCGTAGTTATGCTACGTCGAGTGAGAAGCGCAGATCACAACGCAGCAGATCGCGATCTCTAAATGTCGAGTGTTATTGAGACTGGACAGTGATCACTACCCATCTGCTCGGGGTGAATTTCTGCCTTTTTTACGTGGTTTTTAAAACCTTTTGAGACAAGCCAATAATCTATACGCCAACCAACATTATTGGCTCTCGCATTCGCCCAGTGTGTCCACCAAGTATAATACCCGTTTCCCTTTACAAACATTCGTAATGTATCAACAAAGCCAGCTTGAATAAAGTTTTCAAAACCCTCTCGTTCTTCATTAGTAAAACCTTTTTTACCAATATTTGGTTTAGGACGAGCCAGATCGTCTTCGGTATGAGCCACGTTAAGATCTCCGCAGAACAATACCGGCTTCTTCTTTTCGAGACTCTTACAATATTCTAAGAATGCAGGATCCCACTGTTTGTGTCGCAATGCAACCCGGCTAAGATCATCTTTGGCATTTGGTGTGTATACCGTAACAACATAAAACTTTTCAAACTCAGCTGTAAGTACTCGCCCTTCTTTATTGGGATGACCATAGTCATCTTCCATATCATATTTCTTGACAATTTCTTCTGGTAGACCATTATTCACCGAGATTGGCTCAATTTTTGTAAAAATAGCTGTGCCACTATATCCAGCTTTTTCTGCAGAGTTCCAATATTCTTTGTATTCTGGCAAATCAATTTCTGCCTGACCCTGTTTGGCCTTAGTTTCTTGCAGACACAAAATATCAGGCTGATAGGTTTGTATGAATTTCTGAAACTCGCCTTTTTTTATTACTGCACGAATGCCATTTACGTTCCAAGAATATAACGTAGTTTTCATATCTGTATTATAGCAAATAAAAAACCCTAACTTTAGTTAGGGTGTATTTGTGACCAGCCACCATGCTCTTGTTTCATTTTTTCGCGATAGGCAATCACACTACGGTGATATATGTAAAGTGGGTATGCGCCAGCTGCAATACCGGCCATAAATAAATGTTCCCATTTAGGTTCACCTCTACTCCAAGTGACAGCAAACACCAATAGATTAAAAGAACCACAGAAAATCGCAAAAACCATGGCCGCACGATAGATTGTCCAGCGTTGTAGCCATGGCCAACGGATTTGAATAGGACGATTATCTACCTTTTTTACTTCGTACGGTCCGAGGCGCATCAGTTACTCTTTTCGAGTAATCCCGCTCTAACGAGCAGCTGCTCAGCATCATCGGGTTCATAACCCCTCTCCACCAGCATCCCAACAATTGCACCCACAAAACCGGCCTCATCAAGATTTTCTAACTGAACTAGATCTTCTCGGCTTACATGCTCGCAAATTTCTTGCCAAGCAAGCGCATACTGAATTCCGCTAATGGCTACAACCGACATTAGATCACCCTTCTGGTGAGGTACAAGATGGTGTATATACTAATCTATTTAGTATTATTTTACAACAAAAAAAGGCATTTGCTATGAGGATAAACAGCACACGCAGATGAGCGAATAAAACCCTCATCTGCGTGTCAGACGTTTATTTTTCCCAAAACTTTTGCCTTTCTATTTGCTGGTGCTACTTCGTCTTTGTTTGCATGTGTCCTACAGCTTTGTGCTGCAAGCGCTCTGCTTTGCGGGCCCATTTAGTAGCCATCTCATCTAAGATGTCCTCTACTATTTGGCGGTCGCGCAACAAGTTTTGTGGCATGCGCCGGATACGTCGCATAACTCGTGCGTGGCTTTTCATAGCTCTTCACCTCCCCTCTATGCTTACGCTTTATATTATACACCGCTCGTCAATACATTTTTTTGTTTCTCTGTATGTTTTTCCGAGCTATAGATAGCATAAAATACCAAACTGAGAGCAAGCTGAAAATTGCTTATGTTTTTTGTTAAATTGTTAATTTTTCTTTAGCTAATAGCTGAGCTTTTTTTATAGCACCGCGGTTGTATCCACCGCTTGATCCATCAGAACGGATAACCCGATGACAGGGTATATTGGGGTTGTAATTTTTATTCAGAATGTTACCAACTGCCCGAAAAGCCTTTGGGCTACCTGCCGCAATAGCTACTTCTTTATACGTCATAGTTTTACCGGCAGGAATGGATTGCACTACCCGATACACAGATTTGCTAAACATATTCATAAATTTATTGTAGCGAAAAATTCTTTGGTTTGGCTACTGCAGGGCGTACAAAATTGCTGCCATTACTACCAGAGTTACCAAACTGTTAGCAATATTAATAGCAATAAGAAGTGGAGGACGTTTTTCAAACACACCTCCGCTGATAGCATATGTGGCTACAAAGCCAAGCCAGACCCAGATGGCTAGCTTAATAGCCTGAACATAGCTAGTTGGGTTAGCAATAACAATAAAGCGCATTAGCACACAGGCCGTTATAAATATTGCCGCCAGCATAATAAGCATGGGTACAAACATACCCTTCTTCATATCTTTATCTTTTAAGCCAACGAGTTCTTGCCATTTTTTACCAAATACTGGCTGTGCATACCACACAAAACCCACTATCATTCCTGCTATTGTCGCAAGACCTAGACCTTTCCAATACATTGCTAAGAAGTTTACCATTATTTTATCCCTTATGTTATTAATACTATTTACTTTGTATTATTCGCTTAAAATTTCAAAAGCACAAGCAGTTTAACCGATGGGGTTAGAGAATTTCTTTATGTGGTATGAGTGCGCGCAAAGCATTTACTATTACCGCCACATCTACCACTTCTTGCAGAAGAGCACCATATAGTGGTGGAATTTTACCGAGTGCAGCAAAAATCATCAAACCGAAGCTTAAGCCAATACCTACAAAGATACTCTGTTTGGCTATTTTTAAACTGCGTTTGGCAATAGCTATAGCTGCAGCCACGCGAGTAAAGTTGTTGAGCATAATAACCACATCGGCAGATTCACTGGCGGCGGTTGAGCCCTTAGCGCCTAAGGCAATACCAACATCGGCAGCAGCCAGTACCGGAGCATCATTTACCCCATCGCCAACCATACCGATAGTCTCACCAGCGTGACGATGTTTTTGAATTATTTTTAGTTTATCTTGAGGCAATAAGCCGGCGTGTACATCACTAATACCCAACTGATGAGCGATTTTTTTAGCTACTTCTGCCTTATCACCTGTAAGCATTAACGTTTGTTTTATTCCGAGTCTTTTTAGGCGCTGAAGAGTTTCTTTACTATCATTGCGAATTGGATCAATAAATGTAATCGACCCTATATAGGTTTGTCCACGAGCAACAAAGACTGCAGTCTGATCTTGTCCTTCACTACTTGGCAGTTTGATACCATGATTTATTAGATATTCATACTTACCAACCAACATCCTGTTTTTACCAACCATTGCCGAGATACCAAAGCCAACTTCTTCATGAATTTCGTGCACTGGCAAGAGTCTAACTTTACTGGCGTGAGCCTTGTTTACAATTGTCTTGGCAAGAGTATGGGTACTACCAGTTTCTATAGAAGCAACTAATTGTAATAATTCTTCTTTACTTACATTATGAGCAGTAATTCTATCGATGGTTGGAAGATTTTGAGTTAAGGTACCGGTCTTATCAAAAGCTAAAATTTGTAGCATTGCCAGACGCTCAAGACTCATACCATCTTTAATAATAATACCCGCATGAGCTGCACGACTCATACCCGAAACAATTGCTACTGGTGTAGCAATAAGTAACGGACAAGGTGTTGCTACTACTAATACTGCTAGAGCATTTACCGCATTACCACTTGCTAGCCAAGCGAGACCCGCCAGACCAAAAGCAATAATTGTAAATGGCACACTATATCTATCGGCAAGACGAACCAAAGGTGATTTTGAACTAGCTGCAGCCTTAACAAGTTCGATTATTTGCTCGTACTGGCTCTGGCCGGTCGTTCGTAAAGCTTTTACTATTACTGCAGCATCTTGGTTAATACTACCTGATACTATTTCTTGCCCCGGAGATTTTGCTTGAGGTAGGCTCTCGCCGGTTATAGCAGACTCATCAAAACTACTATGTTCTTTTAGTATAGTTGCGTCTACTGGTACGGTCTCACCAGGTTTAATAAGCAAATTATCACCCGGGCGAACCTTTGTAGCCGCAATATCAACAAACTCACTACCCCGCTTTATATGAGCAAGCTTAGGTTTACGCTTTAGTAAATCACTTAGCTCTTTTTGCGCCCGCGACTTGGCATATTCTTCTAACGCACGCCCCCCAGTAAACATTAAGAGAATTACTCCAGCAGCCGCATATTCACGAAGAACAAGTGATGCTAAAACGGCTACAAGTGCAATAATGTCCACACCAAATTGACGATGAATTATGTCGCGAACAATATCGGCTGCCTCAGGTAAAGTACCAATAAGACAAATGGTAATGACGGCAATTTCTGATGCCAAAACAAAGCCAGATATGTATAAACCCAGGGAACCCAAAAGACCAATACTAACAAAACTGAGCCAACCATACTTCTGTAGCCAGATATTTTTAAAAATGCTCATGTTTGTATTATATAGAAAGTAATAGATTGTAGGTAGCTCGTTTTTAAGAACTCTTAACAAAGCATCAATCTACAGTGTTAAAAATATTATTGACAAAATAGCTTGTTTGATATAAAGTAATACACTCCGTTGCAGGTTATCTTTTCGACAGGGAACTACAGATCAACCAGCAACGTATCTCGTAGTACCTCAACCACACAGAAAGCACCAGAATGCCCGATAGAAGAAGTGCTCGCACATCTCAGTTCTCAGTCGCCCGAAATATCTCATATCTGGGAGATATTATCGACATCGTCAACCCATTCGGAAAAAGTGCTGTTCGCAAAGCAGCTGCTAATGCTGGTGCGGCACTAGCAAAAGACCGTCAGAAGCTGAATGATATCGATGATATTCTTAGAGCCCACGAATTGCTGAGTCAAAAAGTAAACAAAGAGAGTTAACTCACCTTGTCCGTCACAGTTTATGTGGCGGATTTTTTATTTTTCTGGGCAAGTTGTATTATATTCACTCAAAACCAATCGGTGTTCTTCGGTATTGTAGTCATAAACAGTTATTCCACAGTTCTTTGGTTCTGTGCCTGCCGGCCAGGTTATTGCCCGTTCGTAACTCCAGCGCTCTAATAAGAATCTAAATGCGCGAATTGTACCACCGTGAGTAACAATAAGAACCTTCTGGTTGGCTCGCCTATCAAAGAGCATTCCAATAAACTGATAAACTCGTTCAGTCATTTTGGCTATACTTTCTCCGCCTGGAGGGTAAGCAAAAAATCCACCATACGTATCCCAATATTCTTGCAACCAGGGAAATGCCTTGGTCGCCTCTTCTTCTGTCATATCGTAGGTAAAACCAGGGTCGCGCTCGCGAATAAAGGCATCATGACGTATCTTCATCTGTTCACGCTCTTCATCTGTATAGGCTAGTAGTATATTTTCTAACGTGTCTTTCGTGCGTTTATAGCCAGAGTGATAAATATAATCAAACGTCCCAAAACGTTCGCGTAAATATTTACCAGTTGCTACAGCATGGGCCTCACCTTCTTCAGTTAATGGAATCTCGTAATCTGGAATGCCCTTAATATTTCGCCGGGCATATTCGTCAGCAAAATACGTAGTGCCCTTGCCATACTTGGCTTTATTGCGTGCACTCTCAGCATGGCGTATAAGAATAATCTGTTTTGGTCTGTTCATAATGTAATTATAGCAAAGAAAAAAGCCCTACTTTACGTAGGGCCTAAAGGTAACTATACCAAGCCTCCATTTTTTTCGAGGTTCTTGAGTATATTGTAGAGGCCATTTTGTCGCTCCATTTCTTCATGCGATCCCATAGCCTCTATCTCACCATTATTTAATACAATAACAATATCAGTACTTTCAACGGTTGAGAATCTATGGGCAATAATGAAGATAGTACACTCCCGGGCAGCAATAAGCCTATCAATAGCTTTTTGTACTTCTGCCTGCGAAATAGCATCTAGACTACTTGTGGCTTCATCGAGAATAAGCAGTGAAGGCCGCTTAACCAATGCTCTAGCAATAGCAATGCGTTGCTTTTGCCCACCACTGAGACGAATACCGTCTTCGCCTACAAGAGTCTCATAGCCCTGTGGCTTACTGATAATGAAGTTATGAATATCTGCTTTCTTCGCAGCTTCTATCACTTCTTCGTCGCTAGCATTCGGGCAACCAAGCCGAATATTTTCGGCAATAGTGGTTTCGAACATTTTAATATTTTGATCAACAATACCCACTACTTCTTGCCGAAACCAATCGTAGTCGATATCGGTAAGAGGAGTGTCGTCTATTAAAATTCGGCCATGAGTAGGATCGTGCTCTCGCAAGACCAAACTAACACTTGTAGATTTACCACACCCCGAAGGGCCCACAAGGGCAACAGTCTGATGTGGTTTAATCTCAAAATCGATGTTATGCAGTACCGGCTGACCATCGTCTGAATACGCAAAGCTAACATTCTCAAATGTTACTCTACCTTCGAGATTGTGCAGTTGTATAGCATTGTCTTTTTGAGCTACCCGAGGTTTTGTACTGAGCATCTCAGCAAGCTCATGCAGCGCTTCTTCACCCTCATTCTTATAACGCTGAAAATGAACAAACTGATACAGATTGCTATAAATCTTTTCTAGCCAAGCGCTGGCCAGCACAATTTCGCCAATCGATACTCTACTGTTTACAAATTGAAAACCCATAAACAAATACAGTATTGCTCGGCTTGTAGATACAATGGCATCTTGAACACGAATGTCTTTTAGCCATTTATCGAAACGTAAATGTTCGGACTCAACAAAATCATCGAGCATCTGAATATACTGCTTGCTCTGCTTTCTCTCGAGGCCAAATTGCTTTATTGTACGCCAGTTACTTATCTGCTCACTACCACAACGATTGAATGCCTTATCTTCTTCGTGGGCTTTCAGTCGCAATGGCTCATATCTGTGTTCGGTACGTACTGCAGCTAGGTAATACCCAAGAGTAGTTAACACCGCTAGAAGCGAATATTGCCAACCAATCAATAGAATACCGAGTGAGATAAACACAATACGCAAGGCAGACGGCAGAGCCTGAAAAATTAATTCGTCGGTCAAACGATCTATCTTACGAATATTTTTACTTAAGACAGATTCTTTCTCTCCAGTGCTGTGTTCACCATGCCAGGCAGTATCGAGCAGCAACAGGTGCTGATGCGAATATCCAAGAATGGTTAAGAAGTTCATCCACATTGCCCAGAGTCGAAAATGATCCATTCTGGCATAAAGAAGTGATCCTGAGAGGTAAACTACAAAGATTACGCCTGCCAAAACAGCAAAGTACTCGAGATCTTGGCTAGTGGTCAGACCATCAATAAACCATTTTACTGGATAAATTTGAGCAACCACGACAAATTCAACAAGAATAAGCCACACAAATGCATGCAAAGAGAGCTTTTTTAGTCTTGCAAGGTTCTGCTTGGCACCATTTTGTTGTGCCAGCATTCTATACAGCGTTAGATAACTCTGTAAACCTTTCATAGCTTCTCCTCTATTCAGTTGTGAAGGTGGATGTGCCTGTAAAGCACAAGATGGTGCTTTTTGGAGCGTTTTTTCGCTCAAAACAAAAAGCTCGAGAGTGTTACCAGTCTCGAGCTTTTTTTACAAATAATTGCTAATTATCGAATTTTTCTCGAGACATAGGTTGCACGAACCGGCACAGTGGCCATGCCAAGTGTGCGGAAAAATGTAATTAATTTGGTAGCTATGTTACTCATAGTGTTATCTATAATAACATACGCTTATGCTATGTCAAGCACTTATGCTTACTTTTTTATAACAAATCAAATTAACAGACAGAAAGGCTCGAGAGAATAGAGCGATAACTTCGCTGGAGTGAAGGTAGAAAGCTCATACGTCTTAATCACCTTGTTGTTTCTCGAGACTTTTTGTCTGAAACCGATATTTAGCTGGTCTCCTGGGTATCTAGTTCGCCCGCAGAAGAAATATTGATACTTACCAATATAGCATACTTATACTTTAAAGTCAATAGTTTACATACTTTTTATAAAAAATACCCCTGGTTTAACAGGGGTAAATATATTATTCATCATCAACAATAAGCCGAATTTGATCGCAAAGATGATCAAGGGGATATATAAATTTGTCTTCTTTTGGAGTAAGCGTAACTGTTCTCCTGAACAAAGGATAGATATGTTCTCTCGTCTCTTCAAGTTTACGACGTTGTTTTTCTGCATTACACGCATCCAATGTACGAAGATTGTGCAACCGATCAGCCAATTTTACCCATAATTCACGCCAATCTGCCACTTCTAGTAGACGAGTCCAATAGTATTCTCTATCATCAACCGTATTCTTGCTCAGATTACGAACACCTAGAGCCACGGTACGGCCAAAGTTCTTCTCGAGCCGTTTTTCGGTCATAATAAACGAATCTTCTACCAGATCGTGCAACAAGGCCATAATAATCATTTCTGCATCATGAATATGCAATTCGTTAAAGAGCAACCAGGCTACAGCTCTGGGATGGTCAAAATAGCGATGTCCATCTTCACGTTCTTGGCCGCGATGCGCGTACTTACAGAAGAAGTATGCCGCCTCAATATCTTCCATTTCGGTCTCAGTAAAATATGGTCGCAATGCCGCCATGAATGTCGCCCTGGTTAGATCTGGATAAAGTGCAGCTTTGCTCATACCAGCTCCTTTGTATCTTTTCGAGGTGCGTCTTTGTTTGGAAGAATATTATATACTTATTTTAGTATATATACAACTATTTATAGTAGACCTTAAGAAACTGGCTCTTAAATTCTTTAAAATTACCATCTTCTATAGAAGCTCGAATATCATCTACCAAATGAGTAACAAAATATAGATTATGAATAGAGAGCAAAGTTGCCGAGAGCATTTCTTGGGCTTTTATAAGGTGGTGTAAATAGGCAGTAGTAAAATTCTGGCACGTATAACATTGGCAATCTGGCTCAATCGGTATAAACATTTGTGCGTATTTAGCATTGCTAAGACTTACACGACCAGCCTTGGTGTAGACCGTGCCATTACGGGCAATTCGTGTTGGACTAACACAGTCAAATGTATCAATCCCTGCCTCTATACCTTCAAACAAATCTATTACCTCACCCATTCCAAGCAGATGCCTGGGTTTATCTTTGGGCAGGATATCGGTTACCCAACCTACTGCTGTAGCAATGTCATCTTTAGTAAAGCTGCCGCCAATACCAAACCCATCAAATGCCATATTGCCAAGTGTTGTGGCCGAAAGTTCACGCAAATCTTTATATTGTCCACCCTGCACCACTCCATAGAGTGCTTGATACTTTTCTTGCTTGGTATTGAGTTTTTGGTGTTCTACCAAACTCCTTTTGGCCCAATTATGTGTCCGCTCTAAGGCAATTTCTTGATACTCTCTCTTAGCATGCGGGCTCGTGCATTCATCAAAGGCAAAAATAATATCAGCACCCAGAGCGTGTTGAATTTGCATAGATTTTTCTGGTGCAAGCATATGTTTGCTACCATCTATATGCGAATAAAAGGTTACACCATCATCAGTAATCTTGGCTTTTTTGGCCTGACTCATTCTCTCGTTTACCGAACTTTTGCCTTCATCACCAGTTGCTACTTTGCTAATACCTTTACCAAACGCTTCACCTAATGAGAAGACCTGAAACCCACCAGAATCGGTAAACATCGGCCCCTGCCAATGCATAAATTTATGCAGTCCACCAGCTTTTTTTACTACAGCTTCTCCCGGGCGTAAATACAAATGATAAGTATTTGCCAAAACGGCTTGTGCGCCCACTCCTTCTACTTGTTCGGGAGTGAGAGCTTTTACCGTTGCAGCGGTACCAACCGTAATAAACGCGGGGGTTTGTATCTCGCCATGAGGTGTAGAAATTGTGCCAACTCGCGCCTTACTGTTAGCTAGTTGTGATTTTATGGTAAAAGAAAATGTTTTCATTAGGAGGCTATTATGCAGTAAATGTATCTTTTTATCAAGACAATTAGTAGATTAGCATACTATCGCCATAACTTAAAAACTGATAGTTGTTTTGCAAAGCGTAGTTGTAAGCATGTAAAAGTTTTGGCCAGCCAACAAACGCTGCTACCAGCATAAGCACTGTACTTTTAGGAGCATGAAAATTAGTAAGTAGTTGGTCAACAATTGTAAATTTGTATCCCGGATAGATAAATATATCCGCTTCCCCGCTAAGTGGGTGGTTTGCTTTTAGAATATCTTTAGCGCAATATTCTAGCGTGCGTGCAACGGTTGTACCGACTGCAGTGATTAAGTTACCAGATAATTTCGCCTGTTGGATTGCCTCTATTGTTTCGAGTGGAATAGAAAACCATTCACTATGCATTTTGTGCTGTTCAATCTTATCACTACGAATTGGTAGAAACGTGCCAAGACCAACGTGCAAAGTAAGATAGCAAACTACCACCCCTTTGGCACGTAGTTGATCAATAAGTGTTTTGGTCATATTTAGACTGGCTGTAGGTGCAGCTACCGATCCCTTGTGTTTTGCAAACTCGGTTTGGTAGCGCCGAATATCTTCCTTAGTGGCATCGCGCTTCATATATGGTGGCAAAGGTACACTGCCGGACTTTTCGGCAAGCAGTTCTAAATCTGTTGTGGCTTTAATAGTTGCAATTCCTCCGTCCTTTATTGCTACTACTTCTATCTTTTCATTATTAATATAAAGCGCCTCGTTAAGTAAAAGTTTTCCTCTATACAAAACATCGTGCTGATAATAATCTTCGTTATCAGAATGTCTTTCGAGCAAAATAAGCTCATGTAACAAACCGGTCGTATCTTTCGCAAATAAACGTGCTTTTATTACCTTTGTGTCATTTAGCACTATCACATCCCCCGGCTTGAGATAATTGAGTAGGTCGCTATATTTGTTGTCCATTACTTTGCCGCTTTTTTTCTCTACTACAAGTAACTTAGCGTCACCGCGTTTTTTTGGTGGAAACTGCGCAATCGCCTCTTTGGGTAATATATATGAGTAATCTGATAACAACATAGTTTTTGATTATACTAAAACTTTTCGTTACTATATAGACAATGAAACAGTTGTCTTCAGCGCAGAACCAATCAGCCCGTAATACCTTAAGTGAGAACTTAGCGCTTAGTTTTGCATTGCCAGCTGGATTCTTAACTGCCACTATTTGGTGGTTTATCTTACATCAATTTCATAGCAATATCCCTATTGTTGGCTGGCCATCCGTCGGTGGTGCAGTACTTATTAATGCGGGTATTATTACATTCTTTGGGTTTTTGTTTGGGTATTTGCGTGGCCTGAAAGCTCAACAGCCAGATCAAAAATTACAACTTTCGAAACCCAAACTTGTTTTTGATGCCCTTACCCTAGCTATTGCATACACCATTATTATGGTTGTAGTAAGTGCAGTGGCAATCTTTGGTCTGAGCGAGGCTTTTAAGGGTCTAATCTTGCCACTTACCTCGGCTGCACTTGTGATTGGTATTTTTGCCACCGTTACTTTATATGCAATTATTACTACTTCTGTACATCTACAAAGTCGCGATATTGTTAATGCACTGACGATATTTATTGCAGGGGGAGTACTAATCTCTATGATTACTGCCCAGAACCCACTTTGGTGGGAGATTAATTTTAGTAGTCTTGGTACTACTACTTCGCTTTCGTCAGCTACTTTTAATATCACCTTAATACTTTCGGGCCTACTCTTGCTATCACTTACAGACTATTTGCTTAATGACTTAGGTATTATTGTGAAGGGTGAGAAGCAAACTGCACATACAAGAACAACAATTATTAGGGGTTTGTTTATCTTTATCTCTTTATCGCTCGCTGGGGTTGGCTTGTTTCCATGGAACAGATATCCTTTTCTACACACCACATCAGCATATCTACTAATAGTTGGCTTTACCGCTATTATTATTGGTCTGCGTTGGCTTCTACCAACTATTGGTAAATCGTTTTTAGCTAATTCATATATGATACTTATTATTCTTCTTACCTGTTTTGTATTGTGGCAACCCGTGCATTACTTTAGCCAAACTGCTTTCGAGCTGATCGCGTTTAGTCTCACCTTTGTGTGGCTCGTTCTTTTCTTACGCACTGTTACGCTTATGCGCGACCAAGTGCTTGCCAACCGAGCATAAGAAATACTACAATAGAGGTAATAAATTAATGGAGATAAACAATGGAACTCGTAGGAAACCCAAGTCGTAGCACATTAGTACTGCGCGGTATATTAAACTTAATCTTTGGTTTGGTTGCGGTCGCCTGGCCAGGGTTGACCCTCTATATTCTTATTTTAGTATTCGCAATTAACATCTTAATCGTTGGTATGTTTGCCATCTTCGAACCTCTTTTTGACCGATCAAACCCACATGCTGTATTAACTGCCCTGCTTGGTTTGCTTGGAGTTATATTAGGTATATTTCTTATTGCCCGACCAGAAATTGCCGCAGGAGTCGTTACCTTGCTCATTGCTATCTGGGCTCTCGCCTTTGGTGTAGTTGACTTATATGCTGGTTTTGCTGCTTCTTCTGAAAAAATTAGTGGTGCCTGGTTTATGATCCTTACCGGTGTGCTTTCGATGATCTTTGGTGTGTATATGCTCTTTAATCCACTTGCCGGCGCACTCACCCTGGTTTGGATTATCGGAGCCTATGCAATTCTTACTGGTATTCTCTTAGTTGTTGCTAGCTTCTTTACTAAATCTAGTAAAAAATCTCCTGCCAAACGAAAGTAATAATCTTATGAAAAACGAATCAAAAACCTCTCCAGCCAAACACCGTGGCTGGAACCGCTTGGTTGCTGTTGTTATTACCATCTCGTTAATTGTCGTTTGCTATGGTACGGCATTATTAAATAACTTTGGCACAGCTGCTAAATTACAGAACTTCTTACACGAAAGTAAATCTTTTAGCTATACTGCCGATATTATTAAGGCCGAGATATCAGACAAGCTTCCACCAAAGATTAAAAACAATGTTATAGAGCTGACTCTTATTACTAAGTTTATGGACTATGTAATTACTGCTGAGAACATAGAAAAGCTCGCTCAGCCAGGTTTGCGACTTACTTATAAAGCCGCTAATACACCAACTTCTATACAAGACAATAAGGTTGTTATTGCTACTGCTACGTATAAAGATCAAACAATCAGTTATATTAATAGCCTTGGTCTGGCTGATGCCCTAAAAGAACCTGCCCAATCGCTCATTAACTCAGTACCCCAAGAATTAACTGTCATTGATAACTCTAAGCACCCAAACAACCCTATAATGGTTCTAATTCGTATGCGAGATAGTCTACGATTTGTAGATAGTATGGTTAATGTATTGTGGTGGGTAATACCTATTGGGTTTATTATTGTTCTTCTACTTAATCTCCGCAACTTACGTCGTCTTTCCAAAACGTTAGCCTGGATATTTGGTACGCCCGCTGTCGTTATTTTGTTAGGAAGCTGGCTGTTTCCGGGACTTATAGGGGTATTTGGTGCCAGAAATAACGACCCAGTAATTGGTGAGCAAGTAAATGGGCTAATTAATAGTGCATCTTCTTACCTTTTTGCCACAACCCGAAATTTTGGACTCGTCTGCCTGGTATTAGGTGTTATCTTTACACTCGTTTATCTATTCCTGCCCATGCAAAAAATCCAACATCAACTAGACTCTCAACTTGATGCTTTATCAAAAAAAGTACATGGTAGCAAAAAGAAAGCAAGCTCTCACAAGTAAACAAACTGAGTACATTTTGTTATACTAAAACTATATGGAACAAGCAGTTAGTAAAAATGCCGAAGCAGAAATAGCCAATTATTTTGCCGGAGTATTTGCCTGGATGTTTGCAGGCCTTACAGTTAGTGGTATCGTGGCTTGGCTTGTAGCTAATAGTTCTGTTGCTCAACAGGCATTTTTTGGTAATCCTATTACGTTATTTGTGCTTATTATTGCACAGCTAGGGCTAGTTATCTTACTCGCTGCTAGAATTACCAAAATGTCGCCTATGGCCGCACGGGCAGGTTTTCTTGGCTATGCTGCACTACTAGGCATTACACTTAGCTATATCTTCCTTGCTTATACGAGCACATCAATAATGCGCATTTTCTTTGTCACTGCGAGTATGTTCTTTGTAATGGCAATTATTGGCTACGTTACCAAAAAAGATCTCAGCCGTCTTGGTGGTCTGCTGTTAATGGGATTAATAGGCATTATTATTGCCACTATCGTTAATATTTTCTTACAATCTAATGCGGTGCAGATTATTGTTTCGTATTTAGGAGTAGCAATTTTCTTAGGATTAACAGCATATGATACACAAAAGATAAAGACATTTTACGAATCCAATAAAAAAGATCAGCTAGCTATTATGGGGGCTTTGGCACTTTATTTAGATTTTATTAACTTATTCTTGTTCTTACTGAGAATTTTTGGAAACTCTGACTAATGGAACCAAGCCGATTATTTAGTACGAAACGGTTATTTCGTATAACTGCAATAATTGCTTTAGGCCTATTGGTAGGCGGTGCTATCTTTTTTCATTATCAAGAAAAATGGAGTTGGTTAAATAGCTTTTATTTTTGTACGGTTACACTTGCTACAGTTGGGTATGGTGATTTTACACCGCAGACCAATTTAGGAAAAATTTTCGATATCTTCTATATATTAGGTGGTATTGGTGTTATTGTAACTTTCGCCAACCTGTTTGTACGTCGTGCTGGCGAACGAGCTGTAGAGAAAGCCAAAGCCAGAGCTAAGACTGGTAAAAAGAAAAGATTACTCAAATAATTTTCCTTTTGTTATTTCAGCATTTTTTCAGACTGGTAGATTACTCTTATATTTAGCCAGATCAAAATCTTGAGTGATGGTAGATAGCAAATCGTCACATAGACTGGTTTTGAATGGTTATTACTAACAAGTAACTAAAAAGGAGTGATGCCCATGAGAAAAGCAAACAAGAAGAAAGCTATTTTAGCTACCAGCCTTGCATCGGCTGCATTAGCTGGAACACTAATAGTTGGCGGTGTGGCATTTGCCCAAACTACTAATAGCCAGCCAGGTGGATTAGCGCAAGCTATTGCATCGAAGTTTAACCTCAATAAAGATGATGTGCAGAAAGTTATTGACCAACAACACCAAGATAAACTTAAGCAACATCTTGATGAATTAGTTAAAGAAGGAAAGATTACTAGCGATCAAGAAACCAAGATTCTTGCCAAGCTCGAAGAAATGAAGCCCAAAATGGAGACAGCTCGCCAAATCTCTGACCCTGCTGAACGTAAGAAAGCACTAGATGCGTTACGCACTGAGATGAAGCAATGGGAAAAAGACAATAATATTCCAGCAGGTATTATTGGGCCACGTGGCCGCATGATGCATCATGGCCGTAAATGATGCAAGCAAACAATCCACAACTTCCAGAAGATGGAGACGCGCAAACTCAATAATTTAGACGCTACTTCCCAAAACTTTGTCTAATACAATATCTCTCAAATGAATGTTTGAGAGATATTTGTTTAAAACTTCATAATAATAGCAAGTAGTATTACTAATGATAATGGCAGACCAAAGTCCCAAATTAATATCAATCTATTATTTGGTGCAAAATTCTTTTTACGAACCATTTCGTAGAGATGATTAAGGCCGGCCAAAAAGAGGAATGATATTATTGGCAATGATATTGCTACCCAAGCCTCTACGCCATGGTAGACAGCATAAAAACACCCCAGGCCAAGACCTAATGATACAGCTGCTATTTCGTATTGAAATCCATTGGTCTTCCAACCAATTGAGGCAGCCATACTCTTGGCAAAAACCGAGTGCATAACAGCAGAAAAAATAAAAACAAACCCAGCAAAATACAACAACCAACGTAGATATGAAACAACATTGCTATCACCAGCCATATGACCAGGTGCAACTACACCACTTAGCGCCAAACCCCATGCTAGAATGAGCATGCCAGGTAATACTAACCCTGATATTTTTTTGTTCATTGTATATTAACCTTTAAAGTTAGTTTAACATAAGTACTATAGTTAAGCTATGTGATGCCACTAGTAAATAATGTATTTTTGCGCTAAAATACGAGATTGAATTATTAATAATGGGACGTGGCCAAGTGGTAAGGCGCCTGATTCTGGCTCAGGAGATCGAAGGTTCGACCCCTTCCGTCCCAGCCA
>JAKOQC010000526.1 GCA_029778565.1 bacterium
ATGCCGGTGTGCATTTTATATACCCCCTTGGTGGGGTGATACCGCATTTCGTAACCACTGGTTATGTTTGCTAAAGTTTTACCCCGCAAAGGGAAAACATACCCAGAAGTTCCTAAAATATTTAATGTATTAAACCGGGAAGCAATATTATAGACA
The DNA here is from genome assembly GCA_029778565.1 of bacterium. GTDB lineage: Bacteria > Patescibacteriota > Saccharimonadia > CAILAD01 > BJGX01 > JAHFOQ01. The sequence goes on from JAKOQC010000526.1 coordinate 157, forward strand.
GCAGTAGCATAACTTTTAGCTTCCTGAGTAAGCGGGTTGCCTCCATATTGAGCTAATATCTCCAGTATCAGATTTTTGTCTTTTCGAAGATCTAAGTCCTTACCCGCCAAACTGCGCAGATAGTTAGCGGCAGAATGGATGGCATCTGCTGCATTGTATATATTAATTTCCCCATCACCATTACCATCTACCTTAAAAGCCTCCCATGTTGAAGGAAGGAACTGCATTAATCCTGTAGCTCCGGTTGTCGGATTATATGCAGTGGGGTCAAATTTGCCCCCGGTTTCACGATGGGCAATGGCCATCAGTATTTCATATGGTATCCCATATTTTTCAGCCGCTTCTCTGCATATTTCTTGAATATAAAATGGTACCGAACCTAACGGAACTCGATTGGTTAATAAGTAAGGCTGTCTTTCCAGCATCCATGCAATTACTTCCGACTCCTCGTAAAATGCTGTTTCGGCGTTTATAAAAGCCAGTCTTACATCTTGAGCATCGCTTTCCGGTATTTCGAAATGTTCTACCAGCCATTGTTCGAGTTTGTACCACCGGTTTCCGTTTGGAGATAGATCAATGGTATTAGCCAATACTTCATAACTAGTCTCGCACCCGTGGCTGTCATACGTTACATACCATTCATACTCATACGCAAAATGCCCTCGCATAGTATCTGCTTCAATTAATAAGTATTCTGTAGTATAAGTACATGCACAGTAGCCACCATTTTCTTCGTCTTCTACCCAATAACAATCGGTTCGGATAGATGTTCTATACTTAAATTTGGGATGCATCTCCTTTATAAATTCTTCAAATAACTTTTCTGGTATTTCTTCCACTGTTTCAGAGTGTTGCAGCATCCACCAAGATATATATGATTGGATTGTTCCCCAGTTATTTATCAAAGCCTTATCTTTTCCATCTCTATCTATTAATTCATGAACATTGATCATACTACCATAGGTCTGATGTTCTTCGTTGTGCTTCACAATTTCGTCAATATCCATCCAAATGTCCTCACTGATATGCTCTGTATTGATGTTATGGGAATCAAGAAATTCATTGATGGATTGTACGCCACCTTCTCCTGTATCCAGCCAAGTATTATATATATTCCAGTTGTCTGCAAAAGCCTTATAGTTTTCTATTACCTCTTTATCTGTTTCGTCAATAATGTTGTCTAAGTTGGTGTCCCC
>JAKOQC010000527.1 GCA_029778565.1 bacterium
AACGAATCCCTGGAACTTCAATATTACTAACACTTACAAACTCCATACTATCATCAAAAACAATTATCCCATAAGTTCCCCCTCCAATTTTATCACCGTGTGTTGGAGACCAAGAACCTAACCAACTATTATGGAAACTTTTTTGAATAGTCGGACGCACAAACCACCATATATCATTTGTATCAGCCCCATAATTTTGAGATGCCATTATCCACACTACACCATCAAAATTATTTCCAGGAGACGTAATATTAACACCAAACGTCCCTTCTTCTCCAATATCTAGCAATATAGGTGTTCCTGTTATGTCCATCGGATAAGTTACACCCTTCACATACCAGTTACTGTTTGCAGCTGCTACTGGGTCAATCCCAAAAACACAAAACACAAACAGCACAAAAACAGTAACAACACTAATCAGATATTTGTTTTTCACTTACAATGGCCCTCCATACCAACCTAACCCCTATTAATGACATTATACCAATCCACACAGCGTCAGGAACTTTAGAATACATAAACGTCACTACTTCCAGAACTTTCTCAATACTGTTACCAGTAATATTATCACCTACCAACGCCCTTATTTCTGAAGCAGTAACCTGAACAGGATTAAACAAAGCAACAAATAAAGCACTAACTACATCAATAAGCCAACCTACAACACTAAACACCCAAACAAAAAAATTCCCCCCTATGATTACAACCGAATACACCCAATCAACAATAACCGCAGCCAAAACAACAGGAGCAGCCACTATTTGCAGTAATACCTCCATTATCTCACCCTATCCCAAATCTTAAGGATAATAAATAATGCAACAGGCCAAATACTCCACATTGATAACCATACCAATTGTCTTGCCGCTATAATTTCCCATATTGCTACCAGTGAAGCAGTTTCTGTCATTACCATGTTACATGAATACATACCAGTAGCTGTTAAAATACAACTGCCAGTCATCACAACCCCCCAAAGATTGCATGAACAACATAAAACACAAACCAAGTAATTGCAGCAACAAACA
>JAKOQC010000063.1 GCA_029778565.1 bacterium
AATTCTATAGCCTATAAGAGTGATGGTTCACAGGTTGCGGAGAATCAGCCTCGATTTGATGTTATTGATGGGGTAGTGGGCTTGATGATTGAAGAAGGAACGACGAATGCCATACCGCATAGTAGCGATGGTAAGTTTGTTTATACTAATGTATGGGATAGAAAAGGTTACACTAATGACATTGTAGAATGGATTACCGACTCGAGCGTGCCGTCTCCAGCGTTACATGTAAAAAGGATTACGCCTTATCCAGCCAATGGTGGTTGTGCCTATGTTACTGTAGGAGATTTACTCGTTGGACAAGTAATGCCAGGGGAAAAATACACGATAAGTTTGTGGTTCAAAGGAAATAAGCAGTCAAGTAGCCTTGGAGCACAGGTAAGGTTTTACTGGCGTAATTCTAACAACGAGCTTATAGGAAGCGTAGCATTGCCTATTCCATTTACTGATAATTGGCAAAGGCATGTGTTTACAGTTACCGCTCCTGATGGAGCTTATAAATTAACTACTTTTCAGGTTGGGTTAGAAAGTATAAACTTAAACAATACTTACGAATTTTATATCGCTGGTTTACAGCTCGAGCAGAAGGCATATGCTACAAGCTGGACTGTAGGAACGAGGCAACCTGAAGAATTAGTTATCCCGACAGCAGGTGTAATAAAACAGAATGAAGGGTCTATCGAAGTGTGGTTTTATTATAAACCGAATGGCACATTCCAAAGATTAGTGTCATTTGTTAGTTCTGAAATTGGAGGTTATAAAGATTTGCAATTCGACATAACAAATTTAGGAGCTGTTAGGTTTCAACCATATAGGACTGATAGTTCTGTAATTAATGTAATCAGTAGTGTTGCGCTCAATGAAGGGTGGCATTATGCGGTTTGCACATGGAATAATTCAGAAATAAAGGTCGTAGTAGATAATCAAGCTCCTGTTAAGAAAGCGTATGGAGGAGGCATAGCAGCTTTAGATACGTATTTTACAATAGGAAAAGAACATAAATACGATGTGGCGTTCCTTAATTCTATTATTGATGAAGTGCGTATTTCTAACCGTGCCAGAACAGATGCGGAAATATTGAGTGCGTATCAAAGCAATCAGCCATTACCAATTGATGAGAATACCACATACGCCTTGAGGTTTGATAATAGCCTTAAAGTTGGCCGTGGTGGATATAGAAGAAACAAGATATACCTCCAAAGCCTTGGAATATGTCAAGGGTCGTATATTGAGTGGAGTGCTGAGATGCCAGCTAATACTACAGCCAAAGTTTATACTAGCCTTGACGATGTGAATTTTACCGAAGCGGTGAATGGGGCGGCAATTGAAGGGTTGAGCGAAGGAGTAAGCCTATCAGAC
>JAKOQC010000064.1 GCA_029778565.1 bacterium
AACTGGGAGAAGTTACTATATCTTTAGATGTATTAGTCGAAGTTGATAGAACGATTAACATAGACGGAAAAGAATTTGATGTTAAAGGTAACAGGTGGACAAGGATTCATGTTACCAAGGAATTCAACGAAGAAAACACTACTAAAAGATTGAGAGTACGAATTCCGTTTAGCAGGAAACATACTAGAGATACTAAAATCGGAACCAAGCTGATAGAAAGTATATCTACCAATATCAATACACTTTATTATCGAAATTTAAAAGTAGAGCGAGGAAACGTAGTAAGCGAATGGACATTAACACCTGAAGAATTAGAGCAATACGTAAACAGACTAAGTACCGAATTTAAGCAATTAGCGGATAGTATATCTCTTGTAGCAAGGAGAAATGAATTAACAGGCAGGTTTGAAGTTACACCCGAATCGATCGTAGCAGCTATAAACTCGACTGATGGCGTAGGTAGAGTTAAAACAGTTGGTGTAACAATAAACGAAAATGGTTTAATAGTTGAAAATGGTGCAGTTATTATCCGAGACGCTTTTAATACAGCAATTATTACATCTAATGGACTTAAAGTAATGTATTCGTTTAGTTCTGGGGGGCAATATGAGGGCTGGCAAATGGTGGGCATTTGTGGACTAGGTTTCCCTTATACCGCTTCATACGAAGCGAGTATTCCAGTTCAGATTCCTGAAAAATTAATTATAGAAAAAGCTACATTATACGCACATTGTGCTCCAGCGTATTTAACAGGGTATTCAATTGTAGACCCTGATGTGCCAGATGGTTTATATTATCCGCGAAACCTTGCTTTATATGTTCGAGATTTTGATGGAGCTGTCTTTGACTATCCAATGGAAAGTTCATACGGAGTTTGGTATGGTTCTGGAGGAACAGAAATAACTAATCAAGTATGGGGAGGCAGATGGAGTCCTACCGGTGCAGGAGTAAAAACAAGAATAGGTAATGTTATAAACTACCTAACACCGGGACAACGAACTGTTTTTGTAGTTCAAAGTGTAGATTCGCCAACATATTCAAACCGAATGAGATTTGGTATTATGAAATTTGATCTTGTCATCGAAGGATTTTTAAGGGGGTAGTGATATGTTTGAGTTATATAAAGCAATAGCAGGAAGTCCGATAACATATTTAGCAGCAGACATTTCAGCTAATCAAACTACAATATCGGTAGCAGATGATAGTGCATTGCCTGATGCTCCTAACATTTGCACTATAGGGTATGGGGAGAATATAGAAACCATCCGTTATGGTGCTAAGTCAAACGGGGTATTGCAAAATGTTACACGAGG
>JAKOQC010000528.1 GCA_029778565.1 bacterium
AGAGATTTGCCCAGAAAGATGAGGTAACTGATGCCATCGGAAGAAACGTAGCTTCTTTAATAAAAGACGGTGACACTATTCAAATGGGTGCCGGAACAATTCCAGATGCAGTTCTACTCTATCTTAGAGAAAAAAATGATCTGGGTATTCATACAGAAATGTTTTCCGATGGATTAATCGACTTAATTGAATTAGGAGTGGTTACGGGCAAAAAGAAAACCTTGTGGCCCAACAAAATCGTAGCAACCTTTGCAGAAGGAACCAAAAAGACCTATGAGTATGTGGATGAGAATCCTATCTTTCAATTTATGCCCGTAGATTATGTGAACAACCCTTGTGTAATTGCTCAGAACGACAATATGGTTTCCATAAACCAGGCATTGGAAATCGACCTGCTGGGCCAAGTTGTATCCGAGTCGGTAGGAACCAAGCAATACAGCGGGATAGGCGGGCAGTTGGACTACTTACGGGGAGCAGCAATGGCCAAAAACGGCAGGTCAATTCTGGTTCTTCCCTCTACTGCTAAGAATGGCACAATTTCGAGGATTAGCTGCACGTTGAAACCCGGTACCCCCATTACTGATACAAGAAATGACGTTCATTATGTGGTTACTGAGTATGGGATAGCCAATCTATTCTGCAAAACCAATGCAGAGAGAGCCAGAGCTTTAATAGATATAGCTCATCCCAAATTCAGAGACGAACTGAGGAGCCAATACAAGGAAGTTTTCGGAAGAAATTTATAACGTAAGGATGGTGGTAATAATGTCGTTTCAGAAAAGTAAGAATGACATCGTATGTGTAAGTGCCTGCAGGACACCTTTTGGACGATTCGGCGGTTCGATGAAAGACATTGATATTTATGATTTAGGCGCTATTGCTATGCGCAATTCCCTGCAGAGAATTAATATGGATCCTGGTTTAATCGATGAAGTATGGTGGGGGAATGGTGACACAACCAACACAAAAGACCCTTATACACCAGTTATTGCCAGACAGACTATGCTTAAAGCAGGAATTAAACCTGAAACTCCATCAATAACTTTCGACCAGGCCTGTATTTCTGCTATGGCCGCTGTTAAATACGCAGTAAGAGCCATCCAATCCGGTGAAGCTAAAATAGTTATGACAGGAGGTTCTACTAGTTTCAGTACTGTCCCCTTTCTTCTCAGAGATATCCGCTGGTCCGGAAAAAGACACTCATCCTTTTTGGTTGAAGATCCTATCATTCCTCTGGGTTATAAGGATTATGCTCCCGTGGCTGTTGATTCGGGAAATATTGCTATTGAGTATGGCGTTTCCCGTGAAGAACAGGATGAATTTGCATATGCCAGCCATATGAAATACAAGGAAGCTTATAGCAGAGGCTTTTTCCAGCATGAGATGGTGCCTTTGGTAATCGAAAAGAAAGACAGCAAAGGTAATATCATCGATAAAATGTTACTTAAAATCGATGAACAGTTTAGACCGGATATCAGCCTCGAATCTCTCGCCAAGCTAAAGCCGATTTTCGGCAATCCCACCTGCACCGCTGGAAATGCACCCGGAATGAACGATGGAGCGGCTGCCCAGATATTCACTACCCGAGAAACCGCCGAACAACTAGGACTTGAGATTGTTTATACGCTGGTAGCCATTTCATCTATAGCTCTTCAGCCCAGAATCATGCCAGTATCCCCTGCTTTCGCCATTAAGAAATGTTTGGATGACACTGGCCTGAGTATTGAAGACATGAAGTTCATTGAAATTAACGAAGCTTTTGCTTGTGTTCCCCTGGTATCTTCTAAATTATTAGCCAACGAACGCTTTTTGAAAAGCAATTATGAAGATATGGTCAGGGAGGCTTCCTCTCAACCTGTTTTGGATTATGATGCTGATAAGTACCAGGCAATCAAATCCCGTTTAAATGTCAACGGAAGTGCTATTGCAGTAGGACACGCCAATACTGCCAGTGGAGCAAGGATCATGATGACAGCTGCCTACAATCTTAAGGAAAACGGCGGAGGTTATGCAGCTGCCGCAATTTGTGGCGGTTTAACCCAGGGTGCAGGAGCAATAATCTGGGTTGAATAATTGTAATTAGCCTTTCATTAATTACCGTATCCTAACGTGGCAGCCTGTTACCTTATGGTAATAGGCTGTCCTTTTTAATATACTTTAGTTATCCATCCCGCTAAACTATAGGGGTCAGTCTACTTGCAAAGCTAATATGTTGCAATCTTGCAACCAGGTTGTTAACCTGCAACAAGTGCTTCTAGTGCCTTTTACCCCCTTTTAGAGGCACTTCTTTCACAGCAACTGCATGACTCCTTCGGATATAATTCTTCTTCTATCTGTATCTTTTTCATACTCTGAATATCTGGTTGCAATAACGCAACCTACGATCTGGATTCTATTGCCCCATGTCTCAAACATAAAGCCTTATCCCTTATTAAAACCTGCTCATAACGTTGTGGCATGTTAATTGCATTAAATTAATTACAAAATACCTTATCGGAAAGGAGCATCGTAATGTGAACAGATTCAACGATAAAGTGTCCGTTGTTACCGGTGGAGCTAAAGGTATTGGTGAAGCAATAGTCTGCAAGTTTTTTGAAGAAGGTGCTAAGGTAGCTATCTTAGACATAGACGGAGAAGCGGCCAGACAATTAGCACTTAAGCTTGATCCTTCAGGAGAAAGAACTCTAGGCATTGCATGTGACGTAACCCAGCGTGCTAATGTCAAAGAGGCATTTCAAAAGATCCTGGACAAATTTGGAACTGTCGATATTCTCGTAAACAATGCCGGAATTACCAGAGATGTTATTTTTCATAAGATGACCGAACAGCACTGGGATGACGTCATAAACGTCAATGGAAAAGGTCTTTTCAACTGTACTCAAGAAGCCTGGGTAATTATGAAGGAAAAGAAATATGGAAAGATATGCAACATATCTTCCACTAACTCCAGCGGCGAGGTAGGACAAGCCAATTATGCGTATACTAAGGCCGGAATAATAGGCTTTACCAAAAGTTTAGCCAAAGAAGGAGGAAAATATAACATTAATGTCAATTGTGTGAGACCAGGTGTAGTGGATACCGATATGTTACGGGCTGTACCAGCTCAAGTGTTTGAAAATATAGTTAACCAGACAGTTTTCAAACGAGTAGGCAAACCGTCGGAGGTTGCAGATGCAGTAGCTTATTTATGCAGTGACGAAGCTTCATGGATAACTGGCGAGGAATTGTTGGTCGCCGGTGGATATATTGTCAGATAGTTTTAAACACAATTCGATGCCAAAGGGGGGTTGGGACTATACCTTATTCTTGTTAGGACTTCTGCAATCATAAACTAAGAGGAGGTTAATTAATGAAGAAGAGGTATCTTGCTGGATTATTAGTGCTTGTGCTGATTATGACAAGTCTTGTTGGCTGCAGCGGTCAGGCATCTACTTCAGACAATGCCAATCAGACCGCCCCTGAAAAACAAATCGTATGGAAAGTACAGGGTTATACCCCTGCTGGAACTCTGTATGACGAATACGGAAAACGCTTAGCTGACAATATTACTACCATGTCTAATGGCAGATTAAAAATTGAATGGTACCCAGCAGACGCAATTGTTCCGTCAGTAGATGGGCCGCAGGCAGTAAGAGATGGCGTTTTGGACGGATTATTTGACTACTCAGGCTTATGGTCTAGCGTTGAGTACGCCGCTCCCCTGTTTTGTTCATCACCAGGTTTATTCTCCGACCCCACTGATATGGTAGCTTGGTTGGACTATGGCGGAGGAAGAGAACTTCTCCAAGAAATGGGAGACAAAATCGGTGTGCACATCGAGCCAGCGGGTGTCCATGACATGGAAAACTTCCTTTGGGCTAACAAACCTATCGATTCAATCGAGGCTTTAAAAAGCGTAAAGCTGCGCATGATGCCTATTATGGGTGAAATATTAGCCGCTAATGGCTGCAACGTGGTATTCATGTCTGCTGCCGAAATAATACCATCCATGGAACGCGGTGTTATCGATGCTGGTGAATATTCCATACCGGCTCTTGACCAAACATTCGGGTTCCAAGATGTTGCCAAGTATTATATGCGTCCTGGTTTCCATCAGCCCTGTGCTACCCAGCAATTAGTCATTAATAAGAAAAATTGGGAGTCGCTGCCGGAAGATTTGAAGAGAATCATCCAAGTAGCATGTAAGGAAAACCAGATGTATATGCTCAACGATGCAGCTGCACGCAGCATTAAAGCTATGGAAGATTTCGAAAAAATGGGTGTAGAATTGGTCGTTATGCCGGATGAAATGATAGCCACTTTACAAGAGTGGACCAACGCATGGTATGAAAAGAAAGTCAAAGAAGATCCGTTTTTGGCAAAGGTTCATCAGTCCCAAGTTGAGTTCTTAAAAATGTGGGCACCCTATAAGCAGACAGAAAAAATTCCTTACCCGGATTGGGCTTTAAGCCAGTAACTGTCTTTTAATAGAGATAAAAGTGGTTCGACAGAGCCTCTTTTATCTCTATTGTTAATTTATAGTATTTGCGGTAAAGGATGGTGAAGATGTGAATCTAAAGAATCCGCTGCAATTAATAACATTGGTCAACGAAAAAATTGCTTCTGTCTCTTCCCTTTTAATATACGGCGTAATTGCTGTGGTGGTTATAGAAGTTGGCGGAAGGTACATCTTTAATCACCCAACCAACTGGTCATACGATCTACAATGGATGTTTTATGGAGCTATGGTTTTTTTGGGTGGGGCTTACGGTATAAAGGCAGATGTACATGTCAAAGCTGATGTATTCTATGACATGTTTAAACCCAGAACAAAAGCTGTTATACGTATACTATGCTATC
>JAKOQC010000529.1 GCA_029778565.1 bacterium
CTTCCTTTCATCTCCTGACCACCGCCTTTTCAGCCTTTTCCAGGTCCTCAATGCGATGGTTGGCGACCTTGATTTTTTCTTCGAAAACTTCGCACCGCTTTTCGAGCTGGAATGTGCGCTCGATCAGGTTGTTGTGTTTCTGCACTTTTTTCTCCAATTCATCGATGCGGTATATGATTATTGCCGTGCTTTTTCTGTGCGCCAGAAAACTCCCGACCAGGTTCCCGACAAGGCTAATTGCCGCCACCGCAATGGCCACTATACCTGTTTCTGTCATTTCCAGCCCTCGCTCTCGTGTTTTTTGTATCAAAAAAGCCGGCCTATTAATATTGCCTGTTTACCTTCGGGTGTTTCTGCTATTGGTAAGCTTTCTATGGCTATACCATTAGCTTTTGATCGTTGGTTAAAGTGGTTTCATCATAAACCACACTTGCATTATTATCATTTTCAAATAAGTAAATCATATTACACCCTCCCTATTACTACTAATTTAAGGTTTTTATATAAATAAGCAACCTTGTATAGCTTGTAGACTCTACAAGTGACATCACCGCCCACATAAAGATAGTTGTCATCGGCGGCTATAGAGTATATAGTGCCACCGTAGTTTATAGATTCTGCTACCTTGCTTAGGTTTGATTTGTTTAGTTTGTAGACCTTTCGAGTATCACCCCCTATATAAAGGTAATTGTCATCAGCGGTTATAGACCGTATATAATCACCGTAGTTTATAGATTCTGCTACCTTGCTTAGGTTTGATTTGTTTAGTTTGTAGACCTTTCGAGTATCACCCCCTATATAAAGGTAATTGTCATCAGCGGTTATAGACCGTATATAATCACCGTAGTTTATAGATTCTGCTACCTTACTTAGGTTTGATTTGTTTAGCTTATAGACTGTCTTAGCACTACCGCCCACATAAAGGTAGTTGTCATCGAGGGTTATAGACAGTATATAATCATTGTATGTTGATGGTTCTGCTGCTAAAAAAATAATTTCATTGGCTTCTTTTATACTAGCGCCGCCCCTCCTTGTAATTATCGCCTCTCCCATTATCTCACCACCTTTATTTGAATTGGTATATCAACAGTTGGCTTTTCTGTTGCATAGAAAGTGATAGAACCATTATTGCAAACTGCCCTGTAAATATATCCCCACGCTTCAATTCGTGCTTCGTCAGTAGAGTATGTGCCACTCATCACTACATCAATAATTGGAGTGTCACTGGACTGAATACCATTAACTGTAACAGTTTTTGTGTATGGAGCAGAAGTGCCTGACCACGTAGTGTCGAGAGTGGCGGTAAGAATAACAGGCCCACAAAAAGCAAGCTGCTCAGAATAAATAGCAGGCGGGTCGTAGGCAAGGGTGGAGACTGAGCCGAGTTCCAGCTTTGCCCTTGTAATATTTGAAATCGTTCTTCCGGTGTTTATCACAAACCTAAATCTCAGCAATTGTGTTGCCGTAACGTATTCTATTTGCGCATATCCTCCCGAAAAATTTGCCGTAGCAAACGTTGGGTTTGTTCCTTGCCCGAGGTTTATAACTCCAGTCCCTGAGTATATTTGCCCACCGATTTCTACACTTACTGTTACGGTTTTGCCGTCATACAGCTGCGGGTTTTCGATTGCCTGCCAGAAAGCCAATGGATTATTCGTTGATTCCAATTCTATTGACCCGTTCTTTATTCTCACTATGCCGAAGCCTTCTTTTCTCCATCTATCTATCGTGTATCCGCTTGTGTATTCGGTTTGCCCTCTCTGGTTCACAAGATTTCTGAAATCCCAATTAATAAGTAGGTTTTTTCCGCGTATGCCACCGTGTGCCGCAACATTGGTATTGTGGGCTGCTACCGCTGCGGCCGCCGCTGCCTCAGCCTTAGCCTGAGCACCGGCAGGCGTTTCTTTTGTGTCCTGCAGATGTTGGATATTCCCTTCTATTCGGTTAAAGTCGTCCGCAACAGGCACTGTCTGCCCCGGCCGCCCCCAATTTGTTTTC
>JAKOQC010000530.1 GCA_029778565.1 bacterium
AGGCGAGCATTTTCATTAATAGAATTAATTGCAGTTCTAATAATAATAGGTGTACTAGTAGGGCTTGCTGTACCTCGCTATATACAATCTACTAAAAAAGCTAGACAAGTAGCATTTGAATCCAATGTGAGAGATATTGTACAAACATTACAGGTATATAATGCAAACAGCACACTAGACCCTAGTATGTCTCTATACCCTAGTTCATTAGAAGACCTGAAATTCAAAAATATGTTCAAAGAAGAACCTATCAATCCATATACGGGAAAAAGTATGCTAAGTAGCGCTCCAACAGACAGTGGAATACAGTACCAAAGTACTGGTTCATCTTATAGCATATGTATTGCACAACAGGATGTAGACGACGTCAACAACAACGGCCGCACGGATGACCCGTTACCGGTAACTTCATATCCAGCTTGTACTGATTGAATGTAGTTGTGCTATATAATGTATATGACTAAAAAGACATTCACAATTATAGAATTTGTCATAGTGTTAGCAATAGTTGGTGCATTAACTGCCCTTTCGGTGACATACTATCTTGATTCACAACAACTATCTAAAATGCATACTTTTGAGGCTAATATTAACAAAATTGTAGAAACATTAAATATTTATAGAAGTAATAAAGTAATGTTAGGAGTACATTCTATAGTATATCCAACGTCAATATCAGATACAGAATTTAAGGCGCTATTTACACAAGAACCTATTAACCCATATACAGGTAAAAGCATGCTAAGTAGTGCTTCGGCAGACAGTGGAATACAGTACCAAAGTGATGGTACATCTTATAGCATATGTATTGCACAACAGGATGTTGATGACATCAACAACAACGGACGTATAGACGACCCACTGCCAGTTACTTCATATCCAGCTTGTACTAGTACTATACAACCTCCACCTAGCAGCGAATACGTTGTTACTGTTGTGACATTCCCAAGTGGTGGTGGAACAGCTTATGCAGTACCTAACCAAGCAGCTAGTGGTGCGACTATTACATTAGTACAATATCCAGCTAGCTGTTATGACTTTACTAGTTGGACAGCGGATGTCCCTATCAACAATAACCAATTTACTATGCCACCAAGAAATGTTATTATTACAGCTAACTACACTATCAAGACATACACTGTATCTGCAGCCCCCAACAACCCATCCTACGGTACAGTTACAGGCTCAAACACATACGACTGCGGCAGTACGGCTACACTGACGGCAGTACCTAATACTGGTTATACGTTTGTAGGTTGGTATGAAGGCAGCAAATCAGTAACAACGGCTACAACATACTCGTTCACAGTTACCGGCACACGTACACTAGAAGCACGATTTGCAATAAAAAATATAACAATTGCGTTTACACGCAATTCTGTAGCATACACAAGTAATGGTGTGCAAGTGGGTGTGAATGTGCCGAGGTTTGAACAAGGCAAATTCGGCCAGGCGATAATGATAGAGGAAGGGACGACGAACCTACTTCTATACAGCGAAGATTTTACACAGTCTGTTTGG
>JAKOQC010000531.1 GCA_029778565.1 bacterium
CCTTTTCTTTGAGATCCCATAAGGATCCCAAAGAAATGGCTCTTCTCAGCACTAAATCTCCTGTGGCAGTTTGTGAAACTGCCCAAGCTCCAATTTCGCAGAATCGAGTTCTGGTGTCAATTAAATACATCAAGTTTCTAGCCATTGTGATTCCTCCCTTAATTTAATTAATTAATTAATTAATTAATAAAAAGGCACCAGCTATATCGCATGATATAGCCAGTGCCTAATTATATAGCAAAAACTCGCTTTTTTAGCGAGTTTGCAGCTGTTCGATAAACTCAGATAGCTTTTTCCGTGCCGCGTCGTCACCGGCACGTTTGGTTAAGTCAATGACATTGCTGAGCTGGCCCTTATAGAGCATGTTCAGCAATGGAATTTCCACTTTTTGGGCAAGCTTTGCAACAGTGAAGATCTGGCGTGACGTTGGGAAGTCGTAGTATGACTTCTCACGTTTCTCGCCAATCTCAGTGTAGAGATCTGCTAGTCTACCGGCAACAATGGCTCTCTTGTCCATTATTGCCCAGTATTCGGCATCTAGTTCAGACAATTCTTTCTCCAGCTGTTTAATACTCTCAAGTGTCTTTTTCTTAGGCTGAGTTTTAGCCTTTGGAGAATCAGAACTCTTTGAAGTACCAGAAGCATTAGCTTTCAAGCTATTAAGCTCAGCTTTAAGACTCTTCAGCTCAGCCAATAAAAGCTCAATGACAGTGTCGTTGTCTACGGTTCTCTTAGCCATAGTAAAACCTCCTCTAAATTTTAAAATATACACGAAAGACAATTAATTTTTAGCAACAGGGGTATAAATATAATTATATTTCTATCCTCCTTTCTCTCTAGTATTCTATTATCTTCTAGGCTTGTCCCTGCCGCCTTGGCTACATCATACCACAAAACAGCGGTACTTGTCAAGTTTGCCGATTTTTCGGGCTTTCTGATACCCCCCCGGGGTATACCTCCATCCTAGAATTGTAGAGAATTGACCACTAATTGAAAAAAGTTAACTGTCGTAACTGTCACTGGAAATGAAATCACCCCCCCACCCCCACAGGAAAACAGGTGCGGGACTAGGTATACCGCCGATTTGCCATACCGCCTAAAGGGTACATACGCATTCGTGTATATACCATTTCTGTAAAAAATATACAATTTTGTTCGGTAATAATCGAACGTATTGTTAATTTTTTGTTAATTCTTATGTATATTTATGCATTCCAGTGAATATTTATGCATTTCCAGTAAATTTTTACCAGCGTATTGTCAGCATTTTTTGCGTATTGTCAGCAATCTGTAAATTGTCAGACAATTTCCAGAATGCCCATAAATACTGGGCTGAAGGCACTGGAAAATTTTAGGTGTCAGCATTGTCAGCAAGTGTCAGCACGAAATAGAGTCAGTTACTCG
>JAKOQC010000532.1 GCA_029778565.1 bacterium
AGATTGGGACTTTGCAAGGTACGGAATACTTCAAAATATAGAGTATGCAATATCCGAAGATGCAACACTAACTACTATCCAAGATGAAGTAGGCAACCCAATCAATCTATTTGAAAGAGATATGTTTGCACTTAGAGCTACAATGCACGTTGCATTTATGACACTAAAAGATGATGCTTTTGCTGCATTGACACCAGAAGTGGCAGGGCAGAGTTAATCCTCTGCCCTTTCTTTATATCTTTAGGTAAGGAGGAAAGCAGGTTGAAGGTAGTTAAAGATGGCAAAATAATTGAAGTTACTGAAAAAGCGTATAGAGTAGTCTATAAAGGATTGGGTTATAAACCATACCAAGAACATGAAGAAGAGACAGAAGCAGAAGAAAACAATGTAGCTGAGGAAGTAAATGGTGATGTCATTGATTATAAATCAATGAAAGTAGATGAATTAAGGGAATTAGCCAAAGCCAGAGATATTGAAGGTTATTCCAAGATGAAAAAGGATGAGCTAGTGGCAGCCCTAAGGGGTGATTAGATGTATGTAGATTATGAGTTTTATCAGAATACCTATGGCGGGACATTGACTGCGGATATTTTTGCTAGTTTAGTAGTGTCAGCCTCTAGCATAGTAGATTACTACACCTTTAACAGAATCAAAGAACCTGATACCAAAGTTAAGTATGCAGTATGTGAGCTTATAGACTATTTAGCAGAGCTAAAGGCTACAGGCGGAAAAGAAGTAGCAAGCGAAACCGTAGGAACGCACTCGATAACGTATGTAACAGCTAAAGATAGTCGGGATCCAGTCAAGGCTAAGCAAAGGAGCATTGTAGCTAAATATCTGGCACATACCGGGCTAATGTATAGAGGTGTTAGATGATGCGCACCAATACAGATATAACGATTTATAACAGATATTTTGATAAGGCTACTAGGCTAGATAAATACCAACGGACTATCCTTTATGGCGTATTTTGGGATGAAAGAAAAGCAGTAAATAGACTCCAAAGCGGCCTTGAAGATGCTGATAAAGTGACAATAATAATACCATTTGCAGTAACAACAGATAAAAAGTATGTAGCACCTAAGGAGTTTGAAAAGCTAGAAGATAAAGCAGGTTATTTTACTCTGCAAGAAGGAGACAGAGTCGTAAAAGGAGCAATTGACTTTGAAATTACAGGCAAGGTATCAGATTTAGATAAAGAGTATGAAGCATTTACAATTATATCAGTAGATACCAAAGACTTTGGGAGCCTTCATATGAGGCACTGGGAAGTAGGTGCTAAATAATGGATATTAAAACTAGATTTATTATCCATGACATCAAGAAGTCTATAGCAAAAAGAGGGCTAGAGGTACAAGGCAAAGTACAACAGTTC
>JAKOQC010000533.1 GCA_029778565.1 bacterium
CCCGGGGATCATTAGTTAGATAACTAGGCATTACTTTGGTTATCAACGTAGCTTTCGTAATAGTGAAATTATCAGGAACATATACAATTACTGAGGAATTATACGATTGTAAATTATAATTATTTAGTCCCATTTTATCCCAACCGCCCCACGCGCCATTGCTACCGTACACATAAACAGCCTTTAACCCTTGTGAGGTAATGATTGCAGTATTAGAAGCATCTCGGATAATAATTGCACCACCGTCAACAGTTAAACCGTTTTCGTTTATTGTTACACCAACTGTTTTAACTCTGCCTACGCCATCAGTAGTATTTATTGCTTGTACTATCGCATTTGGTGTAATCTTCAATTCAGCACTAGAAACTCTATTCGATAGGTTATTAACCTTATCATCTAAGCTATTCACATTGTTTTCAATTGCGCTTACACTCATTGAAATCAAATTATCGAGTTGTTTTATTTCGCTTTTATATCTGTTTACATTTACCTCTAATTCCTCTGGTGTCAATGTCCAGTCGGTAGCAATGTTTCCACGCTCTACCTTAAGATTTCGGTAATATAGAGTATTTATACCAACTGATAGACTGTCTATTAGCTTAGTACCAACAGATATATCTCTAGTCCACCTACGGCTAAACGGATTTCGCACTCTCAATCTTCTAGTGGTGTTTTCTTCGTTGAATTCCTTGGTAACATGAATCCTTGTCCACCTGTTACCTTTGACATCGAACTCTTTTCCGTCAATATTAACTTTTCTATCAACTTCTACAAGTACTTCTAAACTGATTGTAACTTCTCCCAGTTCTCCTAAAGGTTCGGCAAATTGACTGTCGGGAAAGGCTACAAATAAATCTATATTACCGTCACTAACAACCTTATAATAAGGATGTATCTGATGTCTAAACAATTGGATTGTTCCGGAACCGCTATTAAAACCAAATTCTATTCCAGTCTGACTATCGAATAATCTATTATTAGCGCCTGCTACAAGGTTTTCCACTCTTTCGATGGTTTGACTGATTTCCCCGCTTAATACTTTAACTTGGGATTTGACGTTTTCTATATCAAGCGTCAAACTACCTTTACCTGTTGATTCTTTTTCTATATTGGACTTAGCAGGGGCGCTATAATCCTCTCTAAAGCCACCTGTGTAGGTTAGCTTGCGACTTAATACATAGGTATCGTTACCGTCTACAGTCACTTTATCGCCTAAATCTAGGCTAAAATCACCCTGCCATTTAAGGGTGCAAGCTGTATAAGATACATTTTTTAATACGCTGTATAAGGCATCTACTACATCATTGGGGTCTTGGACAAACATATTATCCACTATGGTATATATGTTCTCTCCATCGCCTTTGGTTGCTGTTTCCTCCCCAACCTTTACAATTACCTTGTCTATGCTTGCCTCGGCAACCTCATTTATTTTTAGGTCAAAATAATGGTCCTTAGTAATATCTCTAACTGATTCGTTCCCAAGGGTTATGATTTCAAGCTGTCCTAAACTGTTTATCTTGGCATATCCGCCCGCTAACTCTGCTACTTGAGCAAATACCTTGCGACACGTTACACCCTCGTATACAGGTTCATTAGGCACGATATAATCGCTATTAGCAAAAGTAGTTGTAGCAAGGGGTATCCCCGCCTGTTCGCTTGCGGATTGGAGGATGTCTAATAGTGTAGTCGGGTACATAAGATCACTTATATATTCTTTCTCTGCCTTGTACATCCTATCTACACAATC
>JAKOQC010000534.1 GCA_029778565.1 bacterium
GAATAGTTATTGATGTTAGCGAGTAGCAATATTGGAACGCATAATGACCAATGCTCGTAACACCATCAGGAATAGTTATTGATGTTAGCGAGCAGCAATTATGGAACGCAGAATGACCAATGATCGTAACACTATCAGGAATAGTTATTGATGTTAGCGAGTAGCAATTATGGAACGCCTGAATACCAATGCTCGTAACACAATCAGGTATAGTTATTGATGTTAGCGAGTAGCAATTATTGAACGCCTGAATACCAATGTTCGTAACACCATCAGGTATAGTTATTGATGTTAGCGAGCAGCAATTATGGAACGCATAATTACCAATGTTCGTAACATTATTTCCTACAAACGAAGATATTAATGTTTGTTGTACAGTCGAGTTTCCCAGCAAGTAGGCAGATGACGACCCATGTCCAAACCCAAACGTCCCACTACCAGACGAAATCCACAGTTTAATAGTGTAGTCTCCAGCCGAAGGATACTGATGCACCTCTGTATTAAAATTACCGCTATTTGTGAAAGTTGATGTCGTACTGTCGCCCCAATCAACGGTCAAAGTAGAACTATCAGATTTATTCAAATACAAGGTTACAGATAAGCCAGAAACCGGAGTAAGCCTTATATGTAAATGCGTTTTCCCGTCAGTAGTTATATAAGTAGCACCGACGTTTATGCTTCGCGTTGCCGCTCTAACTTTGTCGAGCGTATAATTCCAGCCCTGAAATGTAAGCCCATCATGCTCCGGCGGCGTAGGCAAAGAAGTGAGATTATGCGCTTCTTCGATTGTATATGATGCGATCAGCGTACCGTCGTAGTCGTAGAAATTAACATCTTTTTCAATCATCGGCGCGCATCCGCCGCTTATTTGGTCAATGAAATCTGGATATTCATCGAGTTTTGCTTCGGGCGGCACAGTAACGCCTTTATTTTCAATAGCTGCCGCTATATTTGCTTTTGCTTGCATCAGTCGTGTTATTTGATTTGAAATTGCCATATACATACCTCCTTATATTGATGCAAGCAATGCTTCAATATCTCCAACAAGTTCGTCCACATATTGCTTTGTTGCAGCCTCGAGTGCTTGAGTAGGGTCACCGGCAAGAATAAGCGAGCCAGTCATTGTGCCGCCGGACTTGTCCAATTTGTTATCAAAAAGGGCGCTATGCGCACTACCATCGGAATCGTGATCACTTATTGCGTCCGCAACGTTGGAAGGCGTAGCATAGTCTGTTCCAGCTTCAGCGACAACGACTTTTTCACCATCACCTTTGAGAAGTCCGTTGTATTCAGTCGCTGTTTCAGATGATATTTCATTCGGACCGGGGTCGCCTTTCTCGCCCTTTTCGCCGGGATCGCCTTTATCGCCTTTTTCTCCCTTTTCGCCGGGGTCACCTTTGTCGCCTTTCTCGCCCTTTTCGCCGGGGTCGCCTTTATCGCCCTTTTCTCCCTTTTCGCCGGGATCGCCTTTATCGCCTTTTTCTCCCTTTTCGCCGGGGTCACCTTTGTCGCCTTTCTCGCCCTTTTCGCCGGGATCGCCTTTCTCGCCTTTTTCTCCCTTTTCGCCTTGAGGACCAGGAGGACCAGGAGGTCCCTGTGGTCCTCTAGGACCAGTTTCCGTTATTTGAACTACTACATTAAAGCTTTTATCTTCAAGAACACCTATTAATTCATTATTCATATGTTACCTCTCCTTTAATAGTAAATTTACTTGGAGGTATTATTGTTTTTACTGTCCCGTCTGCTCTGGTGAGTTGTATGTCGTAATAGTAACTTCTGAAGCTCATATGTTTAGTGTCATTAGGTAAAATGTTTATATATGCAACTCCATCCGGAAACTCCGTTATAACCTTTTGCATTTTTATTTCCTCTGTGCCGACAGAGGATTTAACTGTAAAATACAAGGTATCTCCATC
>JAKOQC010000535.1 GCA_029778565.1 bacterium
GGTATAGGCGTAATCTTTGAGTTTCTTTAATAAATCCTCTCTTACAATAAAGGTCGCCCTGGTGTAACCTTCCCTTAAACCTTCTTGGCTGCTCTTTTCATACTCCCGGTAAATTGTCTTGGGCCGCCCTACGTTGCTTTTTGGCACTTCCAGGGGTTTTTCTTCTTGGGCCGGTTGTTCAAAAAACTTGCTTACGGCTTGATCGCCTAAGCCTTCTATTTTCTTCTTGCCCATTTTTTACTTCCTCCTTTAATAATCTCTGCTGTTAAAGCGTTGTAGCCTTCTGACGTTGGCGAAACAGGCGAATAGGTAATAATATCAACCTGGTTTGCCTGGGCTTCTCTTGTCGCCACACTTGCTCTTATAAACGTCTGGAATACTTTAGTATTCATGCGCTTTGCAACGTCCTTTGTAGCCTTGGTAAACTCCCTTGAAAGAAGGGTTCTGTTATTATGCTGCGTAAATAAAAGCCCTTCAATCTCCAGGCCTGGGTTACTATGTTGCCTTACCGCTTCTATGGTATTATATAATTGGCTTAAACCTTGTAAGCTCAATACATCTGCTGACATTGGAATAATAACGCTGTCGGCTGCTGTTAAGGCATTAATGGTTAAAATCCCCAATGAAGGTGGGGTATCAATTAAAATATAGTCGTAATTATCCTTTACGGCTTCCAACTTGCCCCTTAATAGCTCTGGCCGCGTTATTTCCATATCTGCGCCGCTTAAAAGAATGTTAGCCGGTATAATGTCGCCGTTCTTGGTCTGTTGTAAGGCTGCTTTAATACTTGCCTTACCATTCAGTACTTCGTAAACTGTGGGCTTACTTACGTTGTCTGCCCCTGCAATAAAAGACAAATTACCCTGCGGATCCAGGTCAACCATTAAAACCTTATAATCTTTGTAGGTCATTGACGCGGCCACATTATGGGCTGTTGTGGTCTTACCTACGCCGCCCTTTTGGTTCGCTATTGCTATAACCTTGGCCATGTTTTACCCTCCTTTTATTTAATGTTTACTTTAGTAACATTATACTATTACAGGTTGTTGGCTGTCAAGAACAAATAAAGGCGGTTAAGGTTTTATCCCTGGTAAGTTGTCAAACATAAAAGTAGAAATAAAAAGAAAAACCCCGTACCTTGCGGCCGGGGCTGTTATCTGTGGGGTTATTGTCCATACGGTATTATGTTGTCTGGATCTGGTGACCTTAATGTTTGGCTTGCGTAAAGGTGTAAATTCTCCTTGTACCCCTCGAAGGTATCAACGCGCTTTATATCGTACCAAACGCCTTTATACTCAATGTACATTTGCGGGGTTATATCTGGCCGCCAATTAACGGTAAAGAGCATTTCTTCCTTGTTCTGCACTTGCGCGGCTGCAAAGTATTCTGTAGCTGATAGCTGCCTTACATACGCCCATAGTTTACCTGGGTGTATAGGCTGATAACTGGATATTTGGTTACCCCAATCATCTACAGTTATTATCTTTCTGTAGATTGTAATTTTCTTGTCCTTAAGCACGTTTCCCTTGGCCATGTTCTCACTCCTTTATAAAGCGTTTAGAAACTCGTTATAATGCTCATATAAGCCTACATAGGTGTTTAATAAGCTTGAAGTACCATCTATTCGCTGTTTTGCACTCTGCGCCTTGATAGGTACTATATTACCGTTCCTGTCGGTCTGTATGCCTGTATTAGTAAGGCACCATTTAAGAATAGGGTTGTTGTTATAGTTTATCTTTTTGGCCTTTAAGTCTGCGCCTAACATCTGCATAGGTAAGCTTAAGGTTTTGGCTCCTTGTATGCAGCGTACCATGTTAAAGCCGTAATTCTCCATTTCCTCTACCCAATACTTTGCGCTGTAGCTGTCGTAATAGATCCAGGCCGGTGTTATGCCCTTCTCGTTTACCATCTCTAAAAACCAGGCTGTAACGTCGCCGTAATTGATTGTATTGCCATTACAAAGCCTTAATAGGCCTTGCTCATACCAAACATCATAAGGTATCTTTTCAATCTGTACGCGCTGTTCAAAGCTATCTCGTGGTAGCCAA
>JAKOQC010000065.1 GCA_029778565.1 bacterium
AGAAACTCTATAGTCTTTATTAAAGGGATGTATTAAAACATCCCTTTTTGTATGCCAATTTTTAAGGAGGTTTTTATATTGAAGCGATTATTACCCATATTGACTTTACTATTTGTCTTTATGCTTACTCCCTTTGCTAGTGCTACCACTCCGCTAGGTCTTACCCAAAGTGAGGTAGATAGGTTAAGTGGCTATGGACAAGAAGGTTATATGGACAAAACCAAATTCGCTATTGACTATCGGCAGTTTGCAGGAGGTTCATTAGATCAAAGACATAAGCCAACTGCCCACTTCCAATTAAAGCTGCAAAACAGTGTGGGGGATGTGCTACGAACAGTACAATCACCTAGTGGTAAAGGCTTAGAAGTGCCAACCCCTAAACTTAAATATTCTATATATAGTAGGGACATGGGGAACAAAATTATTATCGAAGATTTAAGCACTCCTTATTCTGGCCGAACTATAAACATGTATGACATCCAGTACCGCTTTGTCCCTGAAGGAAGGAACCGGCTGGACATTCCCATACAATCCTTTGATCCAACAAAAGTAACCAGTTGGAGCAAAGTACAGCAGATTATAGACGATGCCATTAATAGTGTAAACGAGAACGGCACATTGGAAATATATTTAGCTGTTTCCGACAAGGGCGAACCTTACAATAACCTGCCCAACTGGAGTGCCAACGGCAACGTGGCAGTATTGGACTTAAAAAGAACTGACGTCGTCCCCAAGGGTATGATATGGTATTTTACCGGCATGGAAATAGAATTTACTGATGAATGGTTTGTAGACGTTATTACCACCGAACCAGATGAAGTTCCCGAAGACTGGGAGATTGATACTCATTTAGTAATAGGTAAGGTAGTGACAAACAACGGAATGGCCAATTTGAAAGATGTGGGACAGAATCTTGATTATTACAATAACGGAGACAAAGTAAAGATTGACTTTACCTTCTGGAATCCTATGGACGATATTTCTATTGCTCCTCCGCTGGAATATGCGATAATGTACTGGAAGCACCCGGACACTTGGACCGACATGCCCAGTGACTATAACAAGCATTATATTCATACCGGACAAACAACTCAGGATATATTCCCGCGGAATAACGCTGGAAGGTTTGAATTTGAATACACAATAAACTTAGAAGAATACCCATATGAGCTTACGACAGGAAAAGAACTGAATGAACTGGCCAAAACATTTCCACCGGAGTGGCAAGCCACCATGCAGCCATGTAAAGATGATGATTTGTTCATTACCTTAGCAGTTGTAGCCGATCCCGAAGCTGTTTTGAGCGCCCAGAGCCAAATACTGGAGCCCGGGCAGCAAACTTGGATTTCACTGAACACTAATATTATGGTGGTGCATATCCCGGTAGAAAAAGGCTTAGACATAGGTGTGAAGCTGGTTCCCCGGCAAACATATTGGCAGATTCCTATGGATACAGGAAGTGTTTATCCGGTAATAGATGTTATATCTACAGTAAATATAAACAATCACTATATGCCAATTGTTGCTAACGGATATAAAGAAGTGGCTGGAATAAAAAGAGAAGAGTTTGAAATGGTTAAGGTAAGCGGCCAGCCACCTTTTAACGAAAGCATAGGTTTTACTGCAACAAAGCCGGGTAAGTATGTTATAAG
>JAKOQC010000066.1 GCA_029778565.1 bacterium
ACTTGCCGTATCTGCAAGGGCCGTCCCTGAAATACCTGCAAATATCATGGAAACGACCACGTTTACCTGGGCCAGCCCGCCCCGCACAAATCCAACGATTGAATCTGCAAATTTTACAAGTCTATCTGACATGCCCCCCTGATTCATCAGGTTACCTGCCAGCATGAAGCCGGGTATGGCCACCAGTACGAAAGAGTCTATTCCCGCATACATTTTTTGCGCAACAATGGTTAAAGAGATGTCATTTAATAGTATATAAATCAGGGAGGAAAGTCCTAATGAAAACGCTATCGGAACCCCTAGCATTACCAGCGCCACAAAAGACAAGAACAGAATTGCTGCCATCATTCGGAATCACCTCTTTTACCAAAACTTAAAACCTGGTCCTTTAAATGCCCTAATGCATAATACAATACAAAGATTGCAAGAAATATAATACTTGAAAAACCAATGTACGCTGGTATTCTCATTGCGGGTGAAGTCTGGCCAACCCCTAATTTGGCAAACTTAATGGCTTGGAAAAATACAATTGTGAATAAAACAATTGACAGCAAGTCAATGATTATTTCGAACAAATGCCTTATATTCTTCGGTAAATAGTTTAAAACCAAATCCACATTGACGTATTCCCTCTGTTTCATCGCCAGTGGTGCAGCAAAAGCAACTGAAAAAATAAAGAAAAACCTCGTGGCTTCTTCGGTCCAAATAAAGCTTATCCCCAAAGGAAGAAATCGTGTAAAGATTTGAATCAGAACGGTAATGATTAAGGCGGTAAAGCAAAGAAATGTGCCCAGTCCTAGGATTCTTTCTATATAGTCCTTCTTATTCATTTTCCCCTCCACAATTCAATATATCTTGTTTTGTTTTTGTGTTAAGCTGATCAATCTGTTATCATGCACCACTTTATTGATTAGGCTGAATCTGTTGCTGTCTTATCATTTGAGCTTTAACTGGCCAGTAAAAGACCGAAAATTTTCACTTACATACTACCATTTTAGTATACTACCTGTCAATTGCTATTTTTTTGTTTTAGCTCTGTCTTCTGTGGATTTTCGAAACTATATATCTGTAAAAATCATCTTTTTCCTTTCCTAAAACTTTATTGGGAAATATATAACCGTGTTTGTACTTTGTATAAATAACAACCATATTTGACCTTTTTGTTACCCCCGTTATCTCATTCCATTTTAATCTAGAGCTTTGTTGTTGAGATATGAAGTGCATTCCGCTATCATTGAAAGCTATCTCCAAATCATGAGGAATTGCTTCCACTTGTCTTTTTGCTCGAATATAAATGGCAACAGGTTGAATGATCGGAAACAAAAAAATCCCCAGGATGAGCAGTATTTTTACTAAGTTATTTACTTCTCCCCAGAGCTTTGTGGTCAAAAGTAATACGGCTACTGTAAAAATAATATTACTTGCTCCTATCATGGAGCTATAAATACCGTTCACGGATATTTTCAAAATATCCCAAGCAGTTATTTGATAGCTAAACCTGTACTTCATAGCTCACTTCATAATTACCGATGGTAGCCATAGACTGATTGCCGGAATAAACGTTATCAATAAAAGTGCTACAATCATGCACAAATAAAAGGGCAAGGTGGCTTTAACTACCTTTTCCATAGGCAGTTTAGAAATTGCTGTGCCAATATACAACACGGCACCTACAGGTGGTGTTAAAAGGCCAATCCCACAGTTAAGCATCAGCATGATACCGTACTGAACAGGATGTATACCTATTGATGTAGCGACTGGCAGCAAAATCGGGGTAGTAATCAAAATTATTGGAGCCATGTCCATAATAGCTCCGAGAATCAAAAGTATTAAGTTTATGAGCAGTGCAATAACAACGGGATTGTCGGAAACACTCATGATTGCACTTGCTGCATATGTCGGCACATGCAAGCGCGTCAACAAATATCCGAACACGCTGGAAGTCGATATTAAAATAAGCACGATGGAAAGCGTGTCAACACACTCTTCCAGGGCATGCCAAACGCCCTTCAAGTCAACACCTTTATAAATAAATAGGCTGACAATCAAGCTGTAAATAACCGCAATGGCTGCCGATTCCGTAGCAGTAAAATAACCGCTCACTACACCCACTACGACTATTAAAACGGTAGCTAGCGCCCAGAAGGATTCCCCTAAATGTTTTAGTAAATTCTTTATGCTGAACTTATCACCTTTGGGATAATTTCTCTTAACGGAAATTATATAAACACCAACCATCAAGCTGACTGCAAGAACGGCACCGGGTAAATAGCCGGCCAGAAAAAGGCTTCCTACCGAAACACCTCCTGCAACGGTGGCATATATTACCATATTGTGACTTGGAGGAACCAAGATACCCTCCACCGATGAGGCAATGGTAATAGCAGTTGCAAAATCAGCATCGTACCCCTGTTCTACCATTATTGGAATTAAAACGCTGCCAAGGGACGCAGTGTCTGCTGCAGCTGAACCCGAAATGCCTCCAAAGAAGTACGAATCCAGTACGTTTACCATCCCAAGGCCTCCACGCATCCAGCCGACACAGGCATTGGCCAGGCCGATCAGTTTATCCGAGATACCACCCTTTCCCATGAGAACTCCCATTGTGATAAAGAACGGCACTGCCATAAGGCTAAAAGAACTGATACCTTTGACCATCTGCTGGGCGATTATTGCAAGAGGAAGATCCAAGTAC
>JAKOQC010000067.1 GCA_029778565.1 bacterium
GCTTCCATTTAAACCAGATTATCACAAAAACCAGATTACAGATTTACAAAAGCGGGACGGGCACCATAGTAGTGAGGCGAATAAGAGCGATATTGGGTGAGATTGAGATGGAACACGCCGGCATTGCTACCGTTGTTACAGTAGCCACTACGGCGAGGCAAAGTTTCACTGCAACTGCCACTCACATCGTTTCTTACATAAATATAATCATTTCCATGAGTATTACTTCCTACTACTTCAGGAGCAAGACATAGAGCTGATAATATTTCTGGTAAATCTACTCCCGAAACAACATCAAATGAATTATATTTATGTGTAGTTGTAGTCCTGGCACTTACAGTTGTTACTACAGTTATTGGAGTTGTAGCATCATACTTCAGTGTTGCTCCAGCTCCACTGTCTACTGGATTTGTATCAGTATCACTTGCAAATGTTACTTCAGGATTTACAAGAGTACCATCGGCAGCATTGATTGCTTTCCATTGAGTTGAATCTCTACTTACATCAATATTATTAACAGCTGCATCATTATTTGGTATAACCTGTATTTCACCAGCGGCTTGCCGCAATCCACTACACCATTCATAGACATTACCATTCATATCATACACCCCCCACGGTGTACCATCATGTGCCCAAGAGAGAGGTCCAGTACCAGTACCAACCCGTGCTATTCTATTAGCTTCCATATATGTAGGAATTCCATAATACTCAAGACTTGACGGATCAGATATATCTTTGCCATAATTATTGTTTCCCTTAGGTTGATACGCATTGATATTCTTACATAACAGTGCGATCATAGCCCACTCAGCATTTGTAATCAAGTGATGTCCAGTTCCACCATTACCACAGAGTGTAAAAGCTGTGTCAAAATTTATATTTGTTTTCGGATCTACACCATATAAACTTACTCCAATATTTTTACCGTTGCTTGTAATTTGACGTGCTTGATATTTGCCAACATATATTTCAGGCTTAACTACACTGTTCACAATGAAAGCAGGATGTAAATTTTCATTAGTACTGTTCATCAACAGATCACTAATTCGCAGTGCTGGAAATTTAACCATGATAGTAGGAAAGTACTTAGGTGTCTGTGTATCGCTATCATTTACCCATAAGACAGTATTTTTACCACCGCTTAGTATTTCCATTTTAGCTGTCCATTCAGCTCGTTCATCAGCAGAGCTGAAACCTGCAGTACCAAGATCTAAGAAACGGTGTGTGAGAGCACTTTCAAAACTACGCCTCCAAGCATCTTGTACTTTTAATGGTTCACCTAGTACACACTTAACATCAGGTACTATCATTTACAATACCTCCTCATTTTCTGTTTCAAATTCTATTGGTTCTGGTTCTGGAAGTGGAAACAGTGATTTATTATTGTTTCTCATATCTTGTTCAAAAATTTTCAAATATTGTCTCCATTCTCCAATAACCTTAACTGAACCCTGTAGATTAACACCTTCATCAGAAAAATCGACGTTTATCTGTGTTATCTGTGGTATACCATTTGCTTTATCTTCTTCTTGAATTACTACAGTATTATATATCACTCTGATATCACCTCGTAGTACGCTAGTTTTACAGCTTTTGCCTCAGACATTACATATATTTCTGTATTCTCCCAAGCTAATGGTCTAAACTCTACAGTTTGACCCGGTTCAATAATAACACCAGCCGTATTCGATATACCACTATCACCAGCTCGGCATCTCATGTCCAAAGACTCGTTTGTAAGCCGTAGATATTTCCTTCCAGTTGCTACCCCTACTGTTGAGGGGGTATTTGTTGCAGTTTTTTCACCGCAATTTACACTCATATGAGTATCCCTCCTATTGTTTCAACAATTGCTTCAAGATTTTCAAAACGCTGAACCATTTCATTAAAAGCTGTGATGCTAGTAGCATCTGTAATTCCATATCCAGATAATGTTGTTGGAGTGTTAGTAAAATTACTCCAATCTAGATAATATGTTCCTTCATAATTATTTAACTTATCTGAATTTACAGCTGTAGCTGTTATTCCTAAATAATTAGAATCATGATTATGAGTAATATCAGATTTACTATCTAGGCTAGCTAGTAATCCGTCGATATTTGAAATTATATGATTGTGTGAATCATCTAATACTTGAACAGAAATGCTGACATTACCAACCGAATTAAATACCCCAGATCCACTAACTCCACCAGTTAAAGTTATAGTATTATCTTCGAGGACTATAGTCTTTTCGGAATTAACTAAACCAGCTTTCCATAAATCGTTAGACTCATCCCAAATAAGAGAAGCATTTGTCAAAGAACCGCGTTCAACTTCAATTCCACTATTTATAGTAGGAGATGATCCTGAATAATTATTGTTCAGAATTAATATATTATCATCAAATAGTACTGTTTCTGAAGTTGTCGTAGTTGTTGTTCCTTTAACTATTAAGTTATTTACTATTAAGTTTGCATAATCCGAATCAATATTATTTCTGACTTCAATCGTACCAGAATTATTTTTAATTTTTGGACCATTTAATCCAATATAAAATGTCATTGAGCTAGTTCCAACATCAGTATTTTGTATATGCCTCTTTAATACGGCATCGTCTATATCTGTTCCAGACGAAGTAATATCTGCAAATTGATTAATGCTCCCTGATTTTAATGCCAAATCAGAAGTATTAGCAATACCATGTACTGATATTGTAGCTGATGTATGACTATCTAAATCACTCTTCAAAGCTGCATCTGTAATTCCATATCCGGATAATGTTGTAGGAGTGTTTGTAAAATGATCCCAAATAAGATAGTATATTCCATCATAACCATCTAATTTATCCGAATCTACAGCTGTACTGTTTATTCCTAGATAAGTAGAATTATGATCATGAGTTGATGTAGCAAAATCTGTAGAGTGTTTACCATCAAGTAAATCAGCATCTAATCCGGATTCTGGTCCGTCATTACCAGCATGCCAAATAATATTACTATCAATTCTACCTTCTGATGAAGTAAAATAAGTACCTGTATTAAAAATTTTAAGTTGGTCTTTTACTTCTA
>JAKOQC010000536.1 GCA_029778565.1 bacterium
AATGAACGAGTTAATTATTTGTCGGTAGTGATTTAAAAGGTTCTGAGCAATGGTCTCCGCTTCGGCTTGTGATTGAATTAAATGATTGCGGATAGTTAGTGTCTTCTTGCCACCAGTTTCCTGGATTTCTTCTGGCGACAACGTTTTTTGTGAATAAATAGAAGAAGTTAACTCACTTACTTCTTCTCTGCCAAAGAGTTTTAAAAAGTAGCGTCTGGGAATTAGTTTGCAACCTAACACGTCAACTCTATACTGTCGAGGTGTGGGTTCTTGTCCTTTACAGGTAATACTAACTGTCGGACTATCAAAATCACATTTAGCTAAAAATTCAGCGCTTGTTCCAGTTAGTTTGGTATTAGTAACTTTAACATTGTAAGGTTTGCGCTTAGACCAGACTGTAATTGTATAAGTTGCCGATGTCCCTCTGGTAGCAGTTCGTCGAATATAGAATGAAACGGAACTTTCGGTATGGCTTCTGTATTCTATTGAATGAACAACGGCGGGACGCCGTCCATAAATAACAGCTCGAATGGGTAGATAATCTGACGTGGAATTATAAAAATATGCATAAAAAGTTCTGCCTTCCCATCTCGTTTCCGTTGGAGATACGATTCCTTGATAAGATTCTCCTATGCCCTGCAGTTCAACATATCCTTCCGGTGCTGTAGCCCATACCCACAGGTCACGATTTGGCGGAACTTCTCTGCGCCATTCAGCTATTCTTTCAACGGGTCCAGCGGGAAGGTCTGCAGGCGAAGTTCCTTCCCATCTTATTTCTCCTTGGTTTCCTTGAGCTAAATACATTGTAACACTCCGAGAAAGTTGACTTGATGATAGCGAGTAAGAGCTCGGTCCTGTTTTTATTTCCGGTCCCCAACCAGTTTCATAACCAGTTTCCCATTTTACATTACCCCACAGTTTACCAGCTGTAAAAGGCACAACTATTGTGATTCCTGTCGGGCTGGCATAGCTGGTTTTAGAGCCTATCGTTTGGGCTGTAGTCGATAGATTTCTTAGGGGGTCGTGTGAAAGATAAAGTTGAGTTCTCCAATAACTTTCAGGAGTTACGGAAACTTGCATACCATACTTATTATATGTTTGTGTGCCATACGTATCTAAGATAACTGCTTTAATTCGAGTTGCCGCAACGTGGTCTAAGAATTTAGTAGTATCAGTATTTATTACATTTCCACCGCTCAAAGCATAGAAC
>JAKOQC010000537.1 GCA_029778565.1 bacterium
CTTATTGGAAAGGTATCTATATACGAGATATGGAGGCCTTATCTAGTATAGTTTATGAGCTCAACGACAGGTTTATAGAGCCACTGAAACAAAGCGAAGTAGATGCCATGATAAGAAGTGTAGACAGAGCCATAGAGAAGTTTATTGACTATGAGCAGGGGCTAAGAAGTGGAGAAGATAAAAGAGTATCTAGGAAGATGAAAGAGCGTGGGGGCTATTGGTACACTAATGAAACACTTATTGACATGCTAGACATTACAGAAGAAGAGCAAAGGCATTTAAAAACGATTATAGGCACTAATGAGAAGTACCAAAGGAATAACATTAGGAGAAGAAAAGAAAGGCGTAACGAGGCAGGTTTAACCATGAGAGAGCAACAAAAGAAGGATAACATTAAAGCAGTTAAAGAATTAGCAGCTAAAGGCCTTAATCAATCAGAAATAGCAAAGGAAGTAGGCCTTCATCAATCTAATGTATCTAGGATACTAAATAATAAATATTAATTATGCATGAAATGGCTCTTTATAAATATGTGTGTATTTGTCCACAGGGGATAACTTAATAAAACCAGTAGCAGTAGCTGCAGCAGTAGCTGTATTATTCTACAGAGCAACCACTAAGACCTAATTGATAGAAAGGAGGTGGGTACATGAAGAAGCTAACTGATGAGCAATTGGAGGAGTTAGCACTAGAGGCTATGAGAAAGTACTACAGAGAATGGAGACGTAACAATCCAGATAAGGTACGGGAGTATCGAAAGAGGTATTGGAGGAAGAAAGCATTGATGTTAAAAGAACAACAAGAAGATGCATTAGAAAGGGGTTAAGGTAATAGTTAAAGTAATACTTTAGATGAGAAGATAAAAGCCACGGGGACCTTGACCTAGTGTCTAGTGGGTAAGTGCAGAGGTAGGAAAGACAAGGTCTTCAGGTGGCATAATGTAAAAATAATGTAATGGGAGGATGGTAATTATGATGGGAATTCAGGAGTACGAAACTGTTAGGACGGCGTTATTGGTTGAGTGGAACAAGATCGCAGACCAGGTACCTACTACCTTAAGAAATGCAGTGGATGCTGGTATTGCAGCGGTAACAGGTGCAATTGAAAAAGC
>JAKOQC010000068.1 GCA_029778565.1 bacterium
AACCATCACCACCATAAAAGCCCATGGCCATGGGCATTTATGTTGGTATTATCGCTTACTATTGCGCTACCAAGCCTGTTTCTTCGTAAACAAGGATACCCCTACGCAACCTATGAGCGAGATTCGCGCAGCAAATATATCTACAGGAGCCCCAAAGAGAGAAACTCCCCCGATGATTCCCCACAAGGCCAGTATTGAGCCTATTATCAAAGAAGCCAGAGCTCCTTCTTTTGTGGCTCCTTTCCACAGGAACCCGCCAATAACCGGAACGAAGACCCCTGCAGTATACATGGTATAGGAGTAAATTAAAGCATCAATGATTCCAGGGACTATCAATGCAATAATTAAAGACAAAATGCCAATGACAAATGTTGAAATACGCGAGACTCTGAGCAATTCCCTTTCTTTATCTACTTCGCTTACATGAAATATCTCAATCCAAAAATCTTTAACAATATGGGACGTAGCTGCCGATAGCAATGAATCGGCCGTAGACATTATTGCAGCCAGGAGCGCTGCCAAAACAACCCCCCCAAGCAACGGCCCCATTAGGTTTTTCAATATCCAAGGCACGGCCATAGAAGCATCCTCTAAATCTGCAAGTGCATTGGCACCCATGCCCATAATGGCAGGGAAAAAACTAACTATGACTAAGACTACTCCCCCGACTAAAGAAGCATTTCTGGCTGTAGTCCCACTTTTTGCTGCAAAGAGTCTTTGATAGAAATCTTGGCCTATTAGAGTATACATCACTGTGGGAAGAAGTAGCCACATAATGCTTGACGTGCTCATGCCCCAAAAGCTAAAGTATTCCGGACCTACCCCCTTGGACTGAAGGAGCAATTCCATGCCGCTAAATCCTCCTGTCTGGCCCAATACGACGTTTGCCGCAAGAATAACACCAATTGCCCCAAGAAGCATCTGTATTAAATCGGTAATAGTGACAGCCCAAAGCCCACCCGCGGTAGTGTAAATGATGAATACGAGAGTTGCGATGATGGCTCCCGTATTCCCGGTTATCCCCAAAATGCCCAAAGCTCCCCTCGCGGAAAGCACCTGCGCAGCCAATATTCCTATAAGTGCAACAATCGAAAGCAACGAACCTAGAGCTCGAATCGTCTTCCCACCATAACGTCTTTCCAAATAGTCAGGAACAGTATAGAAGGCGAGATCGCGGAATTTTTTAGCCGTAACAAGACCAAGTAATATCAACCCTATGCCACAGGAAACACCGTACCATGCGCCAGATAAACCATATTTAAATCCGTATTCTCCGCCACCCATCACGGCGCCACCGCCAAAATGAGTTGCAGCAAGAGTGGCCGCACACAATACAATGCCAAGTCTCCTGCCAGCTAATAGAAAATCTGTCATTCCCTTGATGTATACCCTGCCCACCCACCAACCAACCAACAACATTGCTAACATGTAAAAAATAACTATGTATAACACAACAACACACCTCCTCTATTTTAAAGTACATAACTTTTCTGCCAAAGCTTACCATCATTCACTATTAGGTTAGCACAAAAAGAGATTCGCAGTACTTTCTAATTAAGAAAAGATTGGAAGCAGTTGGTCATTTTATGAGTCATCTCGTTAACGGCTTTGTAGTATATCACAAATATTACAGAAAATAAATTACCTTTTTGAAAAATTTGAGTTAAGATAAATATGACCTTAAATTATATTTCAAATGACACTTAAAATATAATAAATAAAACGGCAATAGGAGATGAATGTGATTGTTCGTAAGCCCAACTTATGGCCCACTTAAACTTGAACAGGTAGTGCAACGAATGTGTGCCTTTATGAAGAAGGAAGGGGAATACCGAATAATTGTCGGAACTGATTCTCAGCCCCTAATGCACAGTACCCTTTTCGTTTCAGCTATAGTAGTTCACAGAATCGGTCGCGGTGGAATATATTTTTATAGGAAAACATATGATTTAAAACCCTACTCCATCAAAGAACGCATTTTAGCTGAAGCTTCTATGAGCCTCGTTCTTGCCAGCGAGATCTTACAGTTACTTGCCCGTGATATTGTGCTCAGTGAGCATTACAGGCAGCTGCTTGAAATACATCTTGACGTGGGAGAAAAAGGACTTACAAGAGAGATCTTAAACGTGGTCGTTGGAATGGTA
>JAKOQC010000538.1 GCA_029778565.1 bacterium
AAGCCTGCCAGTATTTTCATCAGTAATAATCTCATATAAAACTGGTATTTCATCTTTAGTATCTATAGACGCCTTAGAGGTTATCATTCTAATGCATAAGCAATCATCGGGATATTCATAGCAGAACTCCCATTTAATATGTTTATAGTCTGATAAAGTTAGTGGTACAGTCCTTTTAGCAAAGCTCCACGAATGCTCCTCTAAAAAAGAAAATAATGTAGGTTCATATAAATTATGCAGTGTTTGAGCTAACGGCGAATCAAGAACCTTGTCATCGACAAGTTGTCTTGAGATACCTGCTTTAGCTAAAGCTAAATTCCATATTTGCAGTCTGGTAAAACTCATATATCCACCCTCTTAACATGTGAGGGGGCATAGCCCCCTCAGCTATCATGCTATCCATTTCTCCTCTTCCTATCAGAACGAATCAATCGAATTATCTCTTGGTTCGTAGCTCCGATAGGGACAGACACGCCTTCCTTGCCTGCTAGCTCAAGTAGCTCATCCTTTTTCATTTGGTTCAAGGTTTTGTATTCTTCTCGTGGATCTTCTTGCTTTTCTTCTTTTGCTTCGCTAACCTTAACTTCACCAATTGGTTTGAACCACTTGGGCACAGGCTGACCATCAGGCACGACTACACGTTCGCCTTTTTTGCGATATCTATGGTTGAAGTCTAGGCAATCAGTAGTAACCTCATACAACATCTTAATCACCACTAAATGTTAGTTTGTGGATTGTCAGTAAGATAAATATCAAGCTTACCACTTGCTATAGTAGTTGGTACAATCTGCGCTCCAATATATCTTTTAACTTTTTCTGGCTTAGGCAATCTGACCATACCAAAACAATATTTATCTTTAAGATTTGCAACTGGCACAGCTCCAGAAGTCCATAGAATATCTGGGTTATTAAAATTATCATTTGTTAATTCATCTTCTGTAACCAACTTGACTTCAACAGCCCCTGCACCATCAGTACCAGAACCTACACATTCAGTCTCAACATAAGCTACAAAATATAACTCATTTACTGCGTCACCAACTTCAACAGTATCTATTATGTTTTGAGAAAAACCAGCCGT
>JAKOQC010000539.1 GCA_029778565.1 bacterium
CATCCAATAATCTCTATTTTTAAGTGTCTGTTTTTGAATAACCGTAAGTTCGTAAGATACAAGTTTATGCGCTTCGAACACAACACGGGCACGAGCTTTTTCTGGGTATATTGCAGAGACTTTACCAACCCTTATTAAGCCTTTTAAATTTTCCATTTAATATGCCCCCATAACCTTTCTTATGTCGATTTTAGTCTCGTAGTTTGGCCCAGAATGCACAGCAGATTCAATAAAATACTTACCATCGAAATTACCATAACCAGAAAGCGTTACATTTACTCCAGCTACAAGCAATTGATTGCCAACAAGCGTAATACTTGCCCTGTTTTCGTTAGCGTTTATCTTTCTAAGCCTTAGTTTTGCTATTTTCTCCGCCTCTGCAAGGCTGCTTGCTCTTTCGTTAATGAACAGCGTTTTCCCCGTCTCTGGTGCATTTGGCGGAGTGTAAGTATATTCGATCGGGTCCTCCCAAAGGCTGGGTTGGTATTCTATCCTGGCCGCAGAATAGATATTTCTGGTTGCTGATGTAAATTCATATGAAATAATGTCTGACCTGCCCCTGGCAATCACATAAACGCTGGGCATTTCCTCATATTTTGCGCTGTCGAAGATGATTATTTTGTCACTCGATACTTTTAGACTTAGTCCTGCCTTATCACACAGGCGCTGCAAGAACGGCAGATCCGGCTCTTCAGACTGCTCAATCCGGTCATATTCAGGATCAAAATCACTATCAAACATCAGCTCAAGCTGTGCCTCATTTGCTATGTCTCCTGCAACCGCAGATAAAGCAACGTCTTCCCAGGCCCTAATTTTGTCTTCATCTACCAAAGACGAATGGACTGGTATTGATACCGCTTTGAGCGTGACCACATCCGGTGGTCCAGCATAGTTTATTTCGTCTATTTCAAACGATCCTAGAGGGAGCGTCTGCGTTGTACCAGCAAATTCCCAATCTTGCGTAATAATAGAAGCTACCAGTCTAGCACCTTTATTTGGATACCAACTACCA
>JAKOQC010000540.1 GCA_029778565.1 bacterium
GGCATCCAATAATCTCTATTCTTAAGTGTCTGTTTTTGGATGACAGTAAGTTCGTAAGATACAAGTTTATGTGCTTCGAATACAACACGGGCACGAGCTCTTTCTGGATATATTGCAGATACCTTGCCAACCCTTATTAAGCCTTTGAAATTTTCCATTTAATATGCCCCCATGGCCTTTCTTATGTCTATTTTAGTTTCATAATTTGGCCCAGAATGCACAGCAGACTCAATAAAATACTTACCATCGAAATTACCATAACCAGAAAGTGTTACATTTACCCCAGCTACAAGCAATTGGTTCCCCAATAATGTAATGCTGGCCCTATTTTCGTTAGCGTTTATCTTTCTTAGCTTAAGTCTTGCTATTTTCTCAGCCTCTGCAAGGCTACTTGCCCTCTCGTTGATAAATAGCGTTTTGCCTGTCTCGGGAGCATTTGGAGGAGTATATGTATATTCAATGGGATCCTCCCAAAGACTAGGTTGGTATTCTATTCTGGCCGCAGAATAGATATTTCTGGTTGCTGATGTAAATTCATATGCAATAATGTCTGACCTGCCTTTGGTAATCACAAAAACGCTGGGCATTTCCTCATATTTTGCGCTGTCGAAGATAATGATTTTGTCACTCGATACCTTGAGGCTTAGCCCTGCCTTATCACATAATCGCTGTAAAAACGGCAGATCTGGCTCTTCAGACTGCTCAATTCGGTCATACTCTGGATCAAAATCGCTATCAAACATCAGCTCAAGCTGTGCCTCATTTGCTATGTCTCCTGCAACCGCAGATAAAGCAACGTCTTCCCAGGCCCTGATTTTGTCTTCATCTACCAAAGACGAATGGACTGGTATTGATACCGCTTTGAGCGTGACCACATCCGGTGGTCCAGCATAGTTTATTTCGTCTATTTCAAACGATCCTAGAGGGAGCGTCTGCGTTGTACCAGCAAATTCCCAATCTTGCGTAATAATAGAAGCTACCAGTCTAGCACCTTTATTTGGATACCAACTACCA
>JAKOQC010000541.1 GCA_029778565.1 bacterium
GAATCCGAACATTGATATGAATAATGATTCGGATATTTTATTGCAAAAAGCTAAATTAAATTTATTAAAATTGAAAGGAGTTGGTCTTAGTGACTAAGGAAAAATATTTAGAACAAAGAAACGCACTAATGACAGAAATTGAGAATCTTATCGAAGAAGGCAAGATTGAAGAGTCTAATGCAAAAATGGAAGAGGTTAAAAACCTCGACAACAAGTGGGAAGAAATTAAGCTTGCAAATGCTAATCTTAATGCACTAAAAGACAACAACAAGGTTTTAGACTTAAATAATAAAAATGTAAATATAGAAGGAGGTACAAAAACAGTGGATAACATAATTGATAACAAAGTAGTAGACGAAAATAAAGTATATGAAAACGCATGGGCTAAATTCATGCAAGGCAACAGATTAGAAGGAGAAGAACTAGAAATATTCAACAAGGTAAACAAAGAGTTTAACAATAACAATGCTTATACCCACACAACTACAGGGACACCAACATTAATTCCTGAAACTGTAGTAAAAGGTATTTGGGCAAGAGCCGAGGAAATGTACCCATTCTTAGCGGATGTTAAGAAGTACAATGTAAGGGGAACTCTGGTAATCAACAAGCATACTGCAATTGATGCCGGTGATGCAGCTTGGTATGATGAGTCCCCACCTACAGCAGACGAGAAGAACGCGTTTGGGCAGCTGACATTGACAGGTTGCGAACTGTCAAAGGCTATCACAGTAACATGGAAGCTTAGAAGCATGGCTACCGAGGAATTTATCCCTTATATCAAAAACGAGTTAGGTAAGAGAGTAGGGGTTGCAATGGGTACAGCAGTATTGAAAGGACAAGGACAACAAGGACAACTTGGTGCAGAGCCATTAGGAGTAGAAACTGCATTACTAGCAGAATCCGGCACTCCACAGGTAGTAACTTATGACTTTGACGATGCAACTACTGCAGTTCCATTAACTTACGCAAAAGTAACAGAAGCAATTAGTAAAGTTCATTCAAGTTATTTAAATGGGTGTGCTTTCTATGCAAACAATGCTACTATTTGGACTCAATTAGCTAACATTACAGATGAAAATGGCAGACCAATATTTATTCCTGATACTACAGCAGGTGGAGTAGGTAGAATGTTAGGATTTGTAGTTAAAGCAGATGCAGGAGTAACAGCAAACAATATAGTGTTTGGTAATCCTGGTGAAGGATATGTGTTCAACACTAATGAGCCGATGAGCCTTGCAACAGAAGAACATGTTAAAGCTAGAACTGTAGACTATGTAGCATATGCTATCGTTGATGGAGCGCCACTTGATACAAAAGCCTTTGCGTTAATTAGAGAATTGCCAGCGACTTAGGAGGTTAGATAATGAAAGTAAGAACATTGAGAGAGTTCCATGACTTACAATCAAAGAGAATCCGTAAGCCTGGAGAAACTTTTGAAGTATCGGTTAAAAGAGCGGAGGAATTAACCTCTGCTCGTAACGGTACTTTGGTTGAAGTTGTTGAAGAAGAAAAGAAAGAAGTACCAAAGAAATCTACTAAAAAAAAGTAGGTGATTAGATGTTAGAAGATATTAAAGACTCACTTAGAGTAAGTGGCGATGATTTAAACTTAGAAATATTAGA
>JAKOQC010000542.1 GCA_029778565.1 bacterium
GAGACTTGTTGTATTATAACAATTAAGAATAACGGAACATCTGATATAAATAATATCACTTTAATTAGAAAGGTGGCGATATAATTGGCAAGTGCAAGCAATTGGCTTGAGGAAGCTATTTTGAATTATTTTTTCAGGAATCAATCCGTGGCGCAACCTACACAGCTTTATTTAGCTTTATACATTAATGACCCAACAGATGCAGATACGGGAACAGAAGTTAGTGGACAGGGTTACCAAAGGCAACAAATAACATTCGGTGCTCCCACGCAAGTTGGAGACAAGGCAGTAATTTCAAATAATCAAAAGATAGAGTTTCCAATTGCTCAAAGCGATTGGGGGCAGATTTCACACTGGGGCATAAGAACTGCTCAAACTGGGGGCAATTTGCTATGTAGAGGAAGTTTTTCTAGGGTCGAAAACATCCAAACAGGAAATCGTTTTACCATTGAAACAGGTAATTTGCAAGTAACTATGGAATAGAGGTGGTCCTATGTTCAATAGGCAGCCCTACAACAGAGGTAAATTTAATGTTCCAAGCGTAGCTATTTCCAGCAATAATGGAACCGCTCTCCTGAAGTTAGATGTTGTTCCGGTAAGCGCTCAACGGACGATAAGCGCTAGCGGCAAGGCAAGCATGAAATTAAGTGGGCTTTCTGACGGAGCTATAGTCAGATATGCTGCTGGCTCTTGTCTATTTACTTTAAGTAGTTACGCTGATGGAACTAAAGTATTTATAGTAGAAGCTGAAGACGCAGCTCTGGTAATGATGACGCAAGCAACTCAGCAGTTATCTGGTGAGCAGGTAATGCGTTTTGAAGATTTGGTGCTACGCCCCGGCGATGAGTTAGTAATCAATACCTGTGACTTGACAGTTACTCTGAATGGAGAAAACGCTATGGAATTTTTTACAGCAGATAGTGAGTTCATAACCTTGCTAAATAGCGAAAATACCATTGAATACAACGATGAGAGCGAATCCAGGGAAATTAGTTTTGATATCATCTGGAAAGACAGGTGGTTGTAATGGAAAATATAATAAGAGTATATGATAGAAACATGAAGAAACTAGCATACCTAGAAAATGCTTATGATATTGGTTATGAATTAACTTTGAA
>JAKOQC010000069.1 GCA_029778565.1 bacterium
ACAGTGGAACCTGTAAGGTAGTCACCTGCGACAAGTCATTTTGTGGTATTATAATAGGTTTAACTATGGGACAGAGAAGAATGAGTAGAAACATGAGGCAAGCATTTTCTGTGGCACAAAATTATAGAGAAAGGAGGGATTACGATGGAGTGTAAAAGTAAGAAAGTGCTACTACTTATCTTACTAACAGCATTTGTTCTATTTACTTTTACTTCAAATGTTTTTGCTACAGTCAGTGCTCCTTCTTTTCCTGAGATTAACATAAACCAATTAACACCTACGACTATACAGCAGTTTAATACCGTATTAGAAAGTAATAACTTAAGTTATAAGATGTTCATAGGAAGCGATGGTAAAACCTATCTTAACGTTTGGTCTGATGGATCAGGAGCACGTGATGTATATGTGTGGAGTGCTACTGATAATAAATGGACATTTTCTACGACACTTTCTTCTAACACACTTGTAAAAGGCGCTGAAGAGCCGCAGACACCTGCTACTTTACGCTACGCTACATGGGATGAGTATGTGCGTAGTATTAGTGGGGGTAAATCAGGAGAAGGTGGTCAAGCACCAAATATTCCGACAGGCAGTAGCGGTTATGCAGGGGTCATTATTCCAATACTTTTAGCAGGAGCAACTGCAGTAGCTGGCGGATATGTAGGTAGTGGAGTTGTATTTGAACCTACACGGCTACCAAGTTGTAATACTGTTACCTGCACAGCAGTAACAGGTTGCACTGGCTACAGCGATGATGGTATATGTCCAAGTGTATCTTGTTCCAGTGTATCCTGTCTAACTTACGCAAGAAGTTGTCCTATCAACTGTGCCTACCTTCTGTAGTGCTAACTGTCCAAGCGTTACTTGTAACATAGTCGCTTGATCTGCTTTTGATGGTAGTTGCACAAGTGTAACCGAATGAAGGCTATAGCAAATACAGCGACTTCTCTAATACGGGCTACAGTGATAAGGAGGCTGACATAGTGAATACAGCGCTAACGAACGTGTGTAACTTTAACTGTCCATACTGCTTCGCAAGTGAAATACGTAGCGAAGAAAAGGTATGGATAACGGAAGAGCAGTTTAATGAAATACTGAACTTCCATAAGGTAAGCAACCAGCACGAAGTAAGGTTTATCGGTGGCGAACCTACACTTCACCCCGAGTTTACCAAGCTTCTTAATAGGGTTGTAAACGATGATTACTTTACTAACATAATGCTCTTTACAAACGGTTCGTTCAGCGATGAAGTAGCTTCAGCGCTTATACTGGCAAGCCACGTTAAACACGTGGC
>JAKOQC010000543.1 GCA_029778565.1 bacterium
GCTACCGCCTATAACACTTTGTCTTACATCGTAAAGCAAGGAGGCAGCATTGGCTGAGGTGGAAGAAGCAATTGCAGTAGCAAGCGAATCAAGAATATCTAAACCGCTTTGTTGCATTACTGCAAGGTTATGAGCTATATCTGCTAAATCCCTTGGAGAAATCCTTTTACGCTTTGCTTTATAGGGAAATAGTGCATCAGCCCCTTCTACTTTAGGTTTGAAAGCTGATACATCTATAAGCTTTACTTCACCTGCTTTAGCCAGTATATACTGTGCCAATAGCTTAAGCCTCCTTTCTTGTTATTGTGGGACAGTAATTGTTGTTGTTTGATTTCCTAATTCATATACAAGGGTCATCTGCCCATTTGTTATTGTCAGTCCGCTGATAGGATCTTGATAGTTAGAAAGAGTGTATTGCAGAACACAGGCAGAAGCAGTAGCTTTATCTATTGCCGTAGGAGCTGCATTACAAATTATTGCATCGGCTCCAGTAAATGGGTTTGTCATCGGTTTATCCAAAAAATAAGCTCCTTTGGTTGCAAGCCACTGATTTACGTTTTCGTTACCGCTTGGTGCTGGCGGGAACGACCCGCTATGAGTGCTGGCATAGATTACAAGAGAGTTTTTCAAACTTTCCATCGAAGATTTCCAAGTGTTTACTTTTGCAGGATAAGAAAACTGTCCTGCGTTAATCATTACAGCAGCTGCAATAATACCTATGATAGCGACCACTACTACCAATTCCAGCAAGCTAAATCCTTTTCTGTTTTTCATTTTTACCATTTCTTTAATCAACCTCTTTTTAAAAAAAATGTGGTTAGGAAGGTGAAACAGCCTTCCTAACCATAACATACTTTTAAGGCGAAGGCGTGGGTGGCGTGGTTGCTGTCTGCAGTGCTGCAGTAGAATCGGAACGCCAAACATATTGCCCATCGGAATTTTTTACATAAAGTATCCACGTATGCCCATTCGTATCTGTTTGGTAGTAATAGCTGTCGGCTGGA
>JAKOQC010000544.1 GCA_029778565.1 bacterium
TGCGGTATTAGCGTACAGGAAAGGTTTTCTAAGCAGCAGAAACTTCCAGTTAGCTGTTGATATGCTGTTTCGCACTTATCTCCGTGATATTACCTCGCTCCTAAACTGGTCCGATGTTGCCTGGATAGAGTGGGCTTCAGAGCTTGCAGTAGCCGTGACTAATATACACAAAGGTAAATCCAACCTTGTAGTAAGACTACATGAGTACGAAGCTTTTGCTGATTACCCTTACTTAATAAGATGGGAAAATGTAAAAGAAGTCGTGTTTGTGTCACAGTTCATGAAAAGAGTGCTAAACTGGCGTGATCTGGAGATTGACAGCTTTACTCGCACGAACGTAATCTACAATGGTGTCGACTTAGGATTTTTTGAGTTCAACGAAAGAAAGCCGGGGTATAACATTGGGATAGCTGCGTACATCGATCAGACAAAGAATGTCGCCTTGGCCATACAAATACTAGCTGAACTGGTAAAAATCGATAAAAACTACAAATTGCATATTGCTGGAGAATTCGTTGATACAAGATACGAACTATATATAAAAGATCTTATTAAGAAGTGCGGGCTTGAGAAAAATGTCCAATTTTACGGCTGGGTTGACAATATAGCCGAATGGTGGGAGGATAAGCAGTATCTCCTATCAACGAGCATACATGAGGGCTGTCCCTATAACATAATCGAAGCAATGGCCATGGGTATTAAACCTGTTATACACGACTTTTACGACGCTAAAGAACTTTTCGACCAGCAATGGCTCTTTAGAACTGTCGACGAAGCTGTGCAAATGATAACATCTGAAGACTATGATTCTGCTTACTACAGAGCATTTGTCCAACAAAGATACTCATTAGATAGACAAGTTGCAGAATTCGTCAAATTATTTCAGGATTTAACTAATGAATAGAGATGGCCGTGTTTAATTCAATTCCTAAGCAAAACCAAACTTCTCACACAGGATACCAGATATAAACATACCGGCATTACCCTCACCGTAGACATACCGGAAGGTATTTACCTTCGCCTTTAGCTGAGCTAAATCGCAAAGAAGGTCAAACGTGTCACTTAAAGAATAGACCAGCACATTCCATCCAATGTCAACAAGCTCCCTCCAGCCAGTATCAGGCATCACAACCAGCGCCCTCTTTCCACAGAAATATGTTTCCTTTTGCAGTCCTCCGCTGTCAGTTATGACGAATGCACTCTGCATCACAAGGCCCATCAGTTTTAAGTAGTCCAAAGGCTGAATTACGTCCACCCCTTCCAATGCGTCTTCAAAGCCA
>JAKOQC010000545.1 GCA_029778565.1 bacterium
AGGTCTGGTATAACAATAGCAGCAAGTAGCGCGACAATGGCTACTGCCACTATCACTTCTATAATAGTAAAACTACGCACCTTCATAACAATGTTATAGCACACGCTGTGCTATAACTAACATATGAAACACGGATTTTCTTTGTTGGAGGTTATTATAGCTTTAGCTATTTTGGCTCTGATGACTGTGGCTATTCTTCCTAGTCTTGCGTCATTCAATGCTACAATTGATACAACCATCAAAGCAGTAAGTAATATATTATATAACTATTCATACAGCGATATATCAGAAAATATTTTGTTAGATACAAACGCAGTTACAATATACGAAAAATCTACGCCTGACTTCACATTCCTTGACTATCAAATGAAATAAAAACAAACCATACACCTTTTACATATTACAGCACTCCGTTCTAATTTATTTGCACATTAAGTATTTTCACTAAATAATGTACGGTCATTTGTTCGGTTGATTTATAACTATTGTATATTCTAAGCCACCATCTAACTGTATGTATACAATAGAGCCATCAGTTAACATATCTCTGCCTGTAAATGGATTAACAGGTGTGTGATTTAAACAACCTCTGATTTCCTCTAATGAATCAGGATATCTATGGTTAATAGAGAAATAGACATTTAAGCAATCCACCACGCCATTAACATTCTCTTGAAATGTTACAGTCCTACTTCTATAAATAGAACTATTATAAGCGTTAATACCTACACCAACTAATATACTGATAATAATTGCTACCGCTAGCAGTTCTACAATAGTAAACGCAAATTTAGTCTTCATTTATATATTATATAGCATGATAGAGCATACATCTATGTGCCTCATCATGCTATAAGATGTTCTATTCGACGTTGATTTTTACAGGATATACCGGTTGCATTGCGTCATGTATCTGTATTTTTTGTTCATCTGTCAACAGCGTAAAAGATTTAATATTAACATCAAAACCGTATACTGGCAATGGCGAATACACACCTGAATATGCTTTTCCAACAGTTGCAATAGCATATAGTTGATCCTTGTCAGTGAACGTCAACGGCCAATCAAACACCGCTAACAACGTACCATCTTCATCCAGTATAATACCGAGCGGAATACCTACCTGCGGTTCATTAAATGGGGACAGCACTTTGGCTACACCAAGGAACGCGTCCATATTCTTCTGATCCTTTGTGATATCTAGCATAGTTACATTATTGTTTCCAAAGGCCTCTTTAGTAG
The DNA here is from genome assembly GCA_029778565.1 of bacterium. Lineage (GTDB taxonomy): Bacteria > Patescibacteriota > Saccharimonadia > CAILAD01 > BJGX01 > JAHFOQ01. The sequence goes on from JAKOQC010000545.1 coordinate 1,243, forward strand.
CTTTTACTATCTCATTGGCTTCTGGAAAATCTGCTGCAAAAATTACCGCTTTATAGTTAGCTTTGACAACATCAGTTGGTGTCTCGATTATTGGTATTACTAATGTCAATTCTTGAGGAGCATCATTTACTGTTCCAGTTATGGTACGTGTAGTAGTAGATACTATCTTGGGTGTAAAACCATCGATACGACTTTCATAAGTAAAATCCTTTAAGAGATTATTGTTACTACCACCGCCA
>JAKOQC010000546.1 GCA_029778565.1 bacterium
ATTGTTTCATAGTTAAGGTGAAGGTCTGCAAGTTTACGTCCAGCATTACTGAATGCCCAGAAGTCCTCTACCGACGATACGAATGGAATTCGGGGAAGCATCTTCTTTAAATCATTCCTGTAGCGTTCGCGGTATTCGAAAGAATGCAGTAGTCCATAAACGTAGTAGAAGATATCTTCTTTTGTTACATCTTCACCATAATGCTTACGGTATTCTTTGAGGGCCCAATCAGTGATATTCTCATAGCGGACATAACGATTGCCAGAAGGTGCGGTTATGATTTTGCCAGCTAAGTGGTTGTTAAGAACATCTTCCCACTTGGATTTATCATCAGTAAGCTCTTCATACTTCTCATACTTATAAAGCGGGAATATCTGGACGTCTCCAAGAAAATGTAAATCAGGAATATGGTTAACAACTAAAGTCGAAAACTCTTTTGAACTTCCTGGCGCTTTTACAGTAATTACGACATTTTCTATATCAGGTTCGGGGAAAATCTTAGGTAAATGGTAAATACTATTATTGAAGACTCTGCTAAGATATACCCACATCTTAATAAAAGGTCTGTATATTGAAGGCATAACTCTCCCTGCATCCTCAAATGTATGTGGGATACCCTTCAATAGTGCAATTTTTAGATCGCCAGACCACGCAATCTTTTTGGGATCATTGTTTATTTGGAATTCAACATTTCTCTGGGTAATATATCCAGAGTTGACAAGCTCAACATGCCGATTGAATTCATTGATCATACAACGTACATTACCCTCCAGTTCTACCTGCGAAAAGTTATAAACCCAGGCATCACGGCACGTCATTAGTCCTCTGCAGTACAATTTAAATAATACGCCTTCATTTACAACATGCTGCTTGGTACCAATTGTGGGGAATGTCTCAAAATCCTCATTTCTTTGGTTAATCCAATCGTGTGCCTTATTTGGTATAATACGTTTCCATGATACTTTACCGATATGCACATATTCCTTTAGCCGCGCCAGTTTCTCTTCTCTGCTAAGATAGTCACCGATATCATGATAGTAAATCTCTGCTTGCCCTGATTTAGACTTATCTTTGACAAGAATGAGCAAAGCTAC
>JAKOQC010000547.1 GCA_029778565.1 bacterium
CGCCACAGCGCTTGCCATTACCTTAAAGTTCAGCTTCGTACCTTCGCTATCAGCAAGGTAGTCAACCGCTCTGTCAGGAGCAATTCCGAACCTGCCGGCGGTCTGAACCGCATCGATATTCGCCCCAAGGAAGACAAACTCCCAACCATACTTTTCTTTTTGTTGCTTAATCTGTGCTTTAATCTTTTCGGCAGTATATTCACGACTAGAGTTTTCCTCACCATCTGTGATAATTACAAACATTACCTTTTCGGCGCGGTAATCTTCAGCAGTATGCTTTTGAGCATTACCAATTTTATTAATCGTCCTGCCGATTGCATCAAGAAGTGCTGTCGATCCGCCAACCTGATATTCTTTGTCAGTAATCGGGCTGACTGCCTTAATGTCAATACGGTCATGGAGCAGTTCATAGTTGTTATCAAACAACACAGTTGTAATGTAGCACTCACCATCTACTGCCTTCTGCTTTGCGAGCATTGAATTGTAACCACCAATAGTGTCAGCTTCCAGTCCGCTCATTGAGCCACTTTTGTCGAGTATGAATACCAGTTCAGTTAATCCCTTTTTCATTTTGGTAGCCTCCTAAGATTTATTGTAATCTTAGAATACTACTTTACTTGAGACCGGCGGTCGCTTCAGAAGCGACAAATTACCTTTGAGATGCAAAACCCTCATATCTGGGTTCATATTTATAATGCATTATCCCCTCAATCAATTCCAAAGCAAAAACACCTAAGTCTGCATCAATAATTATGTCGATTCGTCGGCAATTCGTTTTAATCCAATTTTTTATATTTGAAGAAGTAATGTTTAAGCTGCGCATCTCACTATCCGAAAGCAGTGATTTTGCAAGTGTTGATGGTGCATTCAAACCATAATGTTGACTGCAGAATCTTGCATTACTTCTATAATTAGCTTTTCCGATTTTTAGAAATTCGTCACCGAGCAAAAACATGTAGATTGCCATCTTCCCATCAGGCAATCGAGTAGGTGGAATATGCGGTAAACCTCTATCAACGATTTCATACTTGTCCTTAAAAATTGGTTTACCAATTGCTAATGTAGCTTTTTGAATTAGTGAATCTATTTCATAAACATAATCCATAATCAGCACCCTCCCAACAGCGGCTGGTCGTATTCAAACAGCACTTCATTGATCGCAAAAACATCGTACTTACCGTTTGCGATGAAGTACTCCACAATAACATCGAATTTGACGGCGTGAGATAGTGCATAGCCCGCTCGTTCCAAGAGGTCGTCGGTTTCGTCGAGAGATAATTTCAGTGCTACGGCAAGAGCAATAGCTGTGCGCTTGCTTGGCATATATCCTTTGTTGCTCCTGATCTTAGAGAATAATTTACGGTCAAGGTTGGCACGTTTGTATACTTCAACATCCGTCATTCCTTTGGCATCAATCAGACGCAGGAGCATCTGAGAGAATGGCTCATCAAGATTGCCAACTAAATCATCAAGCGGGGCAGGAGCGCCAATAGGAGCGAGCATATCTTCAAGAATAGGCTCGTTGAGTATACTAGCACGCTCATCAGCTTCGGATATGGCTTGGCGTTCTACATCAAGCAGCTTCCGACGCTTTATTTGGTGTATATCAACGTAATGCTCATCTATGTAGCTTTCGACTTCACCGAGCAGCTCGCGGCTTACAGTAAATGCCGATTTATC
>JAKOQC010000548.1 GCA_029778565.1 bacterium
AGAGTTGCATACACACAGACTATTAATCCGGACCAACCAATAATGTTAGACGACGCTGAAAGAACATTTACGTTAGATTTATCAAAGTTAAAATCCGGTAAATATAGTATGTATTTTGGATACAAAATAGAGTCAGGACGTGCGACTGAATTCTTTGTTAGCGATGTATATGTAAGTACCCCCAAACAAAGTATTTCTACTGAAGCTTATAGTATAACTGTCGACAAAGATACAACCACTGTCAAAATAAACCCTGGCGCAACAATTAGTGGTATCAAAATTAATGGTGTACAAGCTATCACAACAAATAACAGTGTGGCGTCACTTTCCTTTGAAACTTTCCAAATTCCTAATTGGGCTTATGATACGATACAATAGAGCCTATTGTCACAAATTATACACCGCCAGCGCCACCAACTCCGCCAACTCCACCAACTCCACCGACACCAATAACATCTACTACGATTGTGTTGCAAATAGGTAGTAAAAACATGTATGTTAATGGTAAACTTGTGATACTAGACAGCGTTCCAATTGTACGTAATATTCGCTTGTGAGACATCCGCAGAAGATTTTGGTGATCTTTTGAATGGTTTCACTTATGAGAGTCGTATTCCTGGTTTTATACCATGCATAACATCTGTTACTGCAACAACCGTCGCCAGTGAAGATGGTCAACAATCAATTCAAATAATTGTACCTAATATTAAAATGCCGAATGATATCGTCGATGCTAATTACAAATTTGTGATTATTGCTCCTAATAATTACGATGCTAATGAAATAATAAATTTTATCGAGGGAACATTTGGATATGACAATGTAACTACGCTTTATCAAGATCAAAATTTAGATGCATTCTTTAGTATAGAATCAGTGTTGTCGCCATTTGATGATTGGTCTTTAGAAAGAGTTGTACAGGGGCTAATTTTTGTTGTATTAGATGATGATAATACATTATTAGCAGTATTCGACGATGCATTTATGTTGCAAGACCACGATAAT
>JAKOQC010000549.1 GCA_029778565.1 bacterium
ATATGCTGCCTGGATGTTACACCCGGCATAGTTTTTCTTGCCATTGCCATTGTCTCCGGTAATCCGGAAGCCGTCAATGGTCACCCCTGGTGATTCTATGTTGATTACTGCTTTCATCTCGGCGTACTCTGGATTTTCTAAATCTACTTCTTTCGGCACAGTGATGACAGCTTCAGGACCTCTTTCATCGTAATATCCCGGTAACACGGCTCCCGGCACTCCGACATTCGGCCCAATCAGCGTGAGGGGCTTGTTTATGGTCAAGTATCCGTGGTAGATCCCTGGTCCCACTTGAATGATATCTCCTTCGTCTGCGGCATATACGGCTTCCTGAATGGTGTCATAGTATTTGTCCTTTGTTATGTTGTAAATGCTGCTTTCCAGGGGAATGTAGATTATATTTTCAACAACCCTGCTGCCTGCATCAAAGTTGTTTTTGGCAAGAACACTGTCGAGATCAAGATTTCCCGTCTCCCGCTTCAAAGCTATTTGTACACCTGTGATTGTGTTGTCTTCGAATATCATTTTGGCATCGTCTTCAACACCGGCTCTGATGTGCAGGCCACAAACCACGCTGCGATAAGGGTGTTCAATACTGGTTCCAAAGCCATCGATGGTGTTATTAATAAAGGATATTGCGCCTGCCTCAGCAGAAATATTATTCACATTGATGCCCCGCCAGGGTCTCGGCCTTTCCAAGGTGTCCGGTGGGTCAATGGCTGTTATATTATTATCCTGGAAGGTCCATGCCCCTGCACCCTTTTCGGCATCACTATAAACAAGACCGTATAAATAGGTCTCGATATCATTGTCCTGTACCTGACCATCGGTTACGGTACTGTATGGTTGCAGCCTAATTCCGATCCTGCTGTCTTTTATCACATTGTCATTAATGCGACCGCTTGTCTCATTAAGGTAAATTCCATAACCGCTACCAGTTAATCTGAAATCATAAATATTCTGTATGAGATTGCCCGAAATGCTCAATTTGTCTATCGAACCATGGTCTTTCTTTTCCTCATCGTATTGTACTATAAACATGCCGGCATTGCTAAAACAATCGAATACGTTGTTCCGAAATTCCAGCTTCTCCCTCTCGCCATACACGTAAGCAAAGATGCCAAAGCCTGCCTGAATATTGCACCCGGCATAGTTTGTCTTGCCGTTGCCGTTGTCGCCAGTAATCCTAAAACCGTCGATAGTCACCCTTGATGATTCTATATCGATTACCGCGTTTCCATTGCCCTCGGGGTTATCAAGTTCGATATCTTCCGGCACGGTAATGATGGCTTCAGGACCTCGATCTTCACTGTACCCCGGAATCCCTGCGTTGGGCCCTAATAGGCTGATGGGCTTTTCTATGAACAAATATTCGTGGTAAGTCCCGGATGCTACCCGAATGATGTCTCCCGGGCCAGCCTCATCAATTGCCTCCTGGATGGCATCATAACCCTTTTTCTTTGTCGCGTTAACTACCTTGCTCTCACTAACCGTAACCTCACAGCTTGCCCTTTTGCCACCATCTTCCGTCGTCGCTGTAATGGTCGCAGTTCCGACAGCCACCGCCGTTACATTGCCGTTCTCATCCACAGTTGCTACTTCTTCATTACTTGTTGACCAGGTCACTTTCTTGTTTGTTGCGTTTGAAGGACTAATTATTGCCGTGACTTTTGCTGTGTTCCCAACCGGCAATAATAATTCTGTCGGCTCCACGCTGATACTAGTTACTGGTACTCTGGTGCTTCCCTTATCTTTAGAAGGCTCTTTCTCCTCTTCTCCTCCCTTTACTTCTTTGCCTGCAATCTCTGCCGTAACTCCCTCGGCAACTTTGTATTCTTTAGGCTCTGCTTCTAACTTTGCATCGTCTGCCTTGATTTCGGCATATTCTATGGTGCCCTTGCCGGTTACTGTCGCCGCTGCGTCAAGGGTTAGATTTTTTACCGTTGTATCGCCTGCTAGGTCTACTTCAGATTTGCTGTTGATTTTGAGGTCCTTGATTGTCGTGCCTTCCAATACTTCCATCTTTACCTCTGCATCTATGATTACTTCTTCAAAGTCCCCGTCCAGTATTATTTCTTCTCCGGCTTTTAGTACTGTTATTGTTTCTATGCCTTCTCCCTCTATATGAGCACCGGATTGGAGTTTGAGTTCATGTATTTTGGTGCTGTCTGATGCAACTATTCTGACCTTTCCGCCCACTTTTATTACTATTACTTCTTCACAGGTGAAGTTGATGAGGTGTATGCTGTTTTCTCCTCCACCCCGGACTATTGTTTCCCCTTTTACTGTGACGTTTTCTAATGTTACGTCGCCTTCGCCTATACCTTCATTTAGGTATAGGTTGCCCTCTATTACCATGTTCTTTAAGGTTACTCCGGGTACGTTTATGGCCACGTCTTTGGATATGGTTTCGATGCCTTCTTCTGGCCCGTAAATGCCCGGCTCGTCGTATGTTACGGCAAGGGCCTTTAAGGCATTGTCAAGCATTGTGACGGTTTCTGCCCTGGTTATCTCTTTTTCAGGTCTAAAGCTTCCATCGGGATATCCTCCCATGTAGCCCTTGGCTGTAAACGCCCCTATGTATGGTCTGCTCCAGTTTGGAATGGAGTCTTTGTCTGTAAACTGGTCTACGTTATTTTGCAATTCAAGATTTAATGCTTTGCAAAGGGCTACTGCCGCTTCCTGGCGGCTTATTTCCCGATTGGCTTTTACGGGCCGTCTTGGTATCCTGATATGTATCCTGCTTTTACTGCTTTAGCTATCTCATCATAGAACCAATCATTTGCTGAAACATCGGAGAATCCTATTGCTGCTTTTTCGCTAATGCCAAAGGCTCTATTGACCAAAGCCATAAATTCTGCTCTGGTTATGCTGTCGTCAGACCTAAAGGTCCCATCAGTATAGCCTTTTATTAGGCCTTGTTGTACCCATTTGGTTATTGTTTCTTTGGCCCAATGGCCATCGACATCCGTAAACTCAATTTCAGACTGGGCAAAAGCAGTTGTTCCAGAAGGAAAAAGCCCAAGGAAGAATACCAATGTTACAATCAAGCTCAGCCAACATCTTACTCTTCTACTCATTGAGTCTTACTCGCTCCTTTCTTGATAACAAAAAGATTACTAATATGCACTTTTGCTTTGACTCTGACCAAGTATCACGATCATGGGGTTTGTTTCTTGTCCATTGAGAATTCAGCTTGGGCAATTATTATATGCGGGTCTAAAAGCCATGCCTCCTTTCTTTGTTGAGAATAATATGCACTTCTTTCCGACGTTTTAATTAATCAATTAGTAACATGGATATATATTTATGTGTCCTGCTATTTAAGTTGTAGTAAAATTCTACTATTTTTTACATACTACCATATATTTAACTATTTGTTCAAGTAATTATTTTGAATTTTTATTAAATATTGTGATAAATCTTGGTATACTCATTTGGTGTTTTTGTTTTTTCTTGATATTATATGAACTATTGTATGTTATGTAACACAATGACGATTTTGTTGCGAAAAATGGAAGGGACATTTTCCCTTCCTATTTATATTTGGATCTATGATATTTTAGCTCATTGTCGCTTCAAGGAAATCCTCTATCCCATGATCGTGCCCTTCATCAAAGCTAGTCCTGAGTCTGACATAGTGAGTATGAAAACCTCCGCTCAAACTTATGGCCGGTCCGCTAGTGCCCCTGTAATAGTGGTAGTGCCCGTGGTCAAAGCTGGTCCTACCTGAAATTTCGTGGTAGTGTTGGCCATGGTCGTATATTCCTGAAGGAATGGGTGGGCTGCTGACCCCAAGATGCATATGGCAATGGCCCTTATCACAAGTGGTGATGCCGTTATGGACATGGACATGCCCATGGGTTTTTCCTCTGTTTTGTTCTGTAGTCATTTATATCACCTCTTTTGCCTTTTCTCTTTAATTTAAGCTATGAAAAGTCTACACTCTGTGTTACTGTCAATTTTCTGCTTTTTCAGTAGGCCATCCCAAGTCTTAAGCAGACCTTCGACCCTTGATTAAAATATAATGTAAACAACGAACGGCATTTATATTGCAAATACATCGACATTTTCGAAATATATTGACAAATGTATTGGAAATTTATAATATATAAATACGCAAGTATGTGAGGAGTTGCGCAAATGGTCGACTTGAATAGGTTTGAGGAATTTCTCAACATCTGGCAAAATCAAAATTTGCCGGTATTGTAAAAAGCTAGCACTTGGGTAATAAAGTTTCCTATGAAATATCTGATGAAAAATTTGTAGATTAATTGGCTCTATCTTCAATGAATGTAAATTTAAATAAATGGAGGTTTTATTGTGAAAAAGATACTAATTGTTGGCGGCGTGGCTGGTGGAGCAACTGCTGCAGCGAGGCTGAGAAGGCTCAATGAAGAAGATGAAATTATAATCTTTGAGCGAGGTGAATACATATCCTTTGCTAACTGTGGACTTCCTTATTATGTAGGCGGTGTCATCCCAGACCGAAAAGACCTACTTGTGCAAACAGTTAAGGGAATGTCTAAACGCTATAATATAGACATACGGAATTTCAGTGAGGTTATTTCTATCGATAGAAAGGCAAAAACGGTTAAAGTTAGGTCTACAAAGA
>JAKOQC010000550.1 GCA_029778565.1 bacterium
CCGCAGGCCTATTTTTAGGTACCTTCGGAGCAAGGAAGCAGTGAAGCATCTAGTGGATTCTTTCATTGAAAGGACTATGAGGAATAACAGGGATAAGGTGGAGAAGTATGGGGCTTTAGGGTTATTATTGCTAGTTGCCATCCCACTCCCTGGTACAGGTGTGTGGACAGGTAGTATAGTGGCGGCGCTTATGGATATAAGGTTTAAACTTGCTTGTCCTGCTATATTTATAGGGAACGCTATAGCAGCGATTATAGTTATGGTGGTTAGTTATGGGGTGGCGGGGGTGGTGGGGTAATTTCTATTCTTCTTCCTCAACATCATCACTATTTTCATTGTCCCCCTCTAATAAGACCAGGTTCTCTATAGTTGCAATGGCACGACGTATTGCTTCGTGCTCAAGTCTAGAGAGGTTATGTTGTCCCGGATTATTGTATAATTCAGCCAAGAAATACAGCACCGTTTTCAAATTCACGATTCAATCCTCCCAGTTTTGTCAGGCAATCGAACAGCCGCTGCAACATTGCCTTCCTTGGCAAGACCCTTAGCTGCATCAGGCTCAAATGGTATCTTTAACGTCTGCAAAATTATCTGTATATCAAGCAGCAGGTTATAGTTTTTTATGTAATAGACATCATAGATAAGCTTGTTTTCAGGAGTAGTATCGTATTTCCCCAGAACCTGTGCCAAACCAGTAATGCCAGGTTTTACCTTAAGTCTGTGAAGATACTCAGGGATTTTCTGGCCATACTGCTCAACGAAGAAAGGACGTTCAGGTCTTGGACCGACTAGACTCATTTCGCCTTTTAGAACATTTACTAGCTGAGGAATTTCATCAAGACGAGTCTTCCTGAGGAATCGTCCTGCTTTTGTTATACGAGGGTCATCTTCAGTAGCTAGCACTGGCCCGGTTTCTTTTTCTGCATCGGTTATCATCGTTCGGAATTTTATAAGTTTGAATTCTGACCCTCCCAGACCTACTCTAGTCTGCTTGTAAAACACAGGGCCAGGAGTATCCATTTTTATAAATAGCGCAATAATAAGAAACACTGGCGAAAAGATAACCATACCTACCAGTGAGACTACCACATCAAATATCCGCTTAAGGAGTTGGTATGCAGGTTTTATACGAAGCGGCTCAAGTTTTAGAACCGGTACATCGCCTACGTAATCCATTCCAGCATTGTGCAACATTATCTCATACACATTTGGAACCAACAAAAGGTGCTTATCAAGTTCTACGCATA
>JAKOQC010000070.1 GCA_029778565.1 bacterium
AACGTCGTAAGACCCTCTGCATTGTTATCCATGGCGGCACCGGCAATCTCATTGTTGAAATTCCATGTAAGGGTCATGAGCCGAACACCCATGCTATATAACAGGTGCAGATTGGAAAGACTCCCTTCCAGTACCTCACCGCCCTCAACTGCAAGCAAAGCTCCAATTTTCCCGGTGTTTCTTTCGGTAATTCCGTGTACGGGATAAAATACATCGGGATAAGCTTTCAGCATACTGTTATACTCTTTTATGAGCCTTAATCCTCTATGCAGATGTGGACCATACTTATCGCGGGGACCTATCCATGCTGCAAAGAACTGAATACCTACGCAACCTTCTTTGAGACCCTGAAGAGAGACATGGACACCGTCATGGTTTTCCAGACTTGCATTTTCATCTACCAGCTTACTGATTGTATCACAGTGGGCATCTATTACATAAAATTTACTCACATTATCACGCCTTTATTTTTTCATATATTTTCTATTATCTTGTTAACAAAATCGCATTATTATTATACTGTTTTACGTCGCTATTAATGAAAATAATAAGAAATAATAAAAAAACCTACCATGCGGTAGGTTATCTTGGTTCAACTATAAGTTTTATCGCTGTCCTCTCTTCACCATCTATTATTATATCTGTAAATGCTGGAATACATATTAGGTCAATACCACCGGGAGCTACAAATCCTCTTGCGATGGCCACCGCCTTAACCGCCTGGTTTATAGCACCTGCACCAATAGCTTGAATTTCGGCTGACCCTCGCTCACGAAGAACCCCTGCTAATGCACCTGCAACTGCATTAGGATTGGATTTAGCTGATACTTTTAATACCTCCATGATTTGACCCCCTATTATTTTCTATAATATTATAATATTGTATTTTATATATTCTATATGCTTTAAAAAAATCCTTTTTTTTTTGAATATTTTTCTATTTTTATAAAAAGATATACCAAAATAATAATAAGGTGTGGCTTATACCACACCCTATCTTGCATACTCAATAGCTCTAGTTTCTCTTATAACATTTACTTTTATTTGCCCTGGATATTCAAGCTCATTCTCAATTCGCTTTACTATCTCCCTAGCCATTAGGAGCGCTTGATCATCGTTTACTTTATCAGGTTTTACAATAATCCTGACTTCGCGTCCTGCTTGGATTGCAAAGGATTTTTCTACTCCTGCGAAGGAATTAGCAATTTCTTCTAGCTTTTCTAACCGTTTTATATACACCTCTAAAGTTTCTCTTCTAGCTCCAGGTCTTGCAGCGGAAATAGCATCTGCAGCCTGTACTAATATAGCTTCAACAGTATTGGCCTCTACATCACCATGGTGAGCCAAAATAGCATGAACTACATCGGCACTTTCACGATATCTCCTGGCAATT
>JAKOQC010000551.1 GCA_029778565.1 bacterium
AGAGCCGGGGAAAATCTCCGGCTTTTTTGTTGCGCGGGAACGGAGGGACAGCCGATGCTATTACTGCAAAGCCGTGTATTTGCGGCAACAAAGGCAGAAGCAATAAAGAAAATTCAAGCCAAACACGGAACAGGCGAAATAAGGATATATCAAGCTCCCGTACAACCAAGACGGGGGCTTATTTGGTGAGAATACAATATTAAGGTGACATAATGGATAGATTTCTTAACCAGATAATCTGTGGTGACTGTCTAGAGGTAATGAAGGATATACCTGACAAGTCGGTTGATATGATTCTGTGCGATTTGCCGTATGGTACAACTGCTTGTAAATGGGATACAATTATTCCCTTTGAGCCTTTATGGGAACAGTATGAAAGAGTTATAAAGGATAATGGGGCAATAGTGTTAACAGCTAGTCAACCTTTTACAAGCATATTAGTAACAAGCAATCTAAAATTATTCAAATATGAGTGGATATGGGAAAAAGATGCAGGCAGCAATTTTGCTACGGTAAAATATCAACCTATGAAAGAGCATGAAAATATATTGGTGTTTGGCAAGGGGAAGACTAAGTACTACCCTATAAAAGAAACAAGAATAGGTTCAAGACAGGGCAAGAAAACGAAAAGTTATGACAGTGGAAGAAAAAATAGTGTTTATGGGACTTCTAGGGGCATTGGAAAATTTGAAGTTGATGAACTTCGCTATCCAAGAAGTATTCAAAGGTTTAAAAGGGAAAGAGGGTTGCACCCTACTCAAAAACCAGTAGCACTATTTGAATACCTAATCAAGACTTACACTCAGCCCGGCGAGATAGTCTTAGATAATTGCATAGGTTCCGGAACAACCGCAGTAGCCTCCCTCAACACAGGGAGGTTTTTTATTGGGATTGAGAAGGAGCCGAAGTATGTGGAGATAGCACGAAGGCGAGTAGCACAGGCGCAAGCACAACAAATTTAAGCGAGGGGGGATATGATGGAGATAGGGTTTTGCTTTGATTGCATGGAGATACATTATGCTATACCAAATCAAAATGGAGTCTATGAAAAACATAACGTATCTAGCAATCATCACAACTGCAAAAGGGTTATGGTGTTTGACAAACCCGCCAAATACTCTCCTCCTATTTGTAATGTGCTAACCAAATTACAAGCTAAATTACCAATCCGAGATAATGAGATTGTGCTATTTAAGTTGGCAATGCAACTAGAATATGAATGATTCTTAAATATACAGTTTTCGTGTTTCGTGAGCCGTCCGGTAGGGCGGCTTTTCGTTGTGGGCGATGCACATGGAAACAAATGTCGTAATATTTGGCGATTGCCTCGATGTTTTACGCGAACTACCAGACAACAGCATAGACAGCGTGGTAACTGATCCGCCGTATGGTCTATCAAAAGAGCCGGACATCGAGGAAGTGTTGAAGAAATGGATGGCTGGCGAAGACTACGAACACCGCGGAG
>JAKOQC010000552.1 GCA_029778565.1 bacterium
CCGCTGTGGACATGTCTAAAACACGTAGCACTGTAAGTTACATACAAAGAACGTTCGAAAGTGCACAGCGCATGCAGTATGAGGACATCGTGCCTTCTGGTTCGACTAATGCTGTGGTGGAAAGCATTACTTTTAAGCGTGCTACTACCAGTGGTAGTTACTGGACAGACCTTACCGTTAACGGCACGACGTTAAAATCTGGTAACGCAACACTACTAAGCAGTGCAACAAATATTATGGTGGATTTTTACTCGCCCGCAGGTTTGCTATTAGCCTCCAACCATGTTAATGTGCCTGTTATTCCCAACTTTAACGATAAGTCTTGGGAATACTACAAAGTGCGCTACATAACGATGCTTAATAACGACTATTTTCCTATAACAGCTGTTAGGAAGGTAAGTCCTTACTTTGAAGCACCTTACGTAACAGACTTTACTGATAGCTCAAGGTATACTTTTAGTTTGCCTTTAGATACTGCCAAAAAGGTGGGTAGCCTTGCTGTAACCTACACAAGCAACAGTAACATAGTTAATTCTAATGCTACTGCATCTGTGATAAATGCTAATATAAATGCTTTTAGTAGCTACCTTGGTATTCCTGCAAAGAAAAGCGCACAGATAACGATAACGCCTAATCCTACTGCTTCTACTACAGATTACGCTCTTTATTTTGACGGCTTAGATGACTATATGTATGGTTCTGTGATAAACAATGTAACGTTTGGCTCTCAGTTTACTATAGAAATGCTTGTCAATATAAGTCCTTCAATGGCAAACAATGGTGCAGTCTTATTTTCTATTAGCAGAACAAAAACAGACATTACAAACGAGGCTTTACTATTGCTTATTCCTACTGGACAAGGTGCTAAACTACGTTTCTGGGATTATTCTACAACTTATGGTTTTTCTGATAGTAATCCTAATAATTTAAGCACAGTTGTTTTGCAACCGAATCAGACATACCATATTGCATTTGTAAAAAACGGATTAACTGGAACATACTATGTTAATGGACAGCCAGCAGGCACTATTACAGCAGCCGTTGATGTTCACTACGATAATGACAGCGTTTATTTAGGCTCGAATTTCCGTGATAACAACAGCTACTATAACGGCTATATGGATGAGGTAAGAATATGGAAC
>JAKOQC010000553.1 GCA_029778565.1 bacterium
CTACTGCTTCTACTACAGATTACGCTCTTTATTTTGACGGCTTAGATGACTATATGTATTGTTCTGTGATAAACAATGTAACGTTTGGCTCTCAGTTTACTATAGAAATGCTTGTCAATACAAGTCCTTTAAAACGTTCTAAAGTCTTATTTACTATTAGCAGAACAAAAACAGACGTTAAAAACGAGGCTTTACTATGGCTTATTCCTGCTGAACAAGGTGATAAACTACATTTCTGGGATTATTCTACAACTTATGGTTTTCCTACAAGGCATAATAATCCTAATAATTTAAGCACTATTGTTTTGAAAACCAATCAGACATACCACATTGCATTTGTAAAAAACGGATTAACTGGAACATACTATGTTAATGGACAGCTAGTAGGGACTGTTACAGCGGCAGTTGATGTTCATTATGATAATGACAGCGTTTATTTAGGTGCAAATTTCCGTGACAACGAAAGCTACTTTAGAGGCTATATGGATGAAGTAAGGATATGGAACGTAGCAAGAACACAATCAGAGATACAAACCTATATGAATAAAAAGCTTACAGGACAAGAAGATGGACTTGCAGTGTATTGGGACTTTGATGAAAATGTTACTGCTACTACTGTATTTGACTTAACAGGAAACTGTCCCGATGGCACGCTTTATAACGGTTTACACCGTGTTCCATTTGAAGCTTTTCCATTTAACTGGGTTGTTACACTTACTGATAAGCTTACAAACACTCCTATAACAGGAGCAACAGTATACGCTTACGATAGAAATGGACACTTTAACCAATACATTACAGATGAAGAAGGAGCTTTTAGAATTGGTGATTACAGTGGTTTCTCCAATACAGGTATTATCTTTTTCTATCCAGGAGATGAGACTTATGCACCTGCTACAGCACGGCACTAAAAACAAAAAGGGCTACATTACAGCTAATGCTGTGTTGCTTGCTTTATTTGTCATGCTCATCGTTCAAATTACCATGCAGAATATTACAGCAGTGACTTTACAGTCAAGGCTATTTCAAGCTACAGAACAAGACAGGCTGGACGTTAAATCGGGTGTGTATAGAGAATTATCAAAAGTGGTTGCTAA
>JAKOQC010000554.1 GCA_029778565.1 bacterium
CTTTCATATCGCCAAATTCTAAATCGATGTAAACTACATCGTCTAGTAACTTTCCTTTGAGTTCTGGAAGCAACGCAAAATCTCTATTTACATCGTGAGGAAGAACGTCGCCACTTCTTTCTCCGGTATCAACGATCAATTCTCCTGTAACTTTATCGAAGTACAACCTCCTACCTACATTCATACTATACCTCCTTCCATTTTATATGCAGTATTACTCTGTTCTAACGGCTAACCACGCCAGGTTTTCTGTAGAGTAATACAACGTTTCGTTGGGAGAAACAGCAGTAAATCCATTCGAGGTAAAAGTTATATTGGCGCTGCCAAAACCACTGTAGCTTCCAGTGACTGTTTGACGCCAAGTTGCCCACATAGAATCAGCTGTCCAACTTCCTATCGTACCCTTAAAGGCGATGTACTTACGTGTACTGTAATCATCACAAATCAACAACACAAATGTAGGTTGAAAAGTACAACTCGTAACGGAAATTGACTGCGAAGCTGCTTTTGAAAGTGTAATATTTCCAGCTGCTTGAAAATATCTTTTGCAATTTCCTACAACACCAAAAATATTAACACCGTTACGTATATTATCGGCAACAAGGTCAGGATCACCTAATACAGTACCTCCACTATAATAACCGGCAGCAATACTCTGATTCGATGTACCAGGTGTGAATGTAGGTGCACCTCGGTTGGGCATCGTGCCTGTACGCTTCACACCGCCCTGGTAAAAAGTCTTACCACTTAACACGTTCCCTACAGCTGCGTTTGCATCAGTAGAAATAGCTTTAATTTTGTTAGCTAAAGTATCATACGTATCACTGCTCGAAGCAGTTTGGTTCATTACTGCTAGAGCAGATGCAATTTTACCTTTACCAGTAACAGTATTACCATAAAGTTCCTGGAGTGCGTCTTCGACATTGGTCGCTGCAATCACGTTGCCTGCATCAGCTATTTGGATATTAGCTGCCTGACGCAACAGCGCGATGTTTCCCTCAATGCGATTCATATCAGCATCTGAGACACCATCGGCGCTGGTCCAGTTAGTTTTGGGCGTCTGCCAAGCCATTTCTTCACCTCCTACTTCGTTATATTGTATAACTCTTGAAGTGCTCCTTCTACGTCAGTTGAGGTATAATAGTTGCCTACATCTGTAATTTGAATACCACTAGCGTTTCGTAGTACTAGGA
>JAKOQC010000555.1 GCA_029778565.1 bacterium
ATCATTTTGAACTACACAAAGTTTGTATTTATCACCGGTAGACTGATATTGCAAACTGCTATCTGCGCTGTTGTTACTTAACATGCTTTTGCCTGTATACGGGTTGATAGGTTCTTTAGTAAAAATTTCACTGCCTTTCAACATGTCCAAAGACGCTGGATAGCTAAAGTCTTCAAATTGTTGGTGCATTTTATAATCTTCAAGAGCTTTAATAATTTCCTTAAGATTATTTTCAAATATAGTACGATTAGCAAGTCTTGTCGACTGCGTATATTTAAACATACTTAATCCTACTAGTATTCCCAAAATAAGTAGTACTATAATTAGCTCAGTTAATGCAAAAGTCCGTTTCATATATCATTCTCCAATACGATGTTTTGTGTTGTGTAGAAATTAAGGAATACAAATACACCGCTCTGTGTACTCACCGTTAAAATCTAACTTAAGTGTTGTCCACGCATCCACAGGCAACGGCTGTCCGCTTGCATATGCCGCCGCTATTTCTTCATCCGTCCGTGCACGGCTGGAAATGCGGAGGTCGTCGATGAGGCCGTCCCAATAATTATTATTATTCTTTACTCGCCCGATATCTAATGTCCACGGACCTGGAAGTGGGTTTGGTAGGTCTGTCGCTACTTCTATAACCTTTATAGCATCTACATAAACTCGTGCTATAGTACCATCCCAAGTTAATACCCAGTAATGCCAATCTGTTACATTATTGATGGGATTAGACGCATATTTCCATTTCTGAGTATTGTTCGCATCAGCCCAAGAAAAAACTGGTTTATTATACCTTAGGGCCACATAAAACTTACTCCACACTGAAAATGGCATTCTCCAATTATTGCCAGCATTGTTGGTTTTTCCCCAACATTCTATTGTCCACGGACCTCTGTCGTTCAGCCCCCCCGCCGTGGGTATGGTCAAGTCTTCTACTGCTCTCGTGCCGTCAATGAAGGAGGTGGCGTAGGGTTTTTGTTCAAATAGAACGCCGTCAAAATAAACAGACGTTGGTGTGTTATCACCATCACCTACTGTTTGTGTATTGCCTATACTGTTCAACAACTGTATCTGAATATCTGTTACAGTGCTCCGAAAAGTCATAGTAAGTGTTAATTTTTCCCATTGTCCGCTACCACTATGCCAATTACTGCTAGTCAATTTATAAGTTGAGCCATCGTGTTCTCTTATTTCTAACATTCCGTGATATGGTCTATCTGTCTTGGCATATACTGTTACAGTAACAGTCTTTCCCGCATAACTACTTGGATTAGGAACATTAAACCACGCCTGAGCATTTATTGAACTATCTGGATTCGTGAGCTTTAAGCTGTATGAACCAAAATATTTTTCTTGGCTTGTTCGTTCGTATTGCCCTGCCGGGAATGTCCAGCCTGTTAAATTGCTTTCAAAGGAACCGTTTGTACAAACATTCGTCGTCCCTTCCTCCACCATAATCGCCTTGCCGAATTTACCCTGTTCGAACCTCGGCACATTCACACCCACTTGCGCGCCGTCGCTTGTGTATGCAACGGAATTGCGTGTGAACGCAATTGTTATATTTTTTGCAAATCGTGCTTCGAGTGTACGAGTACTGTTGA
>JAKOQC010000556.1 GCA_029778565.1 bacterium
AACCATCTTAAGGCCTGCCGCATCCTTAATCAGCTGCATTGTTTTAGGTGTCCTTGCTAAAGGTACTTTGTTAAGGTCGTGGTTATACAATAACCTTGCGTCGCTTATGTCCGCTTCGTCTAAAGCTCCACTTCTGATAATTTCGATATACTTCCCTGCCGGGTCGTTTATCTCTGTGGGTTGGTCGTAAACAATCGGCCTACCCTCTAATATAAGGCCTTCGGATCCTGCCGGATCGCCGGCTCTTATTTCTGCTATTCTAATTTCTTTCATAGCTGTTTACCTCCTGTTCAACCTCAATGTTTACTCTTTTAGCTGGTATTGGTTGGCCTTCTTTGCGTCCACAACATTCAAAGTCTGTAATCTCTTGTCGCCATCTTCTACACCTGGCAAGTTTAATATTTCTAATGCCTGGTTTATGGTTAATAAGCCATAAGGCATAAGCTGCGCTATCAAGTTTACTTTTGTTGCATTACTGCTGAATTGTAGGCGGCCACTTTCAAAAATTATCGAATTACCAAAGGCCTGTTCTCTCTCGTTAAATATCTTCCTGGTAAATTCAAGGCTCATTTGTACCGCTATGGGTTCCAGGGTACTTTCATAAAATGCCGCCCATTGATCTTCTGTATAACTGCTGTTTACAATGGCTTCTGATACGCCTAAATAGTCGTATATCTTGGTTTTTATAGCCTGTATCTGCTTATCGTCAATTATGGCCGGTTTAAGCTCAATAGGTTGATACTCCATTTTCTGGTCTGTGGCTACAACCCCGCCGTCATTTGCAATGCTTAAGTAATCATTTATAAATCTTTCTTTTTCTTCCTTAAGCTTTTCCGGTGCCATAATCTGCGTAAATTTCAATATACCGCGTATGTTTGCGCTGCTCTTAATGGCGTTTATATAGCCTTCATTCTGCGTATGTGCTAATTCTAAAGCCGGGGCTAAAGCTGTATTTGGATCTCCTAATAAGTCGTTGTTGTTAAAGTTGCGACGTAAATGAATTATGTCCACATATGGTAAGATAACCTCCCGGCTGTTTGCAAACATAAACTTACAATATAGCTCATTACTTGGATCCGCTAAAAAATCAACGTGCATTGCCCTTAATGGGTAAATACCTGTTATTTGTCCTCTGTCGTCCTTTTGCAGATATGCAAAGGCATTGTTATATAAAAAGTAATGCGTAACCATCTTATAGAGCATATCAAACGCGCTCATATAAGGGTTAGGCTGTACTTGCAATAATCGGTTTAATTTACTGTTCTTTGCTATCTCGTTACGGTCTGGATAATGTATTACATGGCTGCCTTTAAGCTTGGCCGCGTTCCTGGCTATGGCGTCAACTGCTGCCCT
>JAKOQC010000557.1 GCA_029778565.1 bacterium
CAAGCCCTAATTTTGATCAACATTCCAATTATGAGATCCAAGCTCGTTTACGTAACCCTTCCTCTGGGGATAATAATAGGTCAAGACTACATCGTCACCGTTTGCATAGAAAATATTCACCTCATTCAAGAGCTGCTACAACGCTCCAAAGTTCACACTGGCAAGAAAAATCGTCTTCTACTCCAAATTCTTTATCAAACTGCCATCATCTACATCGACAACATAAGGCGCCTGAACATGCAGACCAGAGAGCTGGAAGATCATCTGCGGAAGTCCATGGAAAACGAAGAGATGTTCGGACTAATGGAGATCCAAAAAAGCCTGGTTTACCTTCTTACAGCACTTAGGGCCAACCAAATTCTCATGGAAAAGCTGCTGCGATCGTACTTTCGACCTGTATACGACAAAAAAGAAGACCAGTTGCCCATAAAGCTTTATGCAGAAGACGAAGACTTGCTGGAGGACGCACTCACCGAGAACAAACAGGCGCTTTCCATGGCAGAAGTGTACAGCAACATCTTAAGCGGAACCCTCGATGCCTTTGCCTCGATAATTTCAAACAACCTGAACATAGTAATGAAATTCTTAGCCGCCATAACGATCATCCTGGCCATCCCGGGATTGGTCGGCACATTTTATGGCATGAACGTGTTGTTGCCCTTGCAGAATAACCACCATGCCTTTAGCTTCATCCTCCTGATCTCAGGCATAGCAGTATCCATTGCCGCCTTCATATTTCATAAGAAAAACATGCTTTAGCAAATTAACTCTAATTAGCTAAATCCTTTCTTTTTAGGTTACGGTTTAACCAAATTTCATTAATGTCTTCTCTGTTGTGTTACCGCTATACTTTCTTATTTTTTTCTTATTTTTATTAGGATTTCTTTCCATATCCTTTTAATCTCTTCTTAAAAGATGGCGCCACATTTTACTCAAGGCAAATATTGATCTGGATACATTTTAGAATGCTTTCTAGTTGTTTATTTATTATACTAAGTAGATGAACTATATAACATTTGTAAGTAAAGACCAGTTATAATATATCGAATGTAAAGCAATTCAATAATTGACTTTCTATGAATGAACATATATATTGAAATTAAGCTTTTGATATGTATAAGAACAGGTGATCATTTAAAAATGTTTGAACAACTTGATTCTATTGATCAAAAGATAATAGAAATGTTGCTCGAGGATTGTCGTGTTTCTAATGCTGAGATTTCGCGGCACGTACATTTGTCGCGTGTGGCTGTAAAAGATCGCATTCGTCGTTTAATGCAGAGGGGCATAATTGATGAATTCACCATTATCCTAAGGGGAAATTCTTTAGGTTATAATGTGAATGCTTTCTTTGAAATTGAAGTCAAACCTGACAAATTAGAGCAAGTAGCACAAAAGCTAGCCGAGCTTGACGTAGTAACTGTGGTTTATCACATGAGTGGACCTACTTCCCTCCATGTTCATGCTTTCCTAAAAGACACAAATCATTTAGCAAACTTTATGCACGAAAATATTTATTCAATTCCAGGAGTTCTTAAGGTTTCTAGCCAACTATTATTAAAGCGTTATAAATCTTTCTTATCCATACGTTAAACAAGAAGGGGGGTTTAAAAGAAATGTTTATGGGATTCCCAATTGATACAGCGCTATTTCTTTTGATTATACCCTTTGGATTAGCTATTTTTATGCTATTTTATGTCTATTTTCAGAAAAGCTGATTTAATTTTATTAATAACTTTTTTAAGAGATATTCAAGATTTTGTTATATGTATTGGCGAGGGAGGTTAAAAATGATGCGAATCGGTATGGTTGTATTTGTTTTTTATTTAATAATTATGATTTTGGTTGGTTTAATTGCAGCTCGTTATCAGAAATCTACTGCTCATTTTTGGGTTGCCAATCGTAGCTTTGGCCCCATCATATTGGCCATTGCTATCGTTGCTTCTATTATGCATGGTGGCACCATGCTAGGTGGCACTGGACAAATGACGAAAATGGGTGCCACAGTTCTTAATAATCTGTCCTTTGCTTTAGGTTTTATGGTCGTACTCTTCTTTATGGCAAAAAAATTGAGAAGATTCGGCGGCTACACTCTTCCAGATTTCTTGGGTGAACGTTTTGAGTCTAATGGATTTCGTGGCTTTGCTGCCTTTGTCATTTTGGTTACAGCGACTGTTTCTTTAATAGCCCAAACAAAATCCATGGGTATCGTAATGCAACAAATAAGTGGCCTTTCATTGCAATCTTCTATGATCATAGCTACTGCAATCTTCGTGTTTTATACAGTGATAGGTGGCATGATGGCAGCAGTATGGAATGATATTATCCAATGGTTATTAATGATGATTGGAGTAATCGTTCTAGCTATAGGTCTCATCCCACATGTTGGTGGCCTATCGGAAGCAGTTATAACCGCTGAGAAAGTAGCTCCTGGTTGGTCATCGCTTATGGGCATAGGTTGGACACCTATGGCGTTCTGGAGTTGGCATTTTGTATGGTTTATTGCATATTTCACTAGGATTGAATTCGTCACAAAGATTTATACAGCAAAGGATGAAAGAGCCGCTATGTTAGGAACAGCGCTTGGCCTCGTATTGCTCCTGATTTTTATAAGCTTCACTATATATTTCAGCGCTGCAGCAAGAGTTCTGATATGGGATGGTCATACTAGCCCAGATCAACTTCTTCCGATTATGATGAATAAATATTTGTCCCCATTTTGGGCAGCTATTTCACTAGCCGGAATTGCAGCGGCAGCTATGTCTACTGTTTCATCTCTGCTTTTGCTTTCTGGTGCGGCTATTAGTCATGACTTGTTACGTAAAGGTTATCATGAACCTCGAGGTATTATAAAAGATGAAAAATATTATCTCTTTGTTTCGCGTGTCATTTTGTTAATTGTTGGTGTTATTGCTATGTTGGCTGCTTTCCGAACCCCAACTCTTGTATTGACTATCGTATCTTATGCCGTTGCTCTATCAGGTGCAGCATTTGCCATGCCAATGGTACTGGGACTTACGTGGAAAAGAACTTCTAATAGTGGAGCCTTTATCTCGAGTGTAGGCGGTTTTTTAGGTAGTGCGTTTTGGGCTATAGCTACTGAATTAGGATTTAAATGGGCGAAAGCAATGCACCCTATTATTCCGGGTTTTATCATATCGTTAATTTTAATTATAGTACTCTCTTATATCCTACCATCGACTTCTAGTACAACATTGGATCGGTTCTTCCCAAAGAAGGAGGCCTAGATATCAGCGAGAAACAAAAAGGCAATGAAAGCGTATATAAGTTGATTGATTGAAGGGAAATTAGATCTTCTTTATTAATCTCGTTGAAGTAGGTGATAACATGAAAGAATTAATATTCTACAGCCGTGGTGGACAAGGAGCAGTTACTGCTGCTCGTATTATGGTAACTGCAGCGCTTAAGGATGGTTTATATGCCCAGGCTGTCCCAAGTTTTGGTCAAGAGCGCAAAGGGGCTGCAGTTTATACTTATAGTCGAATAAGTAAGGAACCAATTACTGTTCATACTTTTGTATATGAACCTGATTGTGTTGTTGTTTTTGACTGGTCTTTGCTTGAGTTGGGAATAGATATACACAAAGGCATAAAGCCAGGAGGAATTTTAGTTGCTAACCTTTCTCATATGCCTGATAACTTGCCAGCTGCATATAGCCGGGTAGGTTTAATTGATGCATGGGCTGTTACCAGAAAAATTATTGGTAATGTCCCGCCTAACGCTGCGATGTTAGGTGCACTGGCTCACATTACTAACTGGTTTAGTCTTGAATCCTTGTTATTTTCCATTCAGGAGATTATGCCTGGCAAGAAAGGTGACATAAACGCAACTTGTGCCAAAATTGCGTTTGAAAAAACAGTTATTCACGAGCGGGCTAATGTTGTGAAACGTGAAGGCCCATATGCTAATATGCCTGCAGATGCCAAGACAGGTGCTTGGAGAATGGAACGACCTATTATAAATACCGAAGTATGCGTAGGATGCGGTATATGCTGTCATTACTGCCCTTCTGAGGTAATAAAGATTGAAGATGATAAGAAAGCTCAAATTAACTATGTTTACTGTAAAGGTTGCGGTATTTGTTCAACTGTATGCCCAAAGCAAGCTATTACAATGGTTTTAGAAGGAGGTGTTCTTAATGCCTCAGCTTAGAGCCTTAGAAGGAAACTTAGCCGTGGCTGAAGGGGCACGTCTTTCTCGCATCCAAGTATGTGCTGCTTATCCCATCACCCCCCAGACTCCAATTGTAGAGTATATTTCAGAGTATGTACGACAGGGCATGCTTAACGCTAAGTATATTGCCGTGGAATCTGAGCATTCTGCTATTAGTGCTGTTATAGGAGCTTCTTTAGTGGGTGCACGTGCATTCACCGCTACAGCTGGTGCTGGATTAGCTTTAATGCACGAAGTTACAATTGTTGCTGCTGGTAACCGTCTTCCTATTGTCATGGCCATCGCAAATAGGGCGATGCCTAGTCCCTGGTCACTACAAGTAGACCACTCTGATAGTATGGGTGAGCGAGACCAGGGTTGGGTCCAACTCTATGCCGAAAATGCTCAAGAGGCTCTGGATTTCACGATACTTGGTTATCGCATAGGCGAGGATGACCGCGTGCGTTTGCCAATTATGCCGTGTATTGATGGTTTCTACGTCTCTCACACAACCGAGGTAGTAAACGTGCCCGATCAGGAACAAGTTGATGCATTCCTACCACCTTATAAGCCTAAGCATGTTTACTTGGATGTAAATGATCCAATCAGCGTGAACAACCTCACTTCGCCAGATGTTTACACAGAGATACGTCAAGAACACTTCCGAGCCTTACAAAATGCCTTATCAGTGATTGATGATTTAGGCACAAAGTTTGGTGATTGTTTTGGCCGTTATTATGGAGTAGTAGAGGGAGTTGCTTTAGATGATGCCGAGACAATCTTTGTGACTATGGGTTCAATAACTGGCACAGTACGCCAAGCAATAAGGGATATGCGAGCAAAAGGTGAACATGTTGGTCTTTTAAAAGTAACTGCTTTCCGTCCCTTCCCCAAAGCTAAGGTTCGCCAAATATTAGCTAGTGCTAAGCGAGTACTTGTTATCGATCGCTCTGCTGGTTTGGGTTCTGAAGGACCGCTGGCTTTAGAAGTTAAAGGTGCTCTTTATGGCCTATACCCAGCCCCCATAGTTTATGGCTTTATTGGTGGTCTAGGTGGACGAGATTTCTCTTTGGTTACTATCGCCAGAGCCTATAAAAAAGCTATGGAGATGTCAGCAAAAGGCGAGATCAACCCTAGAGCTATATGGATAGACTCAAAGGAGGGCGAGTTATAGATGACAAGAAGTGCGCCTCAACTCATACACCACGGTCTGACGACATGTGAGGGCTGTAGCATGGAAATAATTGCACGTGCGATGATGCGCGTTCTAGGACCTCGTACTATAGTAATTACTCCGCCAAGTTGCTCAGCTATCATTACTGGTTACGGTCGCGAGACGGGCTGGATGGTACCCGCTTGGCAGTCTAATCTGGAGAATGTGGCCGCCTACGCTGCTGGTATTCGTACGGGCCTGGAAGTTACAGGACAGGAGGAAATAAACGTTGTTGGATTTGCAGGTGATGGCGGTACAGTAGACATAGGATTGCAGGCCCTTTCTGGTGCGGTAGAGCGTGGCCATCGGTTTATTTATATATGCTATGACAATGAAGCCTATATGAACACTGGCATTCAGCGGTCTGGAGCTACACCCAAAGGGGCTTGGACCACCACTACTCCAGAGGGTAAGCGCGAAGGCAAGAAGAATATTATAGGCATGCTGCTGGCTCAGGGTATCCCTTATGCTGCTACAGCTTCAGCAGGTTTTGTGGATGATTTTGAGAGAAAAATTGCCAAGGCTAGCAAAATAGATGGCCCCAGTTACATACATGCGCTCACTCCTTGTAGTACGGGTTGGAGATTCCCTGCCTCACAGACAATAACTATGTCAAGGTTAGCAGTAGAAACTGGAGTTTGGCCTTTGTTTGAAGTGAAAGATAATATAGTTCATATAACCCATAAAGTTAAAGAGTTAAAGCCTTTGGTAGAGTATTTGAAGCTTCAGGGACGTTTTAGGGGCCTTCATGAGGATGAAATAAATGCTTGGCAAGAACAAATCAAAGTAAACTACACAGCATTTCTAGATAAGGAGGGCAAGTCATGGCTATGTTAAGTAATTTAGACAATTTCTTCTATCCTCAAAGCGTCGCTGTAGTAGGCGCAACCGAAGATCCAAGCAAATCTGGACATCAAATTCTAAGAAACTTGTTGGATTTTAACTTTTCGGGAGAGATTTATCCTGTTAATCCAAAGAGAGAGAACATTCTTGGCCTTAAAGCTTACAAAGATCTTACCTCCATTCCACATTCTGTGGAGTTAGTAGTTATTACTATACCGTCTGATGAGGTCCCGAAAGTGATGCGTCAAGCGGCAGATAGGGGCGATGTAAGGGCGGCAGTCATCATTGCCTCGGGTTTTGCTGAAACTAAGATTCCGGAACGAGTGCTTTTACAGCAAGAGACAGTTACTATTGCAAAAGAAGCCGGCATCCGTATTATTGGACCTAACTGTGTTGGTGTAATAAATACCGCAAATGGATTAAACACTACCTTTGCTGCTAACATTAAACGAATCCCGGGTAATATTAGCTTTCTCTCTCAGAGTGGTGCTATGGGTGCCTCCATTCTTGCATTTTCTCAAGGCCAGCCAATACCTATGGGTTTCAATAAATGGGCTCATGTGGGAAATCAGGCAGATGTTAATGTGCTTGAAGTTCTGAAGTATTATGCCCAAGACAAAGGGACCAAAGTCATTGCAATGTATATAGAGGGTATAGAGAATGGTCGGGAGTTTCTAAAAGTTGTCAAAGAGATTATTCCTGAAAAGTCTGTAGTGATTTTGAAAGTGGGTAGAAGCGAAGTTGGTTCCAGCGCCGCAGCTTCTCATACGGGTTCTATTGTTGGGTCAGATCAAGTATATAGTGCTGCATTTGACCAGGTTGGCATCATTCGTGTAGAGACCCTTGAAGACTTATTGGATACTACTAAAGCTCTTGCCATGCAACCATTACCTAAAGGTAATCGTATTGCGGTATTAACTGAGGCTGGCGGACCTGGCATCGCTGCAGTAGATGAATTGGGACTGCACAGTTATATTGAGATGCCCGATTTTACTCAAATTACCAAAGAGCGGCTCAAGGCGATATTGCCACCTATGGCTTTAGTAGACCACGCCCGCGGCTATGTAGATATGAGTGCTGCAGCTATGGAACATCATCATGCAGAGGCTTTACAGATAATCTTGGATGATGTAAATGTTGATGGCGTGATTCTGGTCACTGTTCTCCCTGGTTTTTTGAATCCCCAGATTTTGGCTGAGAAGCTCTTAGCCACACTTAAAGAGAAGCCTGACAAACCAGTTGTAATGTGTATCCTGGCTGGCGATTGGGTACAAGAGGCATGTAGCCTATTAGAGGAAAATAGCATACCAACTTTTATGACCCCAGAGCGGGCAGCGCGCTCCATAGCACGTCTAGTTCAACGTACTATCTACCTCAATCGTGCTAATGATACTGATACCATTCAACCTACAAGCATTACTTGTACCGAACATGCTATTATCTCTAAAGCCTTAGCCGAGAAACGCCATTTACTTGAACCAGAGGCTATTAAACTTATAACTACTTACGGATTACCTACTGTTCCAAGTGCTTTCACTAAAACCACTGAGGAAGCTAAGCATGCAGCAAGCAGTATTGGTTATCCAGTTGTGCTTAAAGTTGTTTCGCCAGATATCCTGCATAAAACTGATGCAGGTGCGGTGCGCCTAAATATCTGTAATGACAAAGAGCTAGAACAGGCCTACAATGAAATCCTTGCTAACTCAAAGCGCTACAATTCACAAGCCAGAATAGAAGGAATCTTGGTTTGTAAGCAGGCTACACCAGGAATAGAGACAATCATTGGTGGCAAAGTAGATCCTCAGTTTGGACCTGTAATCATGTTCGGATTGGGTGGTATCTTTGTAGAAATCTTTAAGGATGTGGTTTTTCGAGTGGCTCCAATTACACTTAATGAAGCGCGCACCATGATTAAATCTATTAAAGGCTACCCTCTGCTGGTGGGAGCCAGAGGCAAAATGTCAGTATCAATAGAGGCCTTAGCAGGTGCAATTGTTAAGGTGAGTCAACTTATGCTTGACAACCCGGAAATCCAGGAAGTGGATTTAAATCCAGTAAACGCCTATGAACAGAGCATTATAGTTTTAGATGCTAGAATTATCTTGGACGTAGCCTAATTTTTCGACCTTCGGCCTCCCTCGATTTTCACGAATTTCCCCTCAAGGTGTTGAATCCTAACTAGGGTTCATGGTAATATTAATCGTGCCTAAGACGGACCTGTAGCTCAGTAGGATAGAGCGACGGCCTCCTAAGCCGTAGGTCGCCGGTTCGAGTCCGGCCAGGCCCGCCATTTATATAATCAGCAATAGACAGGTTTGAATAACCTGTCTATTATTTTTATAAGGACAAGCGCTTTTTAGTAAGCGCAATTCGGGTGATTTTCCATGGAATGGCAAGAGAAAGCCAAGATAATGGTGGAGACCCAGATAAAAAGCCGTGGCATAAAAAATCCCGCTTTGCTGGAAGCTATGGCCGGACTGCCAAGGCACCTCTTTGTTCCAAAGCACTTAGCAAACCTTGCTTACAGCGATTGCGCTCTCCCCATCGGAG
>JAKOQC010000558.1 GCA_029778565.1 bacterium
CGGTAGCTGGTAATGTTTATACTTTTAGCTATTATGTTTACAATGCCACTTCAACGTCACATAATTTTACAGCGAGGCTCACTTTTTTTGACGGTTCTGGAAATTTAGTTCAGATTTTTGAGTCAAACAGCATTCCTGTCCTAGCTCAGCAATGGAAAAGGATTAGCGTTACGGCTACCGCTCCATCAGGTTCAACGCAATGTAGGGTAGTGGGTTGGGAGAGTGGAACTATCAGCCAAGTTGGAGATGTATATTATTTCGATAGCTTCCAGCTCGAGCAGAAATCATATGCAACTAGTTGGACAGACGGGACAAGAGCAAAAGAAGCCTTAATTGTTGATGCGCAACAATTAAGTCCAACTCGAGGGACAATAAGTGTATGGACGAAAGTACCATACTTAACGGACTGGAACAATTTGCTGTATGCTGGAAATATGGTTTTTTCTGGACAAGCAGGGAGATTTTTGGTTTTTGTAAATTCTAGTGGGCAAGTTAGGTTTGATTACGGAATAAATAATTCTGGTGTATACACACCAACTGAGATTATGAGAGCTAATGAATGGTATCATATCGTTGCCCGTTGGGATAGTACGGCTAACAAAATAGCATTATTTGTAAATGGTATAAAGTATGAAAAGACATTGCCTAATGGCGTTGCAAATAGTTTCACTAATATTGAAGTCATTAGCAATTACAGCGGTATGGCTGATAATCTTGTTATTTATAATCGTGCCCTTACAGACGGTGAAATACAAGCGCTGTACCAAAGCGGGCAGCCAGCTCCGGTTGATGCTAACACTATGCTAAAAGCAGACTTTGATGGTAATCTGGATGCGCAAGGCGGTATAATTCAATAATTTCTGTACTATAGAATACAACTAACAAGAGCAGAATATGTGGAAACAAAGGCGATTAGCTCACTATATCGTTGTGGTATAATAACTTTATGCTGAATTTGGAAATCGATTTTGAAAGTAATTTGAAGGAAAAACAAGAAAAAACACTAAAACAAGAACTGTCTGCGTATTTACAGGCACTAAA
>JAKOQC010000559.1 GCA_029778565.1 bacterium
ACTATACAATAGTAGCAAAAATAAAAAAAGGTGGTAAAGATATCTTCACAGGCTTCATAGACAAGTCAACGATTAAATTCCCAATAGTACATTACACAACACAAATAACAAAAGAAACAATAAGTTTTGAAGTATACGACTATTTAGCAAGGCTAACACAAAACGACATAACAACAAGCTACAATTTAGGCTATCTAATAGGCAGTGAAGATCACGCAGGAACAGACAGGTATACACCAATCAGAGCAAGTGGCTCGTATATAATAGTAACACTACCAACGACTACAACAGGGCGATTTATCCAAGTAGGCGACATAATAGAAACACCAAAAATAAAAATATTAGTATTAGCAACAGCCTATTATTACGATTATGATGAGTACATCGGCGAATTTGTAGCAAGGCTTTGCTATATAACATATTACAGTGCAGACCCAATTCCTACAGGTTATTCAGAAATAACCAACCAAGTAATAATAAAGAGGTTTGAAGGGCTAAGCGTAACAATAGGTGGCTCTGGTTACGATAACACAGTGAGCACATTATCAGTGGTAAAATCGATACTAAAACGCAATTGGATACGTTCTAATGTGAGCTACGACACAGCAGACGACAAACCAGTTCCAATAATATTTTTGTATAATTGGTATATAGCCAACACACCAGCGGTTGATGTTATAAAATCGTTGTTAGTAGCAACGGGGACAACAGTATGGACAACACCAACAGGCGATTTTAGTATAGCTAAGAAATTTAATTCAAGCACGACAAAAAGTATATCAACAGCAAGGCTAAAGAATGTAAAATTAGGTATATGGGATAAAATAATTGATAGTATAAAGGTAACAAGCAATTACGTATACTCAGTGAAGACATTCACAGCCCGTGTGGCATATGGAGCGTCTACAACATTAGAAGAAGACAAGCTAAAAGAAAAAGACAGAGTTGAGATATACTCAGGCAGTACATATATGGGAGCGGCTGAGATAGTAACAGCTGATTTAGTGCAATACCATAACACTTGGGCAGGTTGGATAACATTAAAAACAATTGATGGAACTATCTTAACACTCCAAAGTGGCTGGGTGCTCAAATGCAAGCCATATGATTACACGATAACCAACGTAAATAACAACGGCTTCGCAACTAAAGTAGAGACGCTAACATTAGCAGAAGAAGTCACCATAAACTATTCACAAACGGCGAAGAACACATACGAAACAGCTATATACACAGACGCTAACGGTAGTAAACAAGCTACTACCAACGCATACACAATCATAAATCAAATTAAGACATACTACAGTGCGATAAGAACAACATTAGAGCTAAACGTAGGAGTATTGCAAGATATAGACATAGGAGACGTGATAACATTTGACGGGCAAAGTTACTATGTTACAAACGTAGAAATGGACATAATAAGCAACACAGCAACATACAAATGCGTAAACACAACAGGGCAACCTTTGCAGATACAAAACATAGTAGTACCAAAACTAAACACAAATCAAATAACAGCAACCACAACGGGGGTTAGTAGTATAACCAGTAGCCCAAGCAGTTACTTATGGAGTGGCGACGGGACGGTATTGGACGCAGTAAAGGGCAGGCTATCGTTAGGATTTACAGTATCGATAGATACAATAAACAGACTAACAAATGCAGTAATAGACAACAGCCACGCACACAGTAACAAAGCATATTTAGATACAATAGCTGGGAACACTTTAGTTGCTAATTTAAACGCAGATATGTTAGACGGACTACATTCAGATGCGTTTTTGCAAAAAGGGATAAACAACGTAAACAACCAATTCGAATTGATAAAGTCGGATAAGAATAGAATAGGGTTCAAATTACGTGGGTCAGTAGTGAGTGGTGTCAATACAGATGGGTGGTTACACTTAACAGGGTTGTATACAGTAATAGGTGCTAACCTTATTTTTGATGGTGCTAATAGATATTTGAGCAATGAAAGCCCAGCAACACTGTTAAGGCTACATCAGGGTAATTTGCAAGTATTTAAAAGCACAAATACGCCAGTGGCAGGTGATACAATTTCATTTGCTGGTCCTTATACAGTTTGGCATAGTGGTAATATGGGAAGTGGTTCTGGGTTAGATGCTGACTTATTAGATGGTTACCACGCTAGTGCATTCCCAAGACTTGATGCAGTGAACACTTTCACTGGCACAAATGAATTTACAAAAAGGCATACCTATTTCGGTGCAAATGGTATAGATGGTTGGTTTGGACAAGTTATAAAAGGCTACAAAGCCAATATGGTGTTACGTTGGTATGGTGGGACAAAAGAATTCAATATAACAACTGGGGACGGGGTAGATTATCATATAGGTATATATGGGACTGTGAATGTAAATATAACAGGCAAATTAGGCGTAAACACCTATCCTACTGAGGCAATAGATGCAATAGGCAATATAAGAACTTCAGGTTATATATACCATTCATCAACAGATTATGTAACACAAGGGTTCAAATTAGAAGCAAGCAAGCAATGGTTCTCAAAGATTGAAGCTGAAAATTTAGTTGTAAAGAGATTTACAACAGACCTTGAACAAATTTATGCAGGGTTACTTACAGTAGGCGAAAGTGCTGGTAAAACTTTAGTTGCACAGCCAATAGAATGGAATATTAAAAGAATAGCAATGCTAGACGGTACAACTTCTGCACAATTCGCAGTAGATGATATCATAATGTTTCAATATTATAATAGAAGCGGTGGTGGGATAACAGTATTAAGAGAATATTTCAGAGTAACAGGCGTAGCGCCTAACCCAGCAACTGGGGTCACAGACTATACAGTAACAAGACTAACAAGCAATATACCTAATGGGACGTCTATCCCAGCAGGTAGTGTCGTGATAAAAGTTGCAAATTATAATGGTACAATAAGTAGCACCGTAACATTAGATGCAATAAAAGGTAGCATAGATATATCTACGGTAAGGTGGTACAATGGAATTACCAAAGATATAATATTCAAAGCAGGCGACTTAGCAGGACTAGTATTCGATGGCACGGCACTAACAGGCAAAGGATTATACATTGCAGGTAACGCATATATAACAGCCAAAATAAATGCAACAGAAGGTAAAGTTGGTGGTTGGAATATTAATTCAAATTCTATTAATGCAGGTAATGTATATTTAGAAAATACAAGTGGATTTAAGGGGTTAAAAATAATTGATGATACGTA
>JAKOQC010000560.1 GCA_029778565.1 bacterium
GGTTGAGACGTCGCTTGCGCTCCGATCCGGCCCGCCCGCGGGCGGATACGGTTAAAAAGAACGCCTTACCGATCAGATGAAAAACAGCGTCGCTTCGCTCCGGCTAGTGATCGGTAACGCCCGGAATAGGTGATCGGATGCATAGCGGAATCGGCGATCGGCTATTTCCGGAATAGGTGATCGATTTCTGTGGAATAGGCAAAAAGAGCAAGATCCAGGATATCTGGGCGATTTGTTGCTGCCAATACGAACACACCTGACAGTTCTTCCATACCGTCCATCTCAACTAACATCTGGTTCACTACTTGGTGTGCATGGAAGCCTCTTACCTGGGCAATAGCATCTATTTCATCAAAAAATATAATACTTGGCTTGTTTTCCCTTGCCTGTCTAAATAAATCCCTAACCTTTCTTTCACTTTCTCCAAGATTACTTTGAAGCAATTCGGGGCCCTTCACGTCCAAAAATGTGGCATCACATTCGTCCGCCAGAATTTTAGCCAGTAGTGTTTTACCACATCCAGGAGGCCCGTGCATGATGGCACCTATCGATGGCTTAATCTTGTAAGTTTCAAATAATTTGGGTTGAGTGAGAGGTAGTTCGACTATTTTTTTCAATTCTTCTTTAACCGGGTTCATACCTGCAAAGTCGGACCAGCTATACTTCTTTTTTTCTCGAATTTCTTTTTTCTCAGAGCTGTAGCTTCTTCGATCATACTTTAAAGACAAATTTTCATAAGCTTCCAGCATCTCTAGGGTAATAGTTGGTTTGTTGCAACTTATTTGGTTTAACAAATGTTTCATTTTAATAGTTTTGCCTTCAGTTTGTCTATAAGCTTCATTAACTATAAACTCAATATCAGCGGCAGTATACCGGTCGGTTTGGTCAACCAATTGATCATAGCTAATAAGACCTTCTACGGGCCTATCCGTCAGATAATGTTCCCAAATAGCTCTCCGCGCCTCTTTATCCGGAGGAGGAATAAAGATTATTTTATCAAAACGACCGGGCCTCATGGCAGCAGGGTCAATCAAATTAGGGTAATTGGTTGCACCAATAACGAGAATGTCATCTAAACGGTTGAATCCATCCATTTGAGCCAGGAAAGTAGAAACAACTCTTTGAGCATAACTTTCTTTGGCCTGGTCTCTCGGGTTTAGAAACGATTCCAATTCATCAAAAAAGATGAGACAGGGCTTTTTGGTGGTGGCTTCTTCAAATATTTCCCTTAATTTTCTTTCACTTTCTCCCAACCACATCGAGAAAAAGCTGGAACCGGCAACAGAGATAAAAGCCATTTTTGATTCTTGAGCAATTACTCTTGCAAATAAGGTCTTACCTACACCCGGCGGTCCATAAAGTAAAATACCCTTAGTGAGGGGTAGTTTTGCTCTTTTCATTTGCTCCCGTGTTTTCAGGTTTGTATATGGTAAGATCGCAAGTTGGATTTCCTTTTTAACATCCTCATAACCCGCAATTTGATTCCACCCGCTGTTAGTGCTATGGGTCACTAATTCCTTAATTTCCTTAGGCAGATTAACGGGAGTTTGTAAATACCTTGTTAAGAGCAATGCCAGTAAAATTGTGTATAAACCATTTGGGAATATCCATGAAGCTGCCAGGCCGATATCATCAAACAACCAAGCTAAAACCGTTAAACCTATTATGGTTACTACGAAGTTCATTAAAACAGCAAATAATCTGCCAGTCATCTTACCGGACGCAAAAGGATAATCCCTGATTTTACTTGTTGCATAACCTATCAGGCAGATGATTAGTATAAAAGATAAGTAAATTACCAGATTTGCCTTGAACCATGGTTCAAGCACCATCACACTTGTAGCACTGTATTTACCTATAATTTCATTAATCCACGACGATAAATCAACAATATAATATGGTTCCCCCAATTTTATTAGTAGTTGAAAACCGGGAACCCTGCCCATTAATGAAGCCCAAAAGCCCAGATAACTACCCAAAAAAAGTGAGGTTGAAAAGTAGGAATGGTTGGATAATACAATTACTGCAACTGTCAGTGGCAAAAAATATAGCTCGTATTGTAAACAAAATGGAATAGATAAGATCACAAGCACCATTACACCTTCAGTTTTTTGACCACTGAATAATAAAAGATAAACCAAATAAAAGCATAGATTAATTAGCGCCAACCATGGAGAAGTAAAAAGTAAGATTACGGATAAAGCGAACATTGACATGAATATACTAATTCCCGGCGAGTAATATGCCAATGCCGTTATCACCAGGGCTAATATTAAACCTACCTTCTGGTGCCATGGTCCTGTGCCGAATAAGGATAACGCTAACAGAAAGGTAAGATTTAAGGTAATCACGATACTTATTAGCGAACCATAGCTTGTCCTCCACCTTTTTTCTGTTAATCTAACATTAAACAGCATAGTATTAATGTTTAACATATTTTAATCCTCACTACTATGTAATTTTTGTACATAGACGCCATATAACCAGATACCTGTTAATTCCGTGCCGTCATCGTATATTTCTTTTCCTTGCCCGTGAAATAATCCATTTTTCCACTCGCCGGAGTAAATTTTACCGCCAGCCCATACATAAGTTCCTTTTCCATGACGTTGATCGTTTATCCATTCTCCCTCGTAACTGTTTCCCTCCGGATCGGACCACTTGCCATAGCCATGATGTTTACCATATTGCCAGTCTCCAACGTATGTTGAGCCATCAGGCCAAGTGAATGTTCCCCAGCCATGTGGGTTTCCACAGATAGGTAATATCACTTACCATCTTCTGGTTGGGCCTTTCGGCATCAAATTCACGGTTAAGGATATTTTCCGCAACTGGAAGGCTATGTTTAGAGTTGGTCGTGGCTTTAAATTTTCTCGCTACCTTTGACCGTATTCCAGCTTCTCTCATAAGCCGCTCAACGCGCTTGTGGTTAACAAGCATCCCATTTCGGCGCAGCTCCGCTGTTATCTATCTTTCTGCTGCCGTAGGTCCGGCCGCTTTTTTTATGTATCTCTTTGATCTGCTCCATAATAGCCTCGTTTTCTTTTTCTCTATCGCTTTGTGGTCGTTTATCCCATGCATAGTAACCGCTTCTTGATACCCCAAGAACCATGCACAGCTTCGCTACTCGGTATTTACGGCGGTTGGCCTGGATAAATTCGAACCTCTTTACTTCTGGTTCTTCGCGAAGTAGGCCGCCACCTTCGACACCGCTTCACCTGTTCTCTCGATCCTCCGTACAGCATCCATCTTAAATTCTGCGCTATACTGCTTTGCCATTTCCTTTTTCCCTTTCTGATGTTCAGTCTACCATGTGTTTCTACTGTCCATCAATGGGGGTACAGTCCAGTTGTCTTTAAAACCACCGGAATAATCATCTTCGTCTGCTATCAAACCACCAAACTCGGGTACAGATCCTGTGTTCCCGGAACACCCGCTCACTATCAATACAATAAATATTGGCAATAGAAATTGTACAAAGGTGTATCTGACCATTTGTTTGCCTTACCTTTCATGAAGACCTTCGACAAGGGAAAGATGGGAATTTACTTTTACTTGAAGTAAGTATAGCAATTTACTTCCAAGTTTGCAAATGGCACAAATGTTCTATCAGGCATTCCGTAAATGCTCCTTAACAAAAGCTCCAAATATTAGCATGAAGCGCATTTAGGAGCATTTTTGGTGGCAATGAGTATTTGAAGATACGTATCCTAAACCCAATAGTGGTTAATTAGGTCTGCCATAAAGCTATTGTTTGAAGGCTTGGGTTAGATCACCGTGAGATGTTCACCGTTATCCAGACTCCCATGTAGATTGCTCTAATAAAATAAAACTGATGGTCAACTCAATTTTTAGTCCTTCCTTAGATAAACCTTTTGTATAGTAGCGATGCATTCTACGGTAGTAAAACAAATAGAAAAGGTTTCTCGCAATCACGGTTAACCAACGCATGGCCATAAATGCTTTTTCATCGTGGTGATAATTGTGCCCAAATCCCCAATACAGCCATATGCTTAGAGAGCCGTCTCACATGGCTTTACCCTATTTTTCAAAGCTCGTTTACGGAATGGCCTGTGTGGCCAAAGGGTGGCAAATATCTTCCGCAACTGGTAAACTACAGAGGACAGCCCGTTTGGCCAGGGTAAGCGAGTGAGGATAAAATGAGGCAGAGAAAAGTATTTTTCCAGAGCGGCGCCCTAAACCTCGAGGGGCGCCTGGTGAGCCCCCGGCGCGCAGAGACGGGGGCGGGGGTGGTGATCTGCCATCCGCATCCGCTGTATGGCGGCAGCATGGATAACAATGTGGTCTATGCTGTCAGCAAGGCCCTGGCTGAAAAAGGGATTACCTCTTTGTGCTTCAA
>JAKOQC010000561.1 GCA_029778565.1 bacterium
AACGGCCGGGGCTTTGTGCAGGGCTGGACGTTTTTAACGTCCAGCCCCGGAACCGCAGCCCAATAAAATTAATGAAGTTGATGGTAACAACAAAAAGTTGAGTGTTGCTTGTCCAGCCCCGAACTGAAGCTGAATAGCATTACTGTTGCCGGGGCAGACCAACGGTCTGCCAGCCTTGCACAAAGCCCTTTGTAAACTGCTGGGCATAAAATGAGATTTTATTTTTTTTTGAAACATTTAAAAGGGTAGGGGCTTAAAAAATTGTGCTGCCGTCCAACCATACAATTTGCAAAAAAATAAAACTGCTTTTAATTTGCAGAAACCAAAGATGCCAAACAAAATTTTGCAGATGCGATGCCGGTATGTCCAGCCCAATAAAGAGGTGAAGCCGCCTTGCAGTTTACGTTGAAGCATTGGCGATGTGGCGGTATTCTGTGTTCCGTCTGCCCGGTGCCGCTGCTGATTAAAGATACAAAAGCTCATTGTTTATTCTGCTGCTCGGCATTATTAGTCAGCCGAGACCGAAGCCGATTAGCGAACAAAAAGCTGAGAATATATTCTTCGCCCCGCCATATTGCCAATGCACTGTTAGCGGCAGCATTTCTCAATTGACTACTTACAACAGTCCTTGAACCAATGATGACTTATTTCATAAAGTCTGTATCCTTTTTTTGTCTCAATAAAATCAAAGTAGATTGTCGGTGGATTGTTGTTTTTAGTACTACGTGTTACCAACATCTCTCTTAGCCGATAACCGTCACCGACTTTCATAATCTCCTTTTTAACCTGACTGGTTAATAAGTTATAAAATTCTACGTCTGTGAAATCGTATTCAAGTTTTGTTTTGTCAACAACCCGTTTCCTTACTTCGTCGTCAATCACTTGGTTAAAACATTTATCAATAAACTTATCAACGGGAATTAATTGGTCGCATACATACAAGGTGTCCAATGCAATTTGTCTAAAACTCTTTAGTCCAGGCTCACTTAAGGATGCAACAAAAGTTTTCCAGAATGCAAGAAATTTCAAATCGTCTGTAGTTGGAGGTGTCTTGCGTGGCTCTGGTTGCGATGCTACTACCATATCCTCCTCTTGTTGGGCAGTTGCATCAAACAATCCTCGTGCCGTCAAGACCCCTTCTTTCTTGAGAGTAACTAAATCTTCAACATAGTTGCCATAAACTGCATATGCACTATCACCAATTGTTTTGAAATATGGTTTTGGATATGAGAATTCAAGTTGTCGTCCTTCCTCGTCAAGCGTTTTTGTTGGAAACGAAACCTTCTCGGCGAATTCAATTTTCACAGGTTTTATTTTCGTGTGCTTGTTGTAAGCATGTTCATAATCATCACTTGCATACGTACCAGCCCAACGTCCGTCTTTAGTTTTATAAACATCGTTGTACATGTACTTCTGATGATAGTAAGTCCCGCTGTCTGCTGAAACAAACAGAAGAACGTCTTTGAACTTTGAGAAAGCAGGTGTCCCATAATGATCGTAGGCAACAAACTCAATTGTATCTTCTGGAAAACTGCCATACACTTTTTTCAGAATTACATATTTTGCTTTGAAACCGTTATCAAATGAGTTTTGTTTTGAAGGCAACGGGTCAACTGATATTTTCTCTCCTACAAACGCAAATAGTCGGGTAGTGTCATTTAGGCCATAGTTCTTTACAAAACTTCGGGGTGTGTCAACTAAAGTGATTGCTTTGTTTACTTTAGTTGTGTCGCCCGATTGACTGCTGCAACCAAAAAGCAACGTCACAATAAGAACTAATATTAGTTGAAGTAGGGTCGTCATAATGTTGCCGCTAACGGTAGGGCTTGCTGCTGTGCTGGTATTTTATAATGTCCAGCCCGGAACTGCAGCCCAATTGAAAAACTGAAGTTGAAGTTAACAACAAAAAGCTAAATAGAAATTCGTCAGCCGGATAATAGCTGATAGCGATATGCAGCTCATTGTTACTACGTCTGCCAGCATAGAAGCAAACTCAATGTTGTATGTTCGCCCTTCGACTTGGTTCTTCAAATGTTTAGTCTGCGTCCACCGTGGCAGGGTGTGTCCCGGAAGCGTAGGAACAAGACAGGCTCTTTTGCAAGGTTGGCTTTGTGTGTCGGCTTTGTGTGCCTTGCAAATGTGCCTGACTTGGTGCGGTGGCTATCAGGGTCTGTCCACCTGTGGAGTGCTGCGTTGTGAAGAAGAATGTTTGAAGGATTTATTTCAACTTTAAAGCAATTCCAATATTAGCAGCCACTGTCACCTTTGGCAGCAGTGTTAAATTACCCTCTCCAATAATTGCAAATTTTTTTCCGGCAAAATACCTTAACCCGATAATGCTGCGGAAACCAAATGGGGTTGGCGCCACAAAATTATCAGCATCATTACCGTTATTGTCTTTGTAATAACCGTCCCAAAGGTTTAAGCCGACTGTACCTTTTATGTAGGGGTCTAACTTATCTGTTGTGTAAAGATGGTAGTAGGTAGAAAAACCAATTTGATATTGTTTAATACTGCCAGTGTAAGATGTATTGCCCGATTGGTAAGTTTGTTTGGCACTGGCATGTAATAACGAAAGCCCGATACCAAAATTATCTTTTATCAGGTATTCATAATCAATCATAAAAGGGCCAGCGGATTTTTTATTTGTGGTAGTAAAAAAAAGTGATGCAAAGCCACCAAAGTCTAAAAAATTGGAAACATTATTTGGTGCGCCAGCAGACACATACAGCACTTGTGATTTTTTTTGTAAAATTGGTGTACCTGTAAATGCCTTTTTAGGTTTTACAGCTTCTAGTATTTCCCTTACCTGTGCATTGGATGCAACACAAATAAAAAGTAAAAAACTGAAAGTAATTTTTTTGTGCATACTAAGTGGATGAGGTGGTTATATAATTATTGCTGAAAGAAAGGTCATTCTTGTGTTACCACCCTTTTTTGATTGTTGGCTATCAAATTCTTGATGGTTTTCTCTAATGCTACATTCTCCTGCATTTCCCTTAGGACTTCGCTATGGCTATTCATCAATTCTATTTCAAGCCTTGTAATTTCTTTGTTAAGGGTTTCAATTTTTATTTTTCTTATAAAAAAAGCAAGCAAAAATGAAAAGGTATTTGAAGCAATAAATATTAATATAGCTTCTATAAGAGAAAAGTTTTCCATATAATTTAAAAGTTAAGACCTTGATTTAAAAAACCGGAAGGGTGGTGTAACCCGTCCTTTCCGGTTTATGTATATTCAGCTTGAACCAAAACTAAACAACACCCTTATTTGAATATCACTTTGCTCAATGAAGTTTCGTTATAATGGCTGCTTATAATTTTTAAAACATATACACCACTTGCAAGCCCTCCTCTTTGTATAGTTATCAGCTGGTTGCTTTGGGCATTTGTTACAGCTTTCGTATTTACTGTTCTGCCAGTGGCATCTATTAATTGTAATTTGTAATCGCCTTTTGCATTATTACCCAATTCTGCATTTACAAAATCAGTTGCAGGGTTAGGGTAAATGCTTATTTGATTTTTACCGCCATTCATTCTTACTACCACTACATTGCTGTATGTAAAACGTCCATCCCTGTCAACCGATTTTAAACGGATGTAATAAAGAGGTTGTGTAAAATTATACAAAGTAAGCTGGTAGTTATTTACTGCCCCGTTGTTTGCACTTACTAAGCCGCCATTAATAAAGTTAATGCCATCAATACTGTATTCTACTTCAAAATGGTCAACGTTAATTTCGTTTTCAGTTTTCCACTGTAACACAATATCATTGCTGTTTCTTTGTCCTGAAAAATTAAGTAGCGAAAGTGGAAGAGTGGTTAATGTACCTACAGGTATTGTGTAGGCCGCTACATTACTTAAATTTCCATTATTATCGTAAGCAGAGTAATTGAAAGTTACATTACCGCTATAACCTGCTGCAGGGTCTAACCGTAAACCTGCTGCCTGTGCCGGAGTAAGTACAATGCCACCCGGATTAGCTGCCAGCACTGCTGCTGTTAAATTAGCAAATCCACCTGTACATGTTGCACCTGTTGGGGTTGGCGGACAAGGGATACTTATTACACCTTGTGAAGTTGGTGGTATGCTATTTATTACAAAACTGCTGATAGTACCATCGGGGTCGCTACTGCTTAAAGTTGGGATAGCTGTTGGGCCATTACTGTTAAACATTTTTGGAGCAACCAGATTATTTGAAAGAGGTGATAAACCAGTTACAGGAATAGTATAAGTGGTGCTGTTACTTATCACACCACTATTATCAGTTGCATGATAATTAAAAACAACACTACCTGTATAACCAACCGCAGGGTCAAAACGCATGCCTGCCATTTGCGTAGGCGTTAGCGGTATGCCACCAACTGGATAGTTAGCCAAAACAGCGGCTGTTAAATCTGCAAATCCTCCACTACAAGTTGCACCAGTTGGTGTTGGCGGACAAGGAATACTTAATACACCTTGCGCCGCAGATGGAATTGATTCAAGAGAATAAGATGCTATTGTACCATCGGCATCACTCGCTACTAAACCAGGTATTGCAGTAGCCCCATTATTGTGAGACATTGAAGGTGCTACTACTGCATTGGCAACTGGTGGTAAGCTGGTAACAGGAATTGTATAAACCACTCCTGCACTTGTAGCGCCGCTATTGTCTGTTGTGGTATATGCAAACTCTACGTTGCCGCTAAAATTAGGTGCCGGGTCAAAACGCATTCCTGCTGCTTGTGTTGGAGTTAACACTATGCCATTAGGATTGGCTGCTAATACAGCAGGGGTTAAATCGGCAAAACCACCAGTACAGGTAGCGCCTGTGGGTGTTGGTGGGCATGGAATACTTAATACTCCCTCCGAAGCTGCTGGAACAGCAGTTATTTTATAGCTTGCAATTGTACCATCTGCATCTGTACCAATCAAAGTAGGTATTGCAGTTGGGCCATTTGTATTTGCCGTTGCAGGTGCTAAAATATTTTGTGCAACCGGTGGTATATTACCTATTCCGGATACTGGCAAAGTGTAGGTAGAAATATTACTGATAAGCCCACTATTATCTACTGCGCCATATTTGAATGCAGCTAAACCAGTATAGCCAGCGGTTGGGTCAAAACGTAAAGCTGCTGCCTGTGCAGTTGTTAATGAAATACCGTTTGGATTTGCAGCTAATACAGCCGCAGTTAAATTTACAAAACCACCTGTACAAGTACCTCCAGTGGGTGTAGGCGGGCAGGGTACACTTAATATACCTTGCGAAGCATCAGGAACACTCAAAAGGGTATAGCTTGCAATAGTCCCATCAGCATCCGTTGCACTTAAAGCAGTTACTGCTGTTGGGCCATTTGTATTTGGCATCACAGCATTTGTAATATCATTACTAACCGGTGGCTGTGGTGCCATTGTAATATTATAGCTTGCTGTTGCGCTTACATTACCATTGTTATCTGTAGTTGTGTAGTTGAATGGAGCTGTACCACTGAATCCGGTTGTTGGGTCAAACCTGATACCGGCAGCCTGAGCCGGAGTTAATACTATACCGCCGGGATTGGCAGCTAATACTGCAGGCGTTAAATTAACA
The DNA here is from genome assembly GCA_029778565.1 of bacterium. GTDB lineage: Bacteria > Patescibacteriota > Saccharimonadia > CAILAD01 > BJGX01 > JAHFOQ01. The sequence goes on from JAKOQC010000561.1 coordinate 5,572, forward strand.
AAGCCCCCGGTACAAGTGCCTCCTGTTGGTGTTGGTGGACAAGGAACACTAATTACACCTTGTGCTGCTGTTGGTACAGTTGTTATAGTATATCCCGTTAAAGTTCCGTCTGCATCGCTGCCGGATAATGCCGGAATTGCTGTTGCTCCGGCGTTAAAGGGAACAAATGTATTTATATTGGTTGCTGTTGGTGGTGTATTAATAATGGGCAGGCTATAGGTAGCTATGTTACCTGTTGAACCTGTGTTGTCAGTTGCATAATAAGTAAAGGAAGCCGTGCCGGTAAATCCCGGAGCAGGGTCAAAAAATAATCTTGCGGCCTCTGCTGGTGTTAAAACAGTTCCTGCATTTAAGTCTGCAAATCCACCAACACAAGTTGTGCCTGCTGGTGTAGATGGGCAGGATATTCTTAAAACTCCTTGTGCTGCTGGTGGAATAGTACTGATAGTGTAGCTGGTAACAGTACCATCCAAATCAGTAGCCGATAATGGCGGAATGGCTGTATTTCCCAAACTGTTATTAAGAGGTTGTGCTGTTATATTACTTGCTAATGGCGGCCTTGCAGTGGTTGAAGTTGCTGCCACCGGTATAGTATAATTAGCAGTATTACTTGTGTTGCCACTATTATCAACAGCATTATAATTAAATGTTGCGTTACCAATAAAACCAACAGCAGGGTCAAAACGCATACCAGCCATTTGAGTTGCAGTTAGCGGCATACCGGAAGGATAACCTGCAAGTATTGCCGCCGTTAAATCCTGAAACCCACCTGTGCAGGTTGCACCTGTTAATGTGGGTGGACAAGGAACACTTAATATGCCTTGTAAAATTGTTGGTAATGATGTAACCTGATAAGTAGAAATTGTACCATCAACATCAGATGAATTTAAACCCTGTATTGCAGTAGGCCCGTTTGTATTGGGCATACTGTTTTCCATAATATTATTAGATACCGGCGGCAAAGCAATTACCGGAAGTGTGTAGGTTGCAGTATTGCTTATATTACCATCATTATCTGTAGCATTAAAAGTAAATGAGGCATTGCCTGTAAAATTTGGTGCAGGGTCAAACCGCATTGCTGCGGCCTGTGTAGGCGTTAATACTATACCACCGGGATTGGCGGCTAATACTGCTGCTGTTAAATCTGCAAAACCACCTGTACAGGTTGCTCCGGTTGGCGTTGGTGGACAAGGAATACTTAAAACACCCTGTGCAGCAGAAGGTACAGTAGTAATTTTATAGCTCGCAACAGTACCATCTAAATCTGATGCTGTTAAACCGGGTATTGCTGTTGCAGCATTACCTTGTAGCATTGGAGTATTTAAAAAATTATCAGCAGTTGGTGGATATTCAGGAATTACTTTGGTAAAAGCAATATCACCAATCGCAATGGCTTGTCCTGCCGGATTGCCGGTTGCACCGGGTCCCTGGTCCCATAATATTGTTATCTCTGTAACAGGGTTACCAAACTGTACATAAACTGTGGCTCCCTGTGTGGTTATACTATTGGTTGCAGCATTGGCATTAAAAGTCGAATTACCGAATGCAGAATTTCCACTAATCAATACAGTATCGGGGCCAGTTGCTGTTGCCTGAAATTTTGTAACAATTGGGTTAGGTACTGCAACGGTACCGTTTTTGCCAGTAAAGGTCATTCTGTCAACATAGGTTAATGGGCTTGTTCTATCCATATCCCCTACATAAAAAGATACGCCGTTAACGGGTCTTGTAAAAGTTATTACTGTGATAACAGTTGAAGTAAGCGTATTCCAGTTAACCCATTGAACTAATGGACTGCCAGCAGTAGTTCCCGGCAGAAACCAGTTTACACCTCCTGTAGCTCCAACTATTGGAGAGTTATTCTGAAAGGCATCATTGGCTGCTGCACCCGGCGCACTAACATTACCGGCAGGGCTTGTGTTTGTAATAACTACCGTAGCGTCAATACCAGAACCACCAATATTTGTTACGGTTTTGGAGTAAGTAGGCCCTACCCATGATGTAGAACCCCAATTTAAATTGTAGGTTTGTGCATTTAAAATGTTACTGCAAAAAAGGGTAACAACTAATAGTAAAATTGGTAGAAGAGCTTTTTTTTTAATAGCAGAAACAAAGTTGTTTTTGAAAATAAAATTTCCAAAACACTGGCTGTCAAACAATTGGGGGGGGGGGTAAGATGACTTACATTAAAAACATGGCTTGAACTTTTGTAAAGATTTTTCATCAAAAATGATTTTTTAAATGTTGGATAATACATGTTAGTTGGACACAAAGCTAACTAAGTTGCACAATAACGCAAAAAGACCGGGTTTATTACTTATACACTTATACACATAGGTTATTATTCCGATTTGGATTTATGTGTCTGCCGAAAAATAAAAAATATAAGGTGTTGGGTGTGTCGTGCCTTGTATGGTCTGTCATTAGTAAAATTGTTATTGTTAGTTTGGGTTGCTGCAATGTCTGTCCAATGTTAGTATTGTCGCTGGATAGGCTTGCAGGTATTGGTATTACCGAAATGCAGAGAATAGAATTTTGTCCGCTGGGTGGTGGGTGGGCTTGGATGCTGAGTAAAGATTTATTGCTGAAGTGTCGAACAAATTGTTGATAGATATTCGTCAGCCGGGGTGGGTGGGTTGTGTGTTGGCATTTTTAGCTCTTTGCAAGGTTTGGTTTTGTGTCGGGGTTTCGTGTGCCTTGCAATGTGCTAAAAATAGCGTAGGGTCGGGTGGCAAAGTCATGTTAGCTTGAATTTAAGTAGGATGCTGATTAGGGTGACATACAACGTTTGAGGCTTGCCGCAGGGCTGGAATTGTTGCTGTGTCCGCCCGGCAACTGAAGCCGATTGAAAAACTGATGATGAAGTTAACAACTAAAAGCCAAATAGAATTCGGTCAAGCCCGATATTAGCTGATAGTAATACAACTGATGATTGTTATTCTGTCCGCCAGCCTTGCGGCAAACCTTTTGTTGGCGGTTCGGCTTTGTACGCTATCATTTTTTGGCCTTACTATTTTGAAGCTTCCATTCGTTTTCTGCTTCAATCAACGGTTTGTGCCAATCCCACAGTTCTTTCATTGTCTTAATGTCTTTTGGAACTGGATTACTCTCGCTAAAAGCCTCGTCAATAGTCATTGGCATAATGTGTTGAAAGTAGCTTTCACTTGTCCGCCGAGGATTTGCAGCAAGCGAAGAACTAAAATAATCAGTAGAATAATCGTAATGATGAGAATGAATAAATTTGTCCCAGTTTTTTCTAACTATCTCTTCTTCACGTATATCAATGATTTCAAACTGCTCCATGTTTCTTTTATTACTTGTTCCCCATGCTTTATTTAAAATCTTTACAGCTTCTTTATCCGAAGAAGGCGCTCCGTAACCAAATATTGTCACTCGTCTTGTGTCTTTTGAATGTAGCCATGCTTGAAGTCTTTTCCATTCAATACTTATGAACTCATCATCATAATAATTCTTTTCACCATTTGGGTATAAAAGTCTGGTAGGTTCAAAATAATTCTTTGTTGCTTTTGAATACCAACCCGCTGGCCCACTTCTTTTTTCTTCTTTTGAATATCCTAAAGCAACTGTCCCATGTAAGAAAGCCATGTATGGCATATCAGCAACTTCTCCATTTCTTATGAAAGCTTGATATAGAAATGGATCCCAATTAAAAGTTGCAATCAAATCTTTTGGTCTAAGGGATAAAATGAGATGGTCATAAATTGTTGGTTCGTCTGGCAACTTCATATCCTTGAAGTATTCGTAAACTCTTCTTTCGATTTCTAAGATTTCGTCCGACTTTGGATTGCTTTTATACAAGTTGCTGTATAATTCTTCAAAATTTTTTGCTACTAAGTTTTGGGGAATTTTTTGAACTATGTCATCAAGTCCGACAACTTCAATAAAGTTATCCATTGACGGCAATCTTTTACCATTAAATTCCGGGTTTCGGAATGTTGAAGCGATACTTGCACCAGCTCCGAGGATCACAACGTGTCCACCACCACCAAAAACTGTTTTTATTCTGTCTTCTTTGGATTTTCCTGGCATAGTAGGGTGTTGTTTAAGCTGACCGCCAACGGTCATCGGCTTTCTGCTGTGCTGGTATTCTGTGGTTCGTCAGCTTGCCAACTGAAGCCGATTAGAATTACTGATGATGAAATTAAAATAAATGTTCAATAGAATTTGGTCAGGCTGAACTACAGTTGATAAGCGATTTTATGATGATGATTTTTTCTTCAGCCAGCATAGCAGAAAACCGCTGTTAGCAGACGTTTTTCTACCATTTGTAGGAATAGATTTCGTCTTTTTGATTTTTCCGTTTCAATAGAACAAACTCTTTTCGTAGTTCTATTGCATCATATACTGGCTCTTTAACGATATTTCCATCAATGTTGATAATTCCTATTTTCCCCTTGTCTTTAATAATAAAATAGCGCCAGTGCTGTGAAGATTTCACTTCGTCATAGGCTATAGGCACGATGATTTGATTGCTTGCATTGATGACACCAAACTTGTTTCCCTTCTTGACTATTTGATAGAGTTGTTCTCCCATTGAATGATGTCTTGTTGTTTCAACAAAAGCAACGTCTTTGTCTAAAATGATTGTCTCTTCTGGATTTTGAATGTTTAGGATTAAAGGTTGAGTGTCCTTTACTGCGAAGATTTTGTAGCCGTCTATAGTATAAAATCTGTAAATCTCCGGCAGGACATTTTCGCCGTTGAAGTTGTAAACGCCATTTAAATTCTTGTCATTCTTAGTTATGTAAAAGTCATCATTTTCTGTTGAAGAAACACTTTTGTATTGAACAGGCAATATAGTCTTGCCGTCGCAATCAGATAAACCAAAAACTGAACTTGGTGTCCACAGAATAAATCGATTGTTACCCCTTGGTAGAATAAATTGATATTTAATTGGTATGATTAGCTTGTTGTTGGTGGTAAGTAAACCGTGTAAACCATTTTTACGTACTACCAATCGATTGTTCTGGTACTCGATAAAATCATAATCAAAAGGAACAACAGTTTTATTCAAGGTATCAGTTAACCCATATTTACCATTCTTAACTTTCAATAATCTGTTTTCTTCAATTCTGTTCTGCTGAGAGAAGGTTTGTCCAGCAAGAGCGAAGACAAGTATGCTTAATAAAATCAGTTTCACTTTGAGGATTTAAAATGTCTGCTAACGG
>JAKOQC010000562.1 GCA_029778565.1 bacterium
ATAAGATAGATAACGTAGCTTTCGCTTAGGCTAGTCAACTAGGGCTACACAAGCCCCCACTTCAAGCACCTATGGTGCTAAGTGGTGGGTAGTTGACTCGGTTCTGTTTTGCTATACGAACCTGTGGTCTCTCTTGTCTACTGCGAGGTCAATGTGCTGACCAGTCGAGCTGCTTATGCCATACATCTTTTCCATTTCTTCTGGTGGAAGTTTTTTCCACATAATCTGAAGGGAGCCATCATCTCCCCATTCGTAAGCCGCTATAAAGCCACGAAGCTCTTTCACTGGAACGCGCTTTATGTTTCCGTTTTCTCCTTTGATGCATACGGTTTTGTTTGTAAACGTGCGAACGGTTACTCCTGCAGGGCCATAGGATAAGTGCATAGCCAGGGCCCCTAATATTTCATTTTCCATTTCACTGCCGGCATTGCCTTTGCAAACCGGACAGTATGAGCGTTCGGAGAATATGCCTTTTTCGTTTATGTCAAACTGTAATAAGCCTACGCTCGATGATACTGTGCAAATTGCTGGCCCTAACGAGCGAAGGGTGCTTATAAAGTCGTTGTCGGTTGCGTTAATATACTGCTGATTGCGCTCTTGCATGTCTTTTAACTGGGGTTTAAGAAGCTGATAGTTGTCGCTCGGCATGCAGGCTATTACGTATACTGGCGGTCTATCAAACCCCCAAAGCTGCATTATGGGCGGGCATTTTCTGTTTGACTTTTTGTCTACTACAAACCATTTGCAATCGATTATGTCTTCCGCGTCTTCTTTGGGTATATCTATCGGCATGTCAAGTTCAATTATTCTCCATCTGCCGTTCTTTGTCCTGATGGCGTTAACACATAGTTCTATCATGCCGTTACCCCAGCATGATAACCAATCGATAAGCAGTTGCTCTACCTTGCCTTTCACATAGTAAGGCACAAGCCTTACGGACCACACCTCTTCGGTTAATTTGTAGTTTTGCTTTTGCATTAAAATATCAACCTCCTCAATATAAAACAAAAAAGCAAGGCAGATCATATCCACCTTGCTGAATCTTAATTGCATACTGTGGGAAAAGAATTAATAAACGTGCGTTACACGATTCTTGAAGGCTTAAATACTGGCAGGGGTTACAATATCAGCTTCGGGCTTTTTCTGCCGGTTCTGACGTTCTCTCTTTTAAGGCCTTAATTAACTTATTCTATAATTGCTATTAATTTCCTGCTTGTATTAAGTATATTTAACTTTTACCTTCACGCAAACCTGTATTCTCTTTCTTTTATTATCACTTCAAAGGCTCGATTCGTCTCTTTGTCTAGCTCATACAGTTTCTTTGTTTCGTCAGGCGTTAGCTTACGCCATGATATACACTGGTCGCCGTTTACATCTGTAGTAACTTCCGTTGAAAAGCCGTGAAGCTCTTTGACGTTTACTGGTATGATGCTGTCTTTTCCGTTTCTTATGCATACGGTTTCGTCGGTCGTTGTAACGACAAGTATCAGGGTAGACGTTAACATGGTTAGGGTTGTTAAACATGAGGCTATGTGAGTTGACATTTCGGATGGAAGTATTTTGTCGGGCAGTATTGTAATTGGAGGTAGGTTTTTAGGGCTATGAAATAGGCCACTTTTTGATATCTGAAATTCAAAGGGGCCAAAGCTGGATATTACTGTGCAGGTGCCCGGGCCCAGCCTGCGTATGGCGTTTGTTATGCTGTGCTTTGCTGGGTCGGGCTGTTTTTCGCTTAACATTTGATTTAGCTGCGCGTTAATAGGTACTTTTTTGCTGCCGTTTATATCACTACAAGCTAAAATGTATACCGGCGGGTCGTTGTATCCCCATGCCATCATAATGGGCGGGTATTTGGCGGATGTTTTTTTGTCTGCTATATACCATTTGACTTTGTCGATTTCCACAAAGTCTTCGACGGGCGTTTGCTTGGGAATGGCAAGGCTTAACGCATGCCATTTTCTGCCCCTTTTTGTTGCTGTTAGTAACAAATGAATTATTG
>JAKOQC010000563.1 GCA_029778565.1 bacterium
GCGCATACTGTCATTGTACACACTAACGGAAAAAGAACAGGAGCTGCTGAGTATTTTGCCTATAGGCCGTGCTATTATGATAGCTGGCGACAACCATCTGTATGTCAATGTGAAAGCGTCTCCTTTTGAAGAGCGTGTCATACAAAGTGGTAAATAATTTACCCCAAATATGGGTATATTTACCACTTGGAGGTGTTTACCATAGACAGAGAACTACTGTTAATAAAGCGTGCCCAACAAGGAGATAAAGAAGCTATTAATTATATTATTGAAGAATATACTCCACTAGTAAAGCGCATTGTTGGACACGTGCTTAAAAACAAGTATTTGAATACACTGGAATTCGAAGATCTTGTTCAAGAAGGGAAAGCTAGTTTATTAATTGCAATACGCAAATTTGACCCAACCAAAAATACCAAGTTCAGCACATATGCGTCTTATTGGATAAGGCAGAGTATTACAAGACGGATAGTATATGAAGATAATTACCTGAAGCGCCCAGCATGGACATGGCAGTTCTACAACCAAATGCAGGGGTATATTACTGAGTATCAAGCGTCAAACGGTCATGAGCCGACAGTAGAGGAAATAGCAAAGCACTTCGGAGCAACTATTGACAAGGTAACAAATGTAATGCGTATATACAAAACATCTTTCTCATCACTAGATAATACTTTGGGTGATGACAGTGATACTGAGTTTGTAGATTTAGCAACTAACAATGATACAACATTGGAAGACGTGGATTTGTTAGAAGACATCCAGCATATACTGACAGAACAAGAATGGCAAGTATTCACACTGGTACATGGTATCGATACTGAGTGTGAACATACACTAGATGAAGCAGCTCAGGAACTGCATATACCGCGTGCACAAGCTTCTAATCAGTACGAATCCGCTAAGAGCAAAGTCTTGCAGTTTTTAATGCCTAAACAATACTCTAATGATAATGAGAGAACACGAGAACGCAGTTTGTAGAATACTTAATAAACTATCAATTTGCCAACAATTTGATCAATTGTAACTGGACCAAAAAACCTACTATCAAGACTATTAGGACGATTATCTCCAACAATATAGTATTCATTAGGTCCCAAA
>JAKOQC010000564.1 GCA_029778565.1 bacterium
AGACAGGTTCAATCAGCAACTGAATAATACAGAAAAGGCAGCATTAAGAGCGAGCTCCGGGATCGAAAGGCTTGTTAAAGGTTTTATAAGCATAGCAACAGTAAAGAAAATTATAGATTTATCCGATGAAATGACCCAAACTACTGCCAGGCTTAACCTTATTAATGATAACTTGCAAACTACTGCAGAATTACAAGATATGATAATGGCATCGGCTAACCGCTCAAGAGCCTCATACACTACTATGGCCGACATTGTGGCTAAACTGGGCCTGAGAGCAGGAAAAGCATTTAATAATTCTAATAAGGAAGTAATAGCATTCGCTGAAACTCTTAATAAGATGTTTGTGATAGCGGAAGCAAGCCAAGAAGAAATAAGGTCGGCCAGCCTGCAGCTCACACAGGCCTTGGGTTCCGGTGTGCTCCGCGGCGATGAATTGAATGCTGTGTTTGAGGCTGCACCAAATGTAATACAAGCTATTGCGGATTATATGGATGTTGACATCGGCAAAATAAGAGATATGGCAGCCGAAGGGCAAATTACTGCTGATATTGTGAAAAATGCTTTATTATCTGCTACGGATGAAATAAATAAGCAGTTCGAGAGTATGCCGATGACATTCGGACAAGCCTGGACCATCATACAGAATAGTTTATTAGAAACATTCCTGCCGCTTATTCAGACAATAGCAAAAGGAGCACAATGGATAGGAGATAATTGGAAAACACTTGAGCCTATATTTTGGGGTATTGCGGCGGCCGCCGGCGCGTATTTAGCTATCAGTAAGGCACAGGCAATCTGGAATGCAATCAACACCAGCGGAACAATCGCGTACAATGTTGCACTTATGGCAAAGTCGATTGCAATGGGGCTCGTAGCACTTGCGACAGGTAACGCCGCGCTTATGCAGCAAGCCCTTAATACCGCCATGCTTGCTTCGCCGATTGGTTGGATCACGCTTGCGATCGGAATACTAATTGCGGTCATTTATAAATGGATCCAATCGGTTGGTGGTATAAAAATAGCCTGGATGATTGCCATGAACGCAATTCTGACTGCTTGGGATTGGGTCAAAATAGGATTCTTTACCGGTGTATATTGGGTAATGGATCTGTTAAATAAGCTGCAGATTAGCTTTGCAAGGGTATCTGTCAACATCGTCAATTTTATGGGAGATATGAAGGCAAAAGTCCTTATGCTGCTCCAGAAC
>JAKOQC010000565.1 GCA_029778565.1 bacterium
TATCCAGGAATAAAACTACCGGTGTTGTAATATGTACATTAGAAGAGAATCTAATTGCACTTTCTATCGTAAACAAAGCTCTTACTCCATAACTATCCCAAACATTAGGTTCTATTTCTTCAACTTTTGTTATATCTACTATTTCGACATCTTCTCCTACTACTTCCTTCAATTGTTCCGCACATTGTTTTGTGAATTCATTTAGACTTCCCAAGAGAATTGCTTTAGTATCGTTTGATACATTTCTTGTTTCCGACGGATGAGCTATTTGAGCAATTAATCTGCTGGTGCTTGTTAATTGGTTTGTTAAACTATCTTTAAATATTACAGTAGCAGTTGTTGTAGTAATAACATTCGGAGTGAAATCTTCTAATTCGCTTTTTATGCTTAATTCTGGATTCTGTTTATTATAAGTAAAAAATTGTACTATAAGTACTACTATAACAAAAACAACTAACAAAAAAAGTGCATTCCTTCTCTTCATTTTTTCCCTCCTAATTTTGACACATACCTAAAGTAAAGCTTAAGGTTACATCCTTAGTGCTATTGCATCCAACGGAACCTGTACTTGGAGAAGTAGTATAATAGCACTTACCTTGTGATGTTCCACCAACTGGATTAGTAGTATAATTAAAGCTAGAACCAGAAGTACAGGAAACTGATACAGAAGAAGAAGAGCCCCTAGAACCGCAAGTACTCCCGATACATGCTTGGCATGTACCAGCAGTGGAAGGACTAGCAGAACAATTAACTGTAGCATACAAGGGGCTAACACGTTTCCGACAATGAGCTTCTACATAAACATCGTTATTCATTGTGATAGAACAACTGCTAGCTCCAGATGGACAGCTAGCACCATCTACTGAAAATCCAACCCAATCATATTCAGAATCACACCACCCTGTTACGGTGGCAGTTGTTCCAGGATCGTATCTCTTTGTGCCAGGTGGAGGTGAAATATTAGCTCCTGGCGAGGGGGCAGCGGCTGTAGATAAAATATAATATGTCACTGGTGGATTAGATGGCGTCTTAATAGCATAATTAGCTGTCACAGTCACATCCTGTGCAGGCATTGTCAACATGTTACCATTAAGAGTACCCGCGGATATTGACCAACTACTGAAATTATAATCACTGCTAGGATTTCTTGATAACGTAACTGTTTGGCCAACATATGCAGGGTTTGGCGTTGCTGCAGGCGTTCCCGCACCAGAAGGATTAGACTTCATGGTAATACTGTATGGTATTGCATTGAATTGTGCTTCGAGTGTACGAGTACTGTTGACTGTGAACGAGTATGTTGTAGCCGTTGTTACTGATTCGCTGCCTTCGTACCAACCTGTAAAGTTAAATCCTGGTGCAGGCGTCGCAATTAATGTCGCTGTACTACCACAATCATATGTGGTTGTACCGCTAACAACACCTGGTGTATTGGGAGACTTACCCGTCTTTTTGATATTTACTGCTATTGGATACTTCTTAACAGTGTAGTTAGCTGTTACAGTCACATCCTTGGCTGGCATAACAAACGTGCTGCCGGTAACAGTTACACCAGGTAATGTCCAACTGCTAAAGTCATAGCAACTATTAGGAGTTGCAGACAGTGTTACTGTTTGTCCTACATATGCAGGGTTAGGTGTTGCAGATTGTGAACCAGCACCCGCAGGACTTGCTGTCAGTGTGATGTTGTATGGTATTGCATTGAATCTCGCTTCGAGTGTACGAGTACTGTTGACTGTGAACGAGTATGTTGTAGCCGTTGTTACTGATTTGCTGCCTTCGTACCAACCTGCGAAGTTGAACCCTGTGGCTGGTGTTGCAACCAGTGTTGCTGTACTGCCGCAGTCGTATGTACCAGAGCCTGTGACTGTGCCGTAGGATGGGTTGTTGGGGGCTACAGATACAGTGTACTGTCTTACGGTGTAGTTGGCAGTTACAGTCACATTCTGTGCTGGCATTGTCAGTGTGTTGCCACTAAGAGAACCTGCAGATACTGACCAATTACTGAATTTATAACAACTATCTGGGTTCGCAGACAAAGTAATTGTTTGTCCTACATATGCGGGGTTAGGCGTTGCAGTAGGTGAACCACCAATTTCTGGATTTGCTATTAATGTTATGTAGTATGCAAATCTTGCTTCCAAAGTAATATTGTCGTATATGCGGAATGTATAATATGGACTATCACTGACTTTTGTATTGCCACTATACCAACCTGCGAAATAACGTCCTGTAATCGGTATAGCTTTTACAGTAACTTGGTCGCCACAGTTATACTCTCCTGCTCCTGTTAAATCCTCGCCACCAGATGCAATTAGTGTTACTCGGTAACGCTTGATGTCAAACTTTGATACAATAGTAACTTCATCGCCTATCATTGTGAATGTTGTATTTTGTGACAACGGATTGTTAATTGTAATATTGCTAAGTGGTTGCCAAGAGTTGAAATTATGGCACTGACCTGCTTGGCTTGTAAGTGTTACAATTACACCTTGGTCCGCTGGGTTTGGCCTAGCTTTTGCTGTACCTGCACCGGATGGATACACAACCAAATGTATGTTTTCACTCAATATGGTTGGTGGTTCGATTATGGGTTCATCGATGTTACCATCATCGTCGCAATCATCCTCATCCGGTTGGTGTACTACAATTACATATTCTAAATTATCATCTAACGGTGTGTATGTAATAGACCCATCAGTTAACATATCCTCATTGGTAAACGGATTTATAGGAGTTTTATTCAAACAACCTCTGATTTCTTCTAGTGTATCTGGATACCTATGGTTAACAGAGAAGTATACA
>JAKOQC010000071.1 GCA_029778565.1 bacterium
CTAAAACACGTAGCACTGTAAGTTACATACAAAGAACATTCGAAAGTGCACAGCGTATGCAGTATGGAGATATAGTTCCTTCTGGTTCTACCAATGCCATGGTGGAGAGTATTACATTTAAGCGAGCTACTACCAGTGGTAGTTACTGGACAGACCTTACCGTTAACGGCACGACGTTAAAATCTGGTAACGCAACACTACTGAGTAGTGCAACGAACATTATGGTGGATTTCTACTCTCCAGCAGGTTTGCTGTTAGCCTCCAATCATGTTAACGTGCCTGTTATACCTGACTTTAACAACAAAGGTTGGGAATACTTTAAAGTACGCTATGTAACGGTGCTTAATAACGACTATTTTCCTATTACTGCTATTAGAAAGGTTACACCCTACTATGAAGCTCCATATGTTACAACATTTAACAACGGAGTATCTTATACGTTCAGTATACCTTTGGATACCACTAAAAGCGTAGGCAGTGGCATTTCTGTAACATATGCGACTAACAGCAATGTGGTAAATTCCAATGCTAATACCACTCAAATAAACAATGTTATGCCGTCATTTAGCAGTTACCTTGGCATACCTGCAAAGAAAAGTGCACAGATAACAATAACGCCTAATCCTACTGCTTCTACCACAGATTATGCTCTTTATTTTGATGGTGTAGATGATAAATTACCTATATCTTGGACACAATCTAATGTAGCCAATACATTTACTATGGAAATGTGGGTATTACCGCAAAAAAGTATTAGTATTTATGCACAAAGTAACGCATGGGTTCCTAATGGAACTACATATGCTAAAAATTTAGTAATATCTGAATCACATGGCGGTGATACAGCAGCCGGAGCTGGAATAAGTGTTGGAACAAACGGCATAGCTGTTATAGAACATGGTACCAATTATTATCCACAAGTGTTATCTCATTCTACAACTATTACGGGGTGGACTCATATAGCTATAGTATATAATAACCGCACTCCCAGTCTGTATATAAACGGACAATTTATTAAAACAGGTTTAACTAGCGGAAGAGGGACTGTATATCCAGGAGTTCGTATCAATTATCAGGGGACTTTACAAGGTATAGGTTTTGGAGCTTATGGGTATTATCAAGGTTTAGTAGATGAAGTTAGAATATGGAATATTGCACGTAGTCAAAGTGATATACAAGCAGATATGAATAGGCAATTAACAGGTAATGAACCTGGGCTTGTCGGGTACTGGAAATTAGATGAGGGTAGTGGTAATACTGTATATGATAGCACAAGTAATAATAGCAATGGTTCTATTTCAGGGGCGCAATGGGTAGTTGCACCGTTTGAACTGTTTCCATCACCGTTTGAACTGTTTCCATTTAACTGGGAAATTACACTTACGGATAAACTTACCAACACACCTTTAAGCGGGAAGACTGTATATGCTTATGACAGTAACGGGCATTTTAACCAATACGTTACCGATGAAGAGGGATCGTTTACTTTAGGTGATTACAGTGGGTTTACTACTGCTGATATAACGTTTTTCTTCCCAGGAGATGAAAACTATGCACCTGCAACGGCAAGGCACTAAAAACAAAAAGGGTTACATCACCGCTAATGCGGTGCTTTTAGCTTTGTTTATCATGGTAATTGTGCAGATAACCATGCAGAACATCACAGCGGTTACGTTCCAATCACGCTTATTTCAAGCAACGGAGCAGGACAGACTGGATGTAAAGTCTGGCGTATACAGAGAGTTGGCAAACGTTGTTAGTGATCCTAATTACATCAGTAACACGTCTACCATAACATTAGGTAACAATGCCCAAGTAAGTGTATCAACTCAGAACGTAGGCACTTCTACGGTAGACAAGCAGATTACTTCAAAGAAAGGCAACATACAATTGACAGTAAACGTGTTCAAAACACCTGATAATCGATGGATCATATACAGGTGGGCTTACAATCCATGAAGAACAGAAAAGGGTTTAGTTTGCTTGAAGTGATAGTAGTTGTTGCAATTATAAGTACGCTTACCTTGACTGCGTTTAACTACAGCACATCGTTAAATGCTGGCATACGAGCAAAAACCACCATGCAAAACGCACAGATAATCGCTGAACAAGTGCGACGTTATTATGACATCAATGCTAAAGTACCACAAAGCCAAACAGAGTTTGAACAACTACTGAACAACCAAGATTACTTTCCTACTATACCGCCTAACCTTGTAGATACAACCACTACAACGCAGACATCTACTAAATGGGTATGGACACGAA
>JAKOQC010000072.1 GCA_029778565.1 bacterium
AATCATATTCGGCAAAGTTTCTCCCGAGTGGGCAAGCCAGGGGATAACGCCTGGAGCGAGAGTTTTTTTGCCAATCAAAAAAAGAAGCGGTCCACTGGCGACATTTCAAGACACGGGAGGAAGCACAGCAAGCTACCTTTGCCTGTATTGAAGGTTTTTATAACACCCGTAGGATACAAAAAAGATTGGACTATCTTAGCCCTATACAGTGGCTGAGGCGCTGGGAGGGCGAGCACATATTGGTAGTGGCTTAGCAAACTGTTCGAAAGAGTGTTGACTTCCCGAAACGAGATCAGCATTTTGGAGTTGAAAAATCGGTGCAGGCTTATTTAGAGGTGTTACTTCGTGATGATGAGATGGCAAATACGTCGCTGGAGTTGAAAGGGTAATGACCGATTTCGCTATAATACTCGGGCTAACTTTTTTGTGGTGTGTTTGGCATTTGTTGTGTTTACTGCCTTGTGCGGGTCGCACGGCCAATGGGCTGGGGGTTATAACGTTTGATTACCTTGTCTGAAGCAGAAGTAAAAGAAAATGAAGATCTAGCTAAGGGCTCAAAGAGGTATTCAAGTCCGTACTCTGCTGCTTATTTCATCATTGTCTGCTTGATTAGCCTTGTGACAGGTGCTCTAGCTACGGCTCGTGGTACGGATTTGCTAGGATTATTCATTGTACTACTAGGTTTTGCTGCCATCGTTCTTTTAGTTTTTAGCATTAAAGATGCCAGGTTGCGCAACTTGATACTCCTGGCTTTTTTGTTGAGGCTGGGTTTAGCTCTTTTTCACGCCTATGTCATGCCTTTACCCGACAGCGGTGCAGATGCGCTAACATTCGAGAGGCTTGGCTGGGAAACAGCGGACGCGTGGCTTAGGAAAGGGGAAACTCCCGAATTATCTGGAGCTTATCTTTATTCTGCCTGGATTGGCATGTTATACTTTCTTTTTGGTAGAATTCCCCTCGTAGCCCAGTTTACAAATGTTCTTTTGGGAACTTTTATTGTCTACTACACTTGGAAGTTGGCGTTTCTGATTACGGACTCCTGTCGTATGGCATTAATCAGTACTCTTTTGACTGCTGTTTTTCCGACGCTCAACTTATACTCTGCGATTACTATGCGAGAAAGTTCTATTATCTTTTTCACCGTCGTTTCTGTATATTGTTTTTTTCTATGGTTAGAAAAGGGCAAATTAAGCCAGATGGTTGGAGCGGTAGTACTTCTTCTACCTGCAAGCGCTCTGCATGGAGGCATGGTGTTTATGGAAATTGTATATGTGTTTTTCTTCAGTTTTTATCATCCTAAGAAGAAACGGTGGGTAGCTTTTAGTTTGAATAGTTTAATTGCTATGTTATTGGTTGTTTTTATAATGGTAGCCTTTGGTGATTTAATAACTAATAAACTGCCGCAAGATATGTCCATGCTTTTTTCGCCAGATTATTTAGGAGAGATCACTACAAGGGCGGCTCGAGACCGAGCAGCTTATTTATCGGGTTTAGCTCCAACGTCGCTGCTGAGTATGCTCTTACAGACTCCCCTGCGTATGATTTATTTCTTTTACACACCCTTTGTTTGGATGGTATCAACACCAGCTGATATTGTGGCTTTGTTTGATGCTTTGCTTTACGTTTTTTTATCGATATACGCCGTTAAAGGACTGGCATATCTCTGGCGC
>JAKOQC010000073.1 GCA_029778565.1 bacterium
CACAAATTCCAAGCATCGCCAGGGCTTGCGCATAGCTGTAGATGTGGGCGAGGGTTATTTAGAGGTTAATGGAGTTAGGGCAAAAGGGATGCAACTATGGGAATACAACGCGCCTAAGGTTGTCAAGATCAAATGCGTTACCGATTCAGGCTTGCTTAGCGTCTACAACATATACGAAAGAAGATCAGACGGCACAGTTATGTCGCAAATGTATAAGTGTGGGATGTTGATTGAAGAGCAGGGCAATAAGCGCATTTACCGGTGCAGCGAAAATAGCGATGAAGGAAATTTCGACCGGCTGGTATTTCAGATAGAATTACTGTAAAGCCCTCGTTACAACCACAGAGTTACCATACCCAGGTCTGTAACAACACATTGATGCAGCAAGTGAAAAGTTAAAGACGGGGCCTGTGTCCAGTAATAAAAGAACGCAGTTATTTAATAAACGTTTTAATTAAGTCCAATCGTCTAATCGGTGTTGACTTGTGGGATTCATGCACCTCTATACGGTTGGGCTTTTTGCTATTCAATAGTTTAAGCTGGCATGAAGGTAGGGATACGCTTGGGGTTTATGAATTTACAATCATTCTTGTTCTAATTCTTAATACGGAGTTTAGTTTTTTAGTTAGAGCGGGACGCCAGCATATTCTCGGCGATGGGCAGGTCAATTATTGAGCTGGATACAGGGTTGGTCAGAAGCTGGCAATAACAATCCCTGCACGGGAGGGGGATAAGCTTGGGTTTCTGTATCAAGTACGAAGACATCCGACAATTGATGTATTCAAGTCAGGCAGAGTTTGATGCATGGCACGAACAATTAAGCAGGGTTCGCAGTAGCCTGGAGGATCTTGAGAATTTTGAATCCTTTCAGGGCAGGACCGCAGAATCCATCAAGGCATATATACGTGACATTCATTATTCCTTGTTATTTGCTATAATTGAGGCAACGTCTAACTTTCAGGCCAAGACTCTTTTATACAGCAACGGCTACTACATCCAGATAGACTCAGATAAAGACACCGTGCTGTCGGAAGAAACACTGGATGACGCACTAAATATGTACAGGGAGATGCGCAGTCACTTTGAATTTGAATCCAATCAGCTGGGCACCCAACTGGGCAGAATATCGGATATCTTTAGCACAGCATCGCCACGGCCATTTTCAATCATGGACAATCATAGATTCCTGGATACTCGGGTTGCCAAGCTCAAAGATGATATAATATCATATGAACAAAGGGTGCTAAACAGTGATTTAGTTGAGCTTGAGGATTTACTCAGGGAATTAAAAGCGACGATAATGGAGTACCGGGCAAAGTCCGAACTGGGGATCAGGACATATACAGCGGGCGACTATGCTGCCAGCAACAATTTTGCCGCCCTGGTGGAATAGATTGGGAAAAGCCTGGATTTTAAAGTGCGGCATGCCGATGCGATAAGTGCTGCCTTTGAAAACGAAGTAATGGTCCAGGAAGCAATCAGGGAAGAGTTGGCCGAATTGCGGAAAAAAGAGGCCACTATCCAGATGTTGCAATCGGGCTTGATAATCGTAACCGGAGCGGTGGCAATAATAGCAACTGCAGGAGCCGCGACGCCGATTGTGATTGGAGGATTCGTTGCAGGTTCTTTTACGATGGCATACGGGGTCTCCAATTTTGAAGAAGCAAAGCACAGCTACCGCTTAGGTGCCGCAGGGGATCCGTATACATCAGCATTTAACCCAATACGGGATACAGTATTCTGTGGCAATCAACTGGCGTATGATATCTTTGGTCAAGTGAGCATGACCGCCTCAGCACTGGTAGTGCCAGTGGGGAGAGCACTCCATGCGGGAACTTCTATACCAAGAGCTTTCGCGGTTCATTTGGGCAAAACAGCAATAGCTGGAGGCACAACCTACGGGGTAAATAAGATTGGGGAACATTTAGGATTGTCTGACAATGCACGCTTCTGGGCAGGCGTAGGCGCAGGAGCACTCGCGGGAATAGTTACTCAAAAAATAGATAAAGCTTATAACTTGAGTGGCTTCCATTTGCCATCTCACCCCAAGCTTGAAATCTCAGAAGATAGATTGGCAGATGTTGAAACTAAACCCAATCAACAACATCACTTTGCTACAAACAAGAACTCAAAATATACAAGCCAGTTCGAAAAGATTGCTGAAAAATATGGCTTAGATCTAAATGATGAGTGGAACAAAGATTTTATGCCACACCAAGGCAGACACCCAAATGCATATCATGATTGGATGCTTGCAGAAATGCAGTCGATTGACAGAATGGCAAATGGGAATAAAGCAGTATTCCTCAAGCTGTTTGAGCGTGTAAAACAAACTGTAATTGAAAATCCTGATATGCTAAGAAAAGAATTTTGGGGCTAGGAGGAAATAATAATGGATTACTATAAACTTTTGTACGACTATGAAAACGATTTGGACGCTGGATTCATAAAGATTAATGAGACTACTTTACCCTTTGATAGATATGAAGTAAATGAAGCCCAAGAATTAGGAGTAACTGAAATACAGTGTGAAGTTGAACAGGAGAATGTTGGTGGTTATGATTATATCGCCAATGATCTTGCTTGGCTGGTTGTTAGCGAAAGAATTAAAAGTGTGTTTGAAAGCTGTAATTTGGGTAAATACGAGTTTATCGCGGTAAAGAGATTAGACAGCGGTGAAATTGTAGGTTACCTATTGCATAGCATGAATTTGGTTGATGCTCTAGATGAAAAGAAGTCGGTATGCTCAAAGAAAAAATACACCATCGATGGATATGATTATGTACATCTATCTGTAATCAAATATGCTATTGATACCAAAAAGGTAGGTGATTTAGACATGTTCAAATTAAAAAACAGCAATATTCCTTACTTTGTTTCTTCTTTACTAAAAGAAAGATTAGTTATGCATGGGGCAAAGGGGTTTGATTTTCTTAAAATAAAATCTACATGAAACATCGCCAACCTGCATAGTATCAACAACTTGCAGCGGGTTTGGCCGTAGCAGTATGCTGATATCTACCCGCAGAGGTTCTCTGATACTTAAGGAGGTAAGATCAATACGGCAAAAGCAAAGTGGAAAGATCTGATAGGAAGGGAAAGATTGTATAACACCGAAGATTTTAACCGGGATGATGTGGTTTTATGGGATGTGCTCAATGTTAAACCAGAACAGGAGCTCCATTTAAAATTTATCAGCACAAATTCCAAGCATCGCCAGGGCTTGCGCATAGCTGTAGATGTGGGCGAGGGTTATTTAGAGGTTAATGGAGTTAGGGCAAAAGGGATGCAACTATGGGAATACAACGCGCCTAAGGTTGTCAAGATC
>JAKOQC010000566.1 GCA_029778565.1 bacterium
CTATTTCATATTGGGAAAAGGCAAAGAGGAGCCTTCTTCCCATATCACTTCTAGACATAACAAAGTCGGGATCCATATCATGTTTAGCAAACAGGTTATATAAGTTTGTAATGATAGGAGCCCGACCTATTAGTTTTTTATGTTGTCTATTTCTTCTAGTTCATCATCAAACCCAGATAGCTCCATTACTTTGTCTGCAAGGGCCATCATTTCGCCTGCTAGTAGTTTTCTCTTTATAACCTCTTTTCCTGAAGATAGTTTTAAATTTGAAAGCAGTCTCTTATCACTCCAGTTTGGTGATACTGTAGCAGCTTCGATTAAGGCAGCATTGAATTCTTCCTCGTTTAGTTCCTTAATCCTTTGGCCTCTATGCTTTCTTTCGATGGTGCATTCTCTTCTAATTCTCTGGATCTCTCTTTCTGATAGTCCTTTTAGTGTTATTGGAATGCCTATTCTGTCAATCATGTAGGTCCTTTCAGGAACTTCAGTAGGCTCTAATAGCTTGTTAATAATTTCATCTTCGGTCATTTCTAATATTTCTTCTTCGGTCATTTCTATTTCAAGGTTCTTGTTTTCCTTAGTCACCTTACATCTCTCCTTTCTTTTTATTCACCAACAACAGCATCTAATAATTCATAGCCTTCAAATGTGAAAGGTGTTTCCTCTTCAATAACTTCTCCTGCAGTTACATTAGCCAGCTGGATGCTATCAGCCATACAATTCATAAGCCTTACTCTTTCATGGCCATATGCCTCTGGATCCTCTAGTGTTACAATTAGCTCAAATCTTTCAAAGCCCTGTTCTATCATTTTAGAGGTTACCTTGTATCCAGAGAAGGTTCCCGATCCACTCTTTTGACCCTTTTTATATCTGGTCCAGTCACTGCCCATTACATTTAGTTCGCCTTTTTCCATTTCTACAGTGGCCTCTACATGGCTTACATTGGTTTGCCATTCTCCATCTAAAAGAAGCCTAGAAAAAGAGCCGTGAAAGGCTCTATCTGGATTAAAGTTACCAAGCATTATTCGCTACCCCCTTCTTATTTAATATAACCTGTACCAAATATCTTCTTCATGACATTGATGTATTTAGCTTCCCATCTCCAGTAGAATTCATCGTTTGCAGCATTCTTCTGTAGATCTTCGTCTATTTCTACCACAAAATCCTCGATTAATTGGCCAGTTTGTAGTATTTCAAAGTACTGCTTCAATGCAGACAATACTGCCAATTGGCCAGTCCTTCCATTTAGGACCTTTCCTACATATTGCCTGTTGCCTGTGATAGAAGTGTCCTCGTCTACCATGTCCATGAACCTAATAGCTCTTAAATAGCCCCAGGTTTCGTTTTGGTCCTGGCCATATCTCTTAAGTGTATTTACATCGTCCTCTATAACAACAGCACCATCGTCATATCTTAAGATTAAGGTACCTGCTAATATTGTTTCTTCAATTTCTTCATGTGTTAGGTGCTTAGTTACATCCTGGAATATAGTTGTTTGGTTACATAGACATTCTTTCATGTCTTGACCTTCAGCTAACCCCATGATGTAGCAAGCAGTTTCAGCTGGTGTGTAGGCGATTCCATCTAGAATTCCACCATTGCCCACATTTACAATTCCCTCATAGTTTATATTCTTGGATCTATTGTTGGCCTCTTCTATTGTTTCGTCTGCCGGTCCTCCCAAGTATACTCTTACTTTTTTACCTGCCTTTCTTACCCTCTCTAACCAACCTTTTAATGATGTATGGATAGCAGGGTCCGTTACTCCATCTAATGCTAGTCCGTTAATTTGTCTAGCTTCAAAGGCAGCTAAGGCATCTATATAGTCGCTAACTGTGATATCTGCAGTACCATCATTTCCTCCAGTCATAGCCTCAGAAATCATGCTATTTAATATAACTGGATTATTATTTTCTGGGATTAAATTTTCAGCTACTAGCCATTTGTTTACCTGGTCGTTGTTAATAGCTTCAACAATTTCTGCAGCTGTACCAGATAATTTACTGAATTCATATACTGGCCTAGCACCTTCGTATAGCCTTATATCGAACAGATTTTCGTCTACTACATTAGGGCTTACAGATATCCTGAAATCTCTGGTAGTAGGATATTTTGTGGTCAATTTTATTACATCTATACTTTCGCTCTCTGCCTGTCCTTTAATAGTTAAAGAGGCAGGTTTTTCTGTTCCGTCTACTAGTCTGTAAAGTAGCAACTCTTTAGGTTGTCCTAGTAGTACCAATCTTCCCAGCTTATATGCTGTATAGTTCATGTCGTCCCCAAAGTTGTCTATTAGGTCCCTTTCAGATGTGATTCTAACAATTTCCTTAGGTGGTCCCCAGTTGGCTTTTACAGGCATTGCTACAATTCCCCGTTTACCCATTTGAATTCGTGCTAGAGCTGCAGCTTTGAACCTGTTATAAAACCCTGGCCTTATTGGTTTGTCGGTTTCTGACCAAAATCCACTTGCCATTATTTAACCTCCTTTTTCTCTATGACTTTTTTAAGAAACTTGTCTACTCGTTCCTTAAACTCTGTCTTTGTCATTTTATCTTTATTGCAGCCATATAAAGCTCCAGCTGCCACTTCTCTTTTGTGTCCTGCTATCGCTTCACAATGGAGCATAAGCTCCTCGATAGTAAATTCATGCTCTTTAGGCTTGTCAGCAGCTTTCTTCGTATTTTTATCTTTGCTCATATCGCCAACCTCCTTTATTCGATTACTTGGCCTCTGCTATAGATCTTCTCTATATAAGTTGCATCCCTTTGGATACTGTTAATCCTTGTCATAGTTACTGTTACCTGGCCAGTTCCTAGCATGTCACTATCCCTGTTTTCTCTAATAGATTGGATTGTAAGATATCTTCTATCTTCCAGGTCCAGTGGTATTTTTATTGACTTCATTAACTCGTACTCAATCTTGTCTATTATCTGGTTTATCTCTTCCTTTTCCTTGCTAACTACATGGATCCTGATGTCTCGATTCTCCCTATAGGCCATATAGTTAATTGACTCTGTACTTTTACTTATTGTCCTGCATAAAACAGAAGGAACCTGGAAGTCTTCCTTCCAAGTTCCCTGATATGTCTTTACATTAGTCACTAATTCAATAAAATCTGCAGTAGCCTTTTCCCAGGTATCATTTTCAGCCCTGGTCTCGTGTAAAGCTATTATGGTGAATTGTAGTCCTCTTACTATAGCTCCCCATTCTTCATCCACAAGGTCTTGGCCAATAGTACCATTAAAACTAGCTGTATAAGACAACCCTGTATCTGGATCCGTGAATGGCTTTAGGTCCATGGCCTCTTTAATGTCTAGTGTAATACTATCCAGCGTCTTAAATGTATCTATGTCATTATATAGCCACACTTCAATAGTTCTTTGAAAGCTAGTAGGATCCTGTCTAGGATTGTCTGCTCCCTGGACCACTACTGCATATGGCTTAGGAGTGTTATGTCTTGGC
>JAKOQC010000567.1 GCA_029778565.1 bacterium
AACCTGAACAACACCACCATCCAAAGTTGCGACACGATGTGGAGAGGGATAAATGTACTTGCAAAAGGGAAAATAAAACTAAACGGAAGCACATTAAGAGATGCAAACACCGGAATTTATGCTTTAGATCAATCGCAAGTTGAAATTCTGCAAAGTGAAATTTACGATTGTGTAACAGGACTGAAGATACCAGCACGCCCGGGTGGTGGCTATAATTCTATTGCGTTGAAAGTGGACGGAAGTAAATTTAAATTGCAAAGCCCAAATTTTAAACCAGACTATGCAGGGCAAACACCACATGGCACAATACCAAAAGCAGGAATAGATATGACCAATATGATAACTACTATTGGTGATGCAAACCTGAATGAGTTTGAAAAACTGAATACAGGTATTGTAGCTATAAGCAGTATTGTTACAGTGAAAAGGAGTAAGTTCAACAACATTGGTTACGATACTTTTTATTCAGAACCCTACAGAGGAACAGCAATAGTAAGCGTGGGAATGCCTGTTGGCGACATACACACGGGAAGCCTTACGGTGCTGCCCGAAGCATTGAGCTATTACACAGTTGAGAATTGTTACAGGGGTATATATGTCAATAAATCTGCATTGTATGCTGATAACATTCATATTTTAAATGTAACGCATGGTGTTTACGGAACAAATATTGGCTTTTTGCAGAAGGCACAAGTGTCAAATTCCGTAATTACTGCAAGCAGCAATGGACTATCATTTATTTCAAATCCATTTGCTAAGTTAATTTACTTATCATATAATAACATTACTATTAGCGGAGTAAATCTACCTAATGTTCCTATACAACCTGCGAGGTATGGAATCCAGTTGAGAGAAACAAATTTATTTGCTCCTGTACGGTACAATGTAAATAACAACACAATACAACTTAATAATGCAACCTACGGCATATATTCGGGTGTGTTGAACAGAGCAAATGTGAAGTTTAATAACATTCGCATTGCAGGAAATGGTATCGGTATAAATGCACAAACCAATCTTTCAACAAGTGTTAGTTGCAACACCATTACCGGAAATTACACTGTAGGATTAAGCAACTCAAATGGAATAAACATTGGAAATTTGAGTTATAATACATCCATATATTGCAACAGTGTGGACAGTACATACAGAGGTAT
>JAKOQC010000568.1 GCA_029778565.1 bacterium
CACAGAGCTTCCGAACTTTTTACTAGCCAGCGTCATTGCAAGCAATCCGCCAATTGCTAATCCAACAAAAGCTGCAAGTGGATTAGTGGCTAACATCATTGTTAGATACCCTATTGCTTTACCTAGGTAAATAATGCCTTGCGCTACTAACTTAACTATTAGCAGCGATTTCAAAGTCGCTGAAAAACCAAGTATTAGTTTTATTACAGCATTTATTATAAACAAACCACCAAGCGCTGAAACGAATATTCTAACTGCAGTACTGTTGCTTGTTAGCATTTGCATCAATACAGCAAGTACTCGCGTAAACATATTAATAAACGGCATAATTGCATTAAACGTGTTTATAAATAGCTCAATGAAAGCGCGTCCAACTGGAGCTAGCGCTTTATACATAGCCGCTATGTTCTGTATAAGCATCTGTATATTAGCTGCAAATAATTGTATTCTTTGAACGATTTCCGGTGGGAACATGTTCGCTAACATGTACCCGAAACCGCCCTTCCTAACATCTTCCCTCATTGCTTCTAATTTGTTAGAAAGCTCTTCCATATTAACCCTTAAGTTCTGGTATAGAGGGTCAAAAACATTTTGACTTATTATCAGAATGTTTTCTCTAATAGCATTAGTTAAACCTTTTGTAGTTCTCTGCATCGCCGCGGCTGCTCCAGCATATCTTTTTTCCATTCCCCTAAGAATAGCTGGAATAGCTACATCAGCAGGAATACGAAGTTTACCAATGTTAACAATCTGCTCATGCGTCATCCCTAATTCTTCTCTTAGTATCTGATATACTGGTATACCTGCAGTAGCAAGTCTTATTAACTCCCTAGCAGTAAGCCTACCCTTGGCTTGTATTTGTCCTAACGCTGCAGCTATATTTTTATATGATTCTATTTTACCTGATGCTGCAGTAGCGTCTGCTATACTTCTCATTATCCTTTCCATGCTCTGAAGAGGGAACTCATACGCCAAAAGCATTCTGGCATTATCAACTGCCTGCTCGTATGAGTAAGGTGTATCAGCAGCCAAGTC
>JAKOQC010000569.1 GCA_029778565.1 bacterium
ATCCCTTCCAATGCTCCCTGGAAACGTATCATAAAAGTTTTTGCCAACGCTCCCAAGGTATATGTAACTTATGAGACCACCGGGGACCAGGTGGAGGCCGAAGATATAAACCGTGTACAAGATAGCATAGTCAACACTCAAATTGAACTTGAGAGGTATAAATCAGTAAATGACCAGGCGGTAGAAGGTATAAACGTCAGGCTGACTACAGCAGAAAATAACAAGGCGGAAAGGACATATGTAGATACGGAATTGCTTAAAAAGGCCGATAAAGCTACTACTTACACCAAGACCGAGACGGATGACAGGATACAAGCTATCATAGGCGCCGCACCGGAAGCGCTGGACACCTTGGCTGAAATTGCAGAAGCACTAAATAATGACCCTGATTTTGCAGCAACGATCACAAACATGCTGGCTCAAAAAGTTGACAAAGTAGCGGGTATGGGCTTAAGCGAAGCAAATTTTACGAACGAAGAAAAAACAAAATTATCAAACATCGAAGAAGGTGCTAATAAATACATTCACCCCAGCACGCACCCGGCCAGCATGATTGTAGAAACTTCTGAAAAACGCTTTGTAAGTGATATAGAAAAGGCGGCCTGGAACGCAAAAGAAACCCCTGCCGGTGCTCAGGCGAAGGCAGAGGCAGCAGCAGGGGCGGTGCAGGCCGAGCTTGATGCGCATAAGGCTGAACACTTACGAATAGAAATAGGCGTAGCACCACCGGAGAATATCAACAGCAAGACGTTTTGGCTCGAATATTTGGGGGAGTCGATTGATTTTGTATTGGGGGGTGGTTTATTAATAGGCAACGCTAGTATAGATGGTAGCGATGATGTTTGGTTTGATGAAAATGTTTAAGAAAGGAGTAATGGGAAATGGCAGATAAAAAAGTACAAATAAAGTTCAGAAATGAGCAAAACGAGTTTGATAATATCTATCCGAAAACTAAAATGGATCTAGTCGAAGGATTACAAGCGGCGTTGGACAATAAGGTTGATATAGTTGAAGGGAAACAGTTGTCCACAGAGGATTATACAACTACTGAAAAACAAAAATTGGCAGGCATTGAAGCCGGAGCTAATAATTACATTCACCCCACATCAGCTGGGAATAAGCACGTACCTTCTGGTGGTGCTGCAGGGCAAATATTGAAATATGGCGGTTCAAGCGGTACTGCCGTATGGGGTAATATTACTGAAAGTGAATTACCAACGATTTCTACGTCAAAAATCAGTGGGCTGGGAACGGCAGCTACAAAGAACACCGGGACTACTGCTGGAAACGTACCAGTATTAGGA
>JAKOQC010000570.1 GCA_029778565.1 bacterium
CCCGTCAAAATCAATTTGGTAGCTCTTTATGGTGCTGAATTTTGCTCCCTGCGCGCCGGTGATCGCCAGACTTAACCGGCTAAGGCTCTGGACATATTTACCAACTATTGTATTAACATTTGATACATACTCGCTGTGCGTAATAGTCTCAAATGTCGGTACAATGTCGCTCCCCACATATGCTGTGGCGTCTTTATAGCTATAGCCGATTAAGGTTGATCCATTATATGTCCGGCATGTTAACCTAACCTTCGCGCTTGTTGCATTCGGTATTAATTGATAAATTCTGTCTTGATGAGTTGCGTTTAGAACCAGTGTCGTGCTCGTGCCTATTTTTGTTAACCACTCACCGATAAAGGTGCTTCCGCAATGCATTGTAAAATTATGAGTAAAGTTGCTACTCGCCCTCGATACCGTAACAGGGATGCTATTTCCTATCGTAAAGTTCGGGAAACTAGTAATAGTACTTGCCCTTGGTATAGTGTTCAGGGCGAATGTCGTATTGGGAAGTGTTACTACACCTACCCAACCTTGAGAAAGCTGGATATTTATCTCCAAGCTACCGCCCAGCACTACGCTCTTAGTGCCGTCTGCATTATGAGAGACTATTTTAGTTGCTGTGTGAATTAGCTTTTTTTGATTACCAGAAACAGAAACATTCGCCGTTGTCTTTGTATAGGTACTTCCGTCTATAACAATTTTTGCTGTTTTATTTGCACTTGACGAAATCGCACAACCTGATCTATTTGATTTTAAATAAAGATTTGCCGTTATTGTTGTCGTATTATTAGCAATACTCTGTGTTCCTGTCCACTCAAGAATAACACTATATCCATTGTTTACATAAAAATGTTTAGTAATAGAACCTGATAATGCCATCTATCCCACCCACCTTACTAAGGTTGTTTCGTCATCGTATTTCTCGATTACATGCGCCCCTACAAGCAGGGACTGCAAGACCTTTGCCCTGGTAATGTTCATTTCCTGGCCGTTTATGTAGGCCACAAGCTGGCCGCTGTCGATAAGCCCGATCTGCTCATTGCTAATGCTGACCTGCATCGGGCTGCCCGGCTTCCTAATACGCAGGCCATCTGCGGTGAAATCAAAATGGGACTTCACCATGGTCAGC
>JAKOQC010000571.1 GCA_029778565.1 bacterium
ATAATGTTTAGTTTTAACAGATGCTGCCGTTACTAAAACAATGACTACGAGGCTACCTATAAGAAAAGTCGATGTCAGAGTAGAAATCCCAGCTAAAAATGCAAGCCCAATATTCCCATACAAGAACCATTTTTTGAAACCGTTAGGTGCTGACTGCAAGAGAACAACGCTAGCAGCACACAGGACTAATGTGAAGTAGACGCCGTTGTAAACAGGAGATTCAAAAACACCAGTACTTCTTAGAATACGCCCAGTACTTAACAAAAGACCAGATATTGGAGTTCGCCAAGGCGAAGAATAGCCTAGTACAGTTATCCTCTGGGCTAAATCCAGACCTAATGATTGACCAATACTAAGCAAAGCAATGGGAATGTTTAAATACATGAACACCCAAATAATAGACTCCACTGTATATAGCGGTAAACTAGCGTTACTAAACAAGAACATAACCAAAAATGGTCTAGCCAGCCCATAAAATTGGACTGATAGCTCTAAAAAATTCTGGTCACTCGACGAAATGTTCACAAGAGTACCCAACAATACAATTACTAAGAATAAACCATAAACCTTCATTATCTTGTTGATACGAAAAATCGTATTTTTTTTAAGTTTGTTAAACAGGACAAGAAAGAAAAGCCACAAGCAGTATACGGTTTCAAAGCGCACCGCAATTTCTCCAAGCCATAACACTGGGAAGATCAATGATCCAACGAGGTAGTAGACCAAAGCCCACCTAATAGAAAAAAACGATAAAGCTACTCCTACAACTGACAACGCCAACCAAATGATTGTCATGCCTATAAGTTTACTCCCTCAATTCTATATTGCCTGTACATAATGTTTTGATCACACATCAGGCTTCGCCGCCACATATTATAGCTCAATTCTATTTCTCTTTTTCCCTTTTTTCTCATACCTGGGGCCTGCTTATTGACATAGGCGAACCATACAATCGAAGGCCACGCTCTGATACCATCATGATTTATTCTATCCAGCCTTGCAAGAACCGCATTCTTGAAGTTTCTGTCCCACGAGATTCCCGTGTTCAAGTTCCTGGCCATGGAGTTATGAACATAAACCGAGCCTTCGAGATTGGCGGTGCCTCTTTATCTGAAAAGACCGTTGAACAGCTCTTCAACATACGTATCCACAGAGTAGCAGTAGTAGATTTTGCAGGTTTTACTAAGCTTATAGACGCCATAGGTGGAATAACCCTTAACGTGGAGGAAGAATTCAACGAAAAGTACAATGTCCATCCGCCCTTACCAACTGGTAGAGTAACACTCAATGGACAACAAGCATTAGTTTACGTCAGAGTCAGAAGAAGTGACATTGAGCGTGTGCAAAGGCAGCAGCAGTTTGTTCATGCTCTTTATGAGCAAATAAAAGCAAAGAAGGCTTACCTTACTTTGGCGAACTTTATCTTGAACAACCCTGATGTGATTGTTACTAACTTTTCTAACAGCGAACTCCTAAACATGGCGAAAAATGCAAACCGCTAT
>JAKOQC010000572.1 GCA_029778565.1 bacterium
AGCTGTTGTTTGATTTCTTTTACATCCGTTTTTAACTCATCCACATCATCAAATAGAGTTTTGATTTGTTCTTGCAGCCGTGCAACTTCCTGTTCAGACATCTTCCCACCTCCATAAAATTACCCAGGCGCCATTCTGGTACCTGGGCATAAAAAATACACCTTATGGGGTGTTAGTTCGCATTAAGTGTCTACTGTGCAACATTACGCTGCTTGATCTACTAAATATTCTGCAACGGCTAACTGATAATCACTAGGTACTACAGGCTTTGTTTCACCCTCAACTTCTTCGAGATTCCACTTACCAGCTTTAACTAAAATCGCATAACACACTATTAAATATTTTTTCAACATTACTAATTGCCTCCTTCTAACGCACTTAACCTACTATCTAAATCAATAATAGCTTCTGCCATTGCTATTATTTCTTCGTCCACATGCTCATCTACGATTTGCGGCTCAACATAAGGATAGATAAATAACTCTTTAGTATCTTCCACGCCGTCACAGCTAGCAGTAACTTCCACCTTAGTAAAAACATCTACTTTCGGGATTGTTAAGATATTATCTGTAACACTACCAAGGGTAGTTACAAATTGCACAACACCATCATAGGCTTCACCGTATTGGTCTTGGACTTCAACAGATAATACTATTTCTACTGTTTCTTGTCCTATCTCAAATTGATGGGAATACCTATCAGCAATCAACTCAACTATCTTAGCATTGGGAGGTTCTGGTACAAATTCTTCCCCACCTACACCATCCCACTCAAACGAATGCTCCGCTTGTGTTTTCTCGTAGTCTATAGCAGATTTACACTGTTCATAGGCTTTTTGTAGTAATTCTTGCTTTGTAAGCGTAGTATCATTTGCTAATTGAGTGTAGACAATAAAATTACTTTCAGCAAAACCAACAGTAAGTATGTTTCTGTCAACTTCATATTTAATCACTTTCAACCACTACACCTCCTTTAAAACTCCATTAACATTTACAAATATTTTATCTATTTCTCTTAAAACTCCACCTACTTTGCACCAGCCTTTATCATACACCTTTTTTACACCTCCAATGTTAAACGACATATCGGGAGGAGTCCACCA
>JAKOQC010000573.1 GCA_029778565.1 bacterium
CAATGCAGCGATATTTATAACAATGCTGCTGCAACCAACAACCGAATAGGTTTTTTTACCACCCAGCCACAATATAAGTTTCAGACAGAGGGAACATCATTGTTTACATTGAATCAAATTACCTCACCATTTTCATTACTACATCCTAATCCCGTTGTTATGATTGAATCAAAAGATAACAGTGGTAATTATGAAGGATTATCCATATTGCATAGCGGTACAGGGTATAAGGATTTGTTTAGAATTTATGGAGATAACAATAAACAATACCATATAAGAATGGTGGGCACCACTACAGGTTCATCAATATCCAACAGCCTTTCATTTGACCATGAAGATAACGGAGGAGGAAATGTAACTAGTTGGATGGGATATAATGCCCTGAAACATATAACAGTAATTAAAGATGATTTTAATACTAATCCAGATCCGTTAACAACCACGGGATTTAATTACCTTAATGCGGGAGTCAATTCAAGTAAATGCTACGTGGAGGCACAAACACCCGTTGGTTACAGTTATAATGACAGGAACTACGGCTTAACTGCCGGTAACACCAATACGCTAATAGACGCTGCCGTCTATGCAGGTATTTTAGGATTTTGTAACGGATACAGAGGGGCGGGCGCTGTCAATATTGGCGGAATGTTTTTTGCTAAGGGAGGTCATACAAAAAATTATGCAGTTCAAGGAATAGTAAGCTCTTTGGATGCTACCGGAGGAGGTGTGGAAAATGTTGGAGGAAATTATTTAACCAACATCTATGGTAAAAACAACATGGGATTAAAATGCGAATCCATAGGAGGTTTTGTTACAAATTATGCACTTTATGCAAAAGATCTGAGCAATTGTGCATCCGGACCCAACAATTGTACAAGTGCAGCAGGATTTTTTAACGGTGCAGTTTATACTACACAAGCAACCTATTTTACGAGCGATTCAACACTCAAGCATAATATAATAGCCGTTGGCAAACAAGATACTCTGTTGAAAAATATTTCGGTCTATACTTTCAGTTATGACACTTCCAACGCGTATGATTTGAATCTGGAAAACGGAACACATTACGGTTTAATATCACAGCAGGTACAACAGGTGTTTCCTGCTATGGTGAGAAACTTCATACAACCGGAGCAATATGATTCAAGCGGAAATGTGATTACACAGCAAAAAAATGTGCTTGCTCTTAACTATTCAGAGTTTATTCCTTTGCTAATATCTGGCTACAAACACCAGAGCGAAATTAACGATAGCCTGAAACAAAATATACAATCATTACAAAACCGGTTAGACTCATTAATTATTGCTGTTGCCAACTGCTGCAATGCTCCTATGTTAAATCAAAACACGAACGGCAATCAGCAATCCATAGAATTGGAAAATACTCCTCCTGCAATCATTCTCAATCAAAATGTTGAGAACCCGTTTGCAGAAAACACAACCATAACATGGAGCATTCCGCCACA
>JAKOQC010000574.1 GCA_029778565.1 bacterium
GCTGAAGTGTTAATTGGGAAAATAGAATACAAAATAGCGAAAGTCGGTGTAATTGTGCTTGATTATGTGGGCTTGCCTCTTGCCGTTGACGATTCAGTTGCGCGATATAGTAAGTGTTGGTAGGTTGAAGGCTACCACGAAGTCCGATGAGATTAAGAGTCTTGATATGGTTACTATCTGTGTGCCACGCTGTTGGATAAAATAGACAACCATGGCAAACATTTCTCGGAAGCCCAGCGCAAGGAGTGGCAAAGCGGTTGTAAAGGGTATGGATCTAACAAGCGCGAACCTAGCAGTATACATGTGAGGTTTTATACGAAGAATATACTACAGACATGTGTTTAGCGTAATTCCCCAAATGTTTGTTTATGAGTCGTGGGATGTTGTCTTTCTCGGAACGTATGACGATACCTAATAAATTGTACAGCGCCGCAAAGGGGGTTAAGTAAGTAGCTGCGGTTAGGTGACGTTGCGACAAGGGACACGTTTGGCGTGCTAGTATCATAGAAAAGCATAGTGCGTATTACGTTTCTATTTTTTTGTGGCGGCATGCTGCCGTGGGCTCGCAGCTAGTACAGATTCAAATTTAGCTATGGAAAGGCTAGCTGTTTTTAATCTACTTTTGCATTACTTGAGTGGGATATGATCATTTGCCAAACTTGCAAATCTCAATGAACGCGGTCACTACGAATGTACAAGATTTACTTTTTCGTAACTTTATATGGTAAGTTGTCGCCTCATATGGCTGGGTATTACCGTTTATTGCCGACGTACATATAAGTAGTATAAAACGTAAACCTCGACCCACAGGTGCACGTGGATGGTCACTATGAGAATCGTCTGAACGCAAAAGGTTACTGATAATGCCTGCATGCTTGTCGCTTAGGGTAATGTCTGACATATTCTATTTTCAGGTGAACGCATCTATCATTCTTCTAAGAAAGACAGTTCCAAATAAAACTTCCATTTCAAACCAGCAGCGAAGGTGAATGATCTTGGAAGGATATGTAGGGCTTGCGAGCTCTAGGTTTTCCATTCTGACGAGAAGGGGTTTGTTATGAGTTCAACCTAGAATCTTTTGGTGTGCTTCAGCGTAATGAGCGAAAATTCATATTGAGAAACATCTACAGGTGCATATCAGTGTAGTTGTAACAAGGGTTTGGAGTGTGGGAATGTCTTTGTTAAAGTTAAATCTGAAGTAAGAGCCTCTTTTGGGTTTGTGTAGGCCAAGTGCGTAATGCTTTAGGGTTGTGCTAAACTACTGGCTCGGTATGTTTTCGTTACCGCATGGGAGAAGAAGAGTATGAATCTATTGCATGAACAGCTAATTGATATACTAACAGTTCTGGATGTTGTATGCACAAAAAGCAGACTCAGGTGGTACTTGACCGGCGGTCGTTTATTGGGTCCTTTAGAAACAGTGAATTCATACGTTGATTTTTCGACAAGCTTATATATCTGCAGTTTGCGTCCAGGATTTCCGTCGAGGAGTGCTGGTTGTTCTTTCCCTAAGTTGGTGTTACTGTTCTATTTGTTGGCTCTTTTGATAAGGACAGATGGTAACACGTTAATTATCGGAATTTGAATGACGTATCTCATTTTTTACTGCACACAGTGCAAAAGAGAAAACAACTAAGAGCGATATTGGAGATGCGAAAAATGTAACATTTGAAGGACCGGTGTCTTTACGTTTTCCGTGCCAGAAGAACCGTTGCAGTATGTCTATGGAAGGTCGGGAAATACTCAAGGTTAGTAAGAAGGAGACAGTTGTTATAATAGTATATTGAGATAGGAATCCTTACCTTGTCGGAAGGCGTGTTGCGTCGAGATGCAGAAAACTGTGTGGGATAGCGACTTCTCGCGAGAGAACGAGGAACCAAAGCGTTTGTCTAACTTTGGTAACGATGGTCGCATAATGATATGGATTTTCATTCTAGCCAATCTAGTGACAGCAGGTAACGAGTTTTTCTCTTATCAGCCGGCATTAGGTTTATGCTTTGTGGCTTTTCAGGTGGCTGTTGTCTTAGCACTTGTATTGCTTAAGCGTATCAAATGGGCTATTTTTTTTAACGTTTTATTCTACCTGAGCGGACTAGAGTTTTCTAGGGATTTGGTCAGCAAAACTCCAATATTCTCATACAGGACAGTGAGCATTGTTGGGGTTTCAGTTGGTACTATTATGGTTCTTTTGATTTCTGTTTTAGTCTTAATGAAGTA
>JAKOQC010000575.1 GCA_029778565.1 bacterium
CAACGCAGATGAAGTGAACCCAGCCAACAACAACAATCGGAACGCTGGGCTGTCTGTCCGCTGACTCTTAGAGCATATTTTGTAACAGTTTTGCACTCACTACACCTCTATTGGCTCATCTTCCTCTGAGCCGGTATTTTAGCACTTTTTGCTTCATTCGTCTTTGTTTTAACTGTTCCTTGACGTTAGGGGATACTCTCGAACCAAGGTGTTCTTATTCATCAAGACAATAACCACGATGTCTTTAGTACCTCGGTAATTGGCAATAGTATTTATGGCAATGGTCAGTTTGGAATAGACTTAGCGGCCGATAGTGGCGGAGAAGGTACTGCCGATACTGACCTTGGCCCGAATTTATTAAATGATTATCTTATGAGTTATCCGACTACACTGGCAAACTACTACCTTAACAGACCAGTTATTAATTCTACGAGCTTTAGTGGGAATCAACTAACAATTGGCTATAACTTTACTGCCAATCAGGCCGATAATAGCACGCTACTTCAGACAGACGTAATTGGTTATCGTTTAGACTTTTATCTCAATGAGGGTAGTCAGGATGGTGCCTATGATGGATATAGTCAAGGTAAAACACACCTTGGTAGCTTTGTAGTCGATGGTTCAGAAACCAATGCAAGCCATACTTTTACTAGCCCGGTAAGTCTAAGTAATAGTCAAAATATAACTACAACAGCAACAGTCTTGTGGAGAGTGATACCAATTGATGAATGTAATGTTAGTACTAGTGTCTATGGGTCTGGACCACCATATTCAGCGTGTCCAATGTAACATTTGAGTTAAAAGGAGTTATTATGAAGAAAAATCTTGGTAAAGTAGCAAAAACATTAATAGTTAGTTTGGCAATTGCATTGTTAATTAGTGTAGTAAACATGAGTGTAAGTATTGCACAAGAAATAAACCCTGCTGACGGCACCTATAGTTATGGTTCTACCTCAGAATTTTCGCCATATGTTACCCTTACATCTAGCGGTACATTGGCACCAACTGGCGATAGCCAAACTGTCGGTTATATAGCTGCTTTAGCCATGTTACTAGTTTCGGGCGGAATTGTTATTGCTGTAGTAAAAAATAAAAATAATTTACTTAATAATAAATGCTAAAATTTCGCATATTACTACCAATACTACTTGGCCTGTTTTTGATGTTTGTATTTAGTAATACGGCTAGTGCAGCAAATTACGATGTAACAAACACTGACGATAGTGGCGCAGGTAGCTTAAGACAAGCAATATTAGATGCCAATGCAAATTTAGGTGCCGATACTATTAGCTTTGCAATTGCAGGCGCGGGTGTACATACTATTACATTGGCAAGTGATCTGCCAGATATTACCGATACCGTTACTATAGATGGCACCACTCAGTCTGGCGCTAGTTGTGGAACCTTGGTACCATCCTTACCAGCTAACTCAAATACTCCACATACCCTTCTAATAGAAATAGATGGTAGTCAGCTTAGCGACCCTGGATTTTCTTACCAAGTAGGTGTACTTCGCATAGAATCTGGTGGCGATAACACTATAATAAAAGGCTTAATAATAAATAATGCTGGGCAGAGTGGCTTTGAAAGTGTTAATGGTATTGCTACAAAGGCAAGTGGTGATGTTATTTCGAATATCTCTATTAACTGTAATTATATTGGTACCGACCCTACCGGAGATTCTGCAGAGGCAAATTTACAAAATGGTATTTATATTGATTACGGGTCGGTTTCTGGGTTAACAATTCAAAACAACGTAATTGGTGGGAACGGCAAAGCTCAAATTTATCTATTGGGTAATAATTCTACTATTGATATAGACCACAACCTTATAGGTTCGCAGGCAAATGGTACTACTGTACTTACAGGAGGCTTTGCAAATGGCGGGGTGAATTTTCAGAGCGCTACTAATGCTAACATTAATAACAATGTCGTAGTTAATCAGGTTGGAGGAATTAATGGAGGAGATACTCTTATTGACTCAGAAGTGAGTAATAACTACGTAGGAGTGGGCCTAAATGGCAATTCTATTCCAAATGGTTATGGCATATATATTATCGCTGCAAATTTAACTCTTTCATCTAACCTAGTAGCAAATAATACTCAGGGAGGCATTACTGTAGTGGCTGATGGGGCAAATATTAATGCTAATGAAATAAGAAACAATGATGTTAATGGTTTATATACTATTTCTATCTCTGATACAACTAATTTTATTGTACAAAATAATAATATCTATTCTAATAATGGAGAAGGTATTAACGTTCAAAGCTCTTATGGCGCATCTAAGACTCTCATTTATAACAACAATATCTATTCGAATATAAAAAACGGGATTTTAGTCAATAATACAGGTCACGATATACAAATATACTCAAATAATATTGGCCTAGATGCGTCAAATAATCCGGCCGGCAATACCCAAGATGGTATTCGGTTGGGGAACGATAGTTATGATAGCACGGCAAGCCAGGTAACCATTGGAAGTGCTACAGCAGGGCAACAAAATGTTATTTCTGCTAACGGCGGTAGTGGGGTGCATATTACTAATACTTCTTGCGGAACCACAACATTAAATACGTTAATTGGTAATTATATAGGCACAAACACCTCTGGTACTATTGCTAATGGTTATGGCAACAGCCTATCTGGTGTTACGGTTAATGAATCAATTGCAAATTGTTCTAACCCAACTACTGTATTAAAAAACCAAATAGGTGGTGATGGTCAGGGCGAACAAAATATAATTGCTGGTAATACTCAAGACGGTATTAGAATATTTCATGTGCCCGATGGCTACCAAGATGATTGCGATTATGGCTTTGGGTTTACCGCATGTACGGGTTCTGATGTATTTAGTAATGTAGTTTTACCAAACACAATTTATGGTAATGGTAATTTAGGGGTAAATCTAGCAACAGATAACGATAACGACGGACAAGCCGATATAGATCTTGGGCCCAATGTATTAAATGACTTCTTAATAGATTACCCAGCCAGCTACTCGAATAATTACCTTAATCGTCCTACTATAACTTCGGCAGATATTAGTGGAAATCAACTAACAGTTGGATATAATTTTCAGGCACCACCCGGTATTACGCCAAGTGATGATGGGTATAGCTTATTACCAACCGACTTACTCGGTTATCGATTAGACTTTTATTTGAATAATAATGCTCAAGATGGTGCTTATGCCGGATATAATCAGGGCAAAACGCACCTTGGTAGCTTTGTAGTTGATGGCTCAGAAACCAATGCTACCCATACATTTACTAGCTCGATACCACTCGATGGTAATCAGAGTATTTCTGCGACTGCTACAATATTATGGAAAAACATTACTTGTCAGCAAAGTGGCTTTATTCGACAAGGCGATGGACCGCCATATCAAGGCTGTACCGATTAAGACACTGTCTAGATATCTGGGAATTGATAAGGTATACTTTAATATTATGAAACGCTTACGGTTGTTAATACTTGTAACTTCAGCTTCTTTAATTGCATCAGTTGCTTTATGTGTCTCAACAGCCCATGCTGCAGATTATCCGGTTACTACTACTGCCGATTCTGGAGCTGGTAGTCTTCGGCAAGCAATCTTAGACGCTAATGCCAACCCAGGAGCAGACAGCATTAGTTTTGCCATTATTGGTGGTGGCGTACAAACCATTACACCGGCATCAGCATTGCCAGACATTACTGATCAACTAACCATTGACGGTACCACACAAAGCGGAGCTAGTTGTGGAACACTAGTACCAGCTAGCTTGCCAGTGAACAATAATACACCGCACAATCTATTAATAGAGATAAATGCGAGTGGCGCAAGTGGAATAAATGCTTTACATTTTACAACTGGCTCTACAAATTCAGTCGTAAGGGGTTTAGTAATGAATGGAACTACTAATAATGCTGCTGCACTCTCAATAGATTCAACTGTAGGGGGTGTGTTGGTTGAGTGTAATTATATTGGTACCAATGCTAGCGGCAGTACTATAGTGGCTAATTCTGGTGCCGACATTTATGCCTTTGTTAATAATAGTGGGAATGTTTTTCAAAACAATTTAGTATCCGGCTCGAACTCAGAAGGTATTGTTATTAGTACTGGTACTTTTCAAAATAACTTAGTTGGTACTGATGCAACCGGTAAAGTTGCGCTTGCTAATAATACATATGGTGTTTCGACTGCAGATGGTACAAACGTTACTATTTATCATAATGTTATTGCAGGTAATAATAACAATGGCATTTTTATGGGCGCAGCTACTCAAATTACCATTACCGGAAATTATATTGGCTTAAACATAGAAGGTAATCCTTTAGCAAATAATGGTAATGGTATTACTGCCTATGGAACAAGTAATTTTTCTATTGGTGGAACATTGGCGAGCGAGAGAAATATTATTTCTGCTAACAATAATAATGGTATTCATCTTTATAGAGATTGTAGTGCTAATGGTAATACTACTAACTCCACAGTGTTTAATAATTTTATTGGTACCAAGGCTAATGGGGCAGTACAGGCTGGGTATGGTAACGGAGCTGCGGGAATACAAGTTAATGAATTCTATGGTGGCTGTGTTTCTGTGTACAAACACCAAATTGGCGGTGATAATACAGGCGAGCCAAACATAATTGCCGGCAATACGAATCAGGGTATTTTAATTCACCAAAGTGGTGCTCAAGATGTGTTTAGCGTGAGTGCTGTAAATAATAGTATTTATGCCAATGGTCAATTCGGTATTGATATTGCCTCTGATAGCAATCAAGACAACGGAATTGCCGATACTGATCTCGGGCCTAACCTGCTTAATAATTACTTGATGTCTCTGCCTACTGATGGTCATGCTAATTACTATTTAAATAGACCGACCATTACCTCTACGAGCTTTTCCGGTAATCAATTAACTGTTAATTACAACTATACAGCAAATATGGCAGATAATGTTTCGCTGAATCAAGCAGATGTAGTTGGTTATCGCTTAGATTTTTATCTAAATGACAATTCACAAGATGGTGCATATGTTGGGTACAATCAAGGTAAAACACACTTAGGATCTTTTGTTGTTAATGGAAGTGAAACGAATGCCACACATACATTTACGAGCTCTGTTTTATTAAGTGCAGATCAATCAGTTAATGCAACCGCAACGGTATTATGGAAAAACATACCACAATCAGTATGTTCTAACCCAAATGCTTATTATGGTAATGGGGTACCGTATGATCCTTGTACTCCACCACAACCGTAGCAACAGTTGCGTAACAGTAAGCGAATAAGAGATAATAGTGTAATGAATAAAGTTACTCCACGCCGACCCTCTGGTTTTCCAGAATATTTACCTGCAGAACAAATCGAATTTAAGAGAATGATCTCGGCTATTAGCGAGACATATGAGTTATTCGGGTTTACACCAATAGAAACTCCAGCTATTGAATTGGCAGAAGTGTTATTGGCTAAAGGTGGCGGAGAAACAGAAAAAGAAATTTACCGATTTAGTAAAGGTGAAAAAGACTATGCTCTACACTATGATTTAACAGTGCCATTAGCTCGCTATGTTTCAGAACATCAAAGTGATTTGGTAATGCC
The DNA here is from genome assembly GCA_029778565.1 of bacterium. Classification (GTDB taxonomy): domain Bacteria; phylum Patescibacteriota; class Saccharimonadia; order CAILAD01; family BJGX01; genus JAHFOQ01. Next base: position 5,591 of record JAKOQC010000575.1, read on the forward strand.
GTTTAGGCGCTATCAAATTCAAAAGAATTGGCGCGCCGAACGAGCCCAAAAAGGTCGATTTAGAGAATTTTTGCAATGCGATGTGGACGTAATTGGTTCTCACTCGGTCTTACATGATGCCGAAATAGTTGCAGTTGTGAGTGAGGCTTTTTCTCGGCTAGCAATAGGTGACTACATTATTCGCATTAGTAATCGAAAATTACTGAGTGGTTTTGTGGATGCTATTGACCTAAGTGATAAGGCATCGGATGTTTTGCATCTGGTTGATAAGCTAGAGAAGCTGGATAAGGACGCGCTGATAGAAGAGTTTGGTAAGATTGGCCTAAGTAGTGATGATACTCAGCAAGTAATTGACTTTGTTTCTATGAGTGGCACGCCAGAAGAGGTATTAGAACAACTAGAAGGTCTTTCTATTGATAATAAAACTTTTCTTGCTGGTATTGCAGAAATGAAGGAGCTACTCTTCGCCCTAAAAGCTGCCAACGTTAATCCTAAAGTTTATTCTTTTGATTTACGAATTGTAAGAGGCCTAGACTATTATACTGGCACTGTGTACGAAACTAACTTAGTTGATTACCCAGAATTTGGTAGTGTGTGCTCGGGTGGACGGTATAATGATCTCACAAAATATTACTCCAGCGCAGATTTACCCGGAGTGGGTATTTCTATTGGACTAACCCGGCTCTTTGCGGCTATGCAAGAAGCAAATAAAATAGATAGTAAAGCTGCTTCACCAAATAAAATATTAATCGTACAGTTTGGTGGTAAAAAAGTGCTTGCCAAAGCATTAGAGGTTGCAAGTGAGTTGCGCAGTCAAAAGATAAATACACAAATTTTTCTTGATGAAGCAAAGCTAGATAAACAATTTAAGTATGCCGATAAACTTGGTGTACCATATGTACTGGTAATTGGTGATGCAGAATTAGAAAGCGGTAAAGTAGTGCTTAAAGATATGAGTAGTGGCGATCAGGCAACTTTGACCGTTAAAGAAGTATTAGAAAAACTAAAAAATTAATCAAATAATAAAAACACCCAATTTCTGGGTGTTTTATATTGTCTACATTATAGCACATAAGAGCATTAAAAAACAGTCTTGTTCTTTTGTCAAATTAAGAGCAGAATACTTAAATAAATAGGAGTTATATTTTGAAATATAAGACCCATATAGTATCTTTAAAAAATGGTGCTAATCTTTTGGCTATAGATGTAGCAGATACTAAGAAATTTTTATTTAACTCATGTTTTCGAGCTGGCTGGGATTATACAGAACCATCAAAGCAAGAATTAGCACATTTATTAGAGCACTTAGCCTTTTGTGGTAATTCAAAATACAAAACTGAGGAAGCACTTTCATATGAGGCAGAAAAATATGGTGTAAGGGTTAATGCGAATACATCTGATCATCTAATAAGATATTACTATAATGGTGGTATTAATGAATATGAACATATTATAGATTTAGCCACTGCGCAAATTGGTAAGCCAATTTTTTCTAAAAAAGACATTGATAATCAAAAAAAAGTTGTTGCTGTAGAACTTTCTAGAAAGAAAGATAACGACTCAGATAGGTGTGGTTACCTAGCAAGTCAAACAATAATGACAAAATTTTTGTCTATAGATGAAAGAATTGCATCTCTTAATAATATTAATCGTGAAGATATAGTTGATTATTTTAATAAATACCACGTAGCTCAAAATTTGTATTTTATTATAGCAGGCGATCTTAGTAGCGGCAGATTATCAAATATTGAATCTATTTTAAATAAGTTTTTAGAAACATATAGAACAGGTGAAAAACAAAAATGGAAAAAGAAAGATCTAAGTAAGTTTAATAAAGAGATATTAGTTCAAGATTCTAAGTTAGAAACAGAACAGCATTTTGAATTACACTTTATTAAAAAAAAATACAATAAACAATTAGAGGCTCCGATGCAACTATTTAATACGCTTTTAGGTGTTGGATTTGGTGCTAGATTATTTACAAAAACTCGCCAAGAAGGACTAAGTTACGGCGCACATTCATATTATGCAATAGACGAAGATTACAGTTATTTTATAATAAAAGACCGAACCCAACCTAAAAATATTGCTGGATTGTTCGACATTTGCGTAGGAGAAGTTGCAAAAATTTTGGATGGTAAATTTACTAAAGAGGAGTGGGATAGAGCAAAGGGTTTTTGTTTGAATTCTTTAGAAATTGGATTTGAAACACCAGATGATCTTGAATATTGGTTTGACACAAACTTTTTAGAAGGTAAACCACTTGAGACACCAGATAGTTTTATTAATAAACTTAAAAAAGTGCAACCAAAAGATATATCAAAACTCAGAAATTCATTTTTTAAAGACTCAGAATGGCTAGTATCATTAGTGGGTAAGGATATTGGTAAAGATCAAGCAAAATATAAGCAAATTGTTGAAAAGTATTTTGGTTAGTTTGTTAATTCAGAGATTTTTATCATTTCTTTTTTGCCAGTTGCACGATCGACAAACTCTACCGAATCAGATTCTAGAGTCTTATTAGAAATAATTATTTGGTTTGGAATACCAATAAGATCGGCGTCACCAAATTTCTCACCTGGGCTTACATCTGCTCTGTCATCGAACAAACAATTTTCTTCACCAAGCTGCTTGTATATATCTTCACCTGCTTTAATATTGGCCGTGTCTGGCAAAGCAATAATATGATACTTGTATGGAGCAACGTTCTCTGGCCATACTAATCCCTTATCATCATGATATTTTTCTGCTATTACACCCATTAAACGACTAATACCAATTCCATAGCTACCCATCCAGACTAAATGTCGTGTATTGTCTTGGTCGGTATAGTAGTAGTCTAATAATTCTGAGTATTTCGTGCCAAGAGGGAAGATATTCCCGACCTCACTCGCTTTTACTTCTTCGAGTTTGTTAAAATCAACTCCTAGTTTTTTGGCATCTTCTGGAGTGGCAACTTCTTTGTTGTAGGCTATCTTATTTTCTCTATCTAAGTAAATTGTATCTTCGCCACTCTCAAGTAAAGTTTGAAATTCGTGTGAGTATTCTTTGGTAAAATCTCCACCAGAGGCGAGCGTAATAAATGTGTCTTTTGCGAGACCTAGTTTTTCATACACGGCTATGTAGCGTTCTTTAGCTACTTCGTAAAACTCTTTTAAGTTATCTTCTGAGGTATGAAAACTATACAGGTCTTTCATAATAAATTCACGTCCTCGCAAAAGACCAGATTTTGCTCGGGCTTCATTTCTAAATTTTGTTCGAATTTGATAAGTAGCAAATGGCAAGTCTTTGTAACTATTAGCATACTGCTTAGCAATAGGTGTAATTATGTCTTCGTGGGTTGGGTTAAGAATGTATTCAGCGGTACTCTTTTGTAGAGCTACCTCATTAGCAGCTTTGGTACTCATTAATACGTCTACGCTATCGTGACGCTTTGTGGCCTGCCATCTTTCTCTAGGTGAGAGAGATGTAAGATGTAGCTCGGTAGCAATTTTGTCCATTTCTTCTCTCACGATAGATTCGATGTTTTGAATAACTCGCCAGCCGAGCGGCAAGAATGCATAAGCACCAGCCAGCTCTTGATAAATAAATCCTGCTCGTGTAAGTAGCTTTGCATTAATCGATTCAGTTTCGGCCGAAACTGTTTTAGAGGTTTTGGTAAAGTTTTGAGAAAATTTCATGTTCTTATTATCTTATGGAACAGATTTGAAAGCAATGGAAATTATTTTTTCATTAAAACTTCAATGCCAGGGAGTTTTTTTCCGGATAATAATTCTAGGCTTGCGCCCCCACCGGTTGAAACAAAACTAAAATGGGAATGTAGGCCTACGTTGTCAATATAAGCAGCGGTATCGCCACCACCAATAATTGTTTTTGCATCACTACTAATCATGGCATGTGCCAAACTTTCTGAAGCTTTTGCGAAGTTAGCAACTTCTGCCCGTCCAAGTGTGCCATTCCAGAATACCGTTTTACTACCAGCAATAACTTCATTAAACGAATCCATTGTTGATGGGCCGAGATCGAGTGCAATTTCTTTTGGCCTTAATTGATCAACTTTAGTTGTTCGTAAACCTTTTTTCCCGTCTATATCCAAAGCTACAACTACATCACTGGGCAATAACAAACGAACCTTTCGACGCTTTGCGGCGGAAATAATCTTTTTGGCATCAGCAAATGAATCTTTTTCTACTAGGCTGGCTTGCATATTATTCCCAAGAGCTGCTAAAAAAGTGTTTGCCATTGCTCCGCCGATTAATAAAGCATTGACGTGTTTGAGCAGCTCGTTGAGTACTTCTATTTTGTCAGAAATTTTAGCACCACCAATGACGGCAGTATAAGGTTTGGCAGGAGTTTTCATGAGCTCTGAGAGCGTATTGTATTCTCGCTCTAGCAAGAGCCCGGCTGCATGAGGTAATAACTTCGGTATGCCTACAATACTTGCGTGGGCCCGATGAACAGCTGCAAAGGCATCATCTATATACCACTCAGCAAGATCGGCAAGATTTTTGGCAAAGTTTTTGTCGTTGTCCTCTTCACCTTTATGAAAGCGTAAATTTTCGAGTAAAAGAATGTCACCAGTGCGTAAATATTTCGCCTCATTTTCTACCTCGCTACCCACACAGTTATCTACAAAAATAACGTCTCTATTGAGTAGCTTGGGCAGTAGCTTGGCAACTGGCCGTAGGCTCATAGAATCGACTACTTTGCCATCTGGTCGACCATTATGGCTTGCTAAGATTATTGAGCAATCCTTCTCGAGTAGATATTCAATGGTTGGCAAGCTAGAGCGTACACGAAACTCATCGGTTACCTCACCGTTATTAACCACGTTATAGTCGACTCGTAAAAATACTTTCTTGCCAGTGAGGTCAGCACTATCGAGCGTAAGCAGTTTCATTTTATCATTATATCAAGAAAGACATTCTTACGGTAGCACGAGTGCATCCCGCACGCGCGGCATGGTATAACGATTAGCAGAAGTCTGGAAAATATCTGAGTGAGTGGTAACAGCAGTAAGAAAGCCAGCTTTTTTAACCAGCTCTACGGTACTTTGATTGTATCGACCATACGGATAAGCAAAAGAACTAACCGTAATATTATATATCTCTTCAAGTCGTTTTTTACTTTCTATTATTTCTTGCCACTGTTCACTCTCGCTCAAGTTGGGTAGATCTGCGTGATTAAGTGTATGAGCTCCTATCTCTATAAGCCCAGAATCATGTAAATTCTTGAGTTCTGTCCAATTAAGATAGCTATCACCACAATTAAGATTAGTGCGAGATAGTCCAATACAATAATTACTTCTCTCACCACCTAAAATAATATAGTATGTAGCCTTCATTTTATATTTTTCTAACAGCGCAAAGCCTTTCAGCTGATCTTGAAATCCGTCATCAAACGTAATAACAACTGGCTTAATTGGAAGAGGCGTTCCATTATATAAAAATTCACTTACCTCACGCATAGTGACTGATGTATAGCCGTGATTTTGTAGATGCTGTAATTGCGCTTCAAAATTACTAGGCGTGTAGTGATACATTAAAACAGGAATATTGCCAGAAAAATTACCGATTGGAACACTTGGCAAGGGCTCAACACTGGCGAGAGCTGTCTCGCCAAACATTCTGGGTTTGTTTATCTCCAGATTGTATTGTTTGAGTGATATGTGGGAATGTGTCGGTGACATTGAGACAATGTGGTATATAGTAGAAAAGATGAGTAAAACAAAAATAGCCCCCACCAAACTAATAATTGATACTTTGTGTGAGTTATGGTTACCGGTTTGATGTTTTTCAAAATCAAACTCAGTCTTAGAATGGAGTAATAGAATAGACATTTATTAGCTAGTATACGATGCTACTAAACTATTTTCGAGCTTAAGGGGAAAGCTGTGGACCTGGTGCGGGTGGTGTAGAGGGAGGAGGAGTTGGTAAGGGTGTATTGGGTAATGTCTGGGCTGGAGATGCGGCTGGTGGGTTAGAAGGATTATTTGTTGAAGTTGCAGGTGGAGCTTGCGTGGTTGGTGGTGCGACTGCCGGCTGGGTTGAACTAGTGTTCATCATTGGTGGAGTGGTCATTGGTGTTGGTGGAATTATAGAATTAGATTTTTCTGTTGCTGCAGGAGTTGGTGTATTTTGTGGTGTTGCCACGCTTGCGCTGGCTTGGTTGGCATCTAGGTCGGCTTGAATTTCTAAAAGTCGATTATATTTTGCGACACGCTCACCACGCATAGGTGCACCAAGTTTCATACCCATTGCACCCACACCGTATGCTAAATCAACAACAAAATCATCATTTGTTTCGCCGCTTCGATGGCTAATAATAACTTTCGCCTTCGAAGTTCGCGCCGCTTTAATGGCCTCAAACGTTTCTGTGATAGTACCGACTTGATTAGGTTTAATAATAACTCCATCGAAGAGTTCGTCCTTTTGTAGTTCTTCTATTCTTGCCTTGTTAGTAACAGTGTAATCATCGGCAATAATTAAAAATGGCTTTTCTGGTTTTGGTAGGGTTTTTAGTAGCTCAATACCCTCAACATCATTTTCTGCAAAAGGATCTTCAATTGAATAGATTGGAAATTTGGCATCCCAGGCTTCATAGAGTTTTAGTAAATCACTGGCATGTAATTGTTGATTTTCGATTGTATACACACCATCTTTATAAAACGTGTTTGCTGCAGCATCGAGTGCTACATCAAACTTCATTTCTAATTTTGAATTTAATTGGCTGAAGGCCTCTAAGATAACCTCGGTATTGGTACCAATTGGCGCTAAACCCCCTTCATCACCCACCAGTTTTGCAGAAGGGCCATACAGGTTTTGCATAACTTTTTGTATAGTATGGTACACATTATAAATAACTTTTATTGCATCGGTTGGTGTGTTTGTAGCAGGCACCACCATATATTCTTGTATATCTAAGCCCGGTGCATGTTTGCCACCGCCAATAATATTGGCAAATAGACGAGGAAACTCTGGTGTGGTTTGGTTGGCCTCAGCAATGTACTGCCAGAGTGGCTTTTCACTCTCTTGTGCACTGAGCTTTAAGTAAGCACCAGAAAGTCCTAGTAATGTATTGCCTCCAAGGTTGGCTTTTTTCTCTGAACCATCGAGAGCAATTAGTAGACCGTCAAAATCATCTTGCTGATTAAGTGGATAACCAATAAATTTAGGGGCAATAACCTGAGTAATAATTTCGATACAACTACTCACACCTTTACCGTTAAAATCTACGCCACCATCGCGCTTTTCGGCTGCTTCGTTAGCACCACGACTTGCACCGGCAGGAACAGCAAATTCGGCGCTATTACCAGAGTCAGAAATCATTCTAACCATAATGGTAGGTTCGCCACGACTATCGAGTATTTGGTAGGGGGTAATTTGCTTAATATTCATTGGAATAACTTACTTAAAGTATATCATAAGCAGTATGGCTAAAAATAGCTATACTGTATTGGTTGGCATCTGTTTGAAGAAGTTAGAAATATTTTCTAGGGTTGTTGAGTTTATTCTTTCTATAGCCTCCTTTGAATTAAAAGCATTGTGTGGCGTAATAATTACGTTGGGCATTTTTTCTAACATCATTTGTTCGACTGCATAGTTAAAACCACGAAGATTTTTTCTATGTAACAGTTCGCTTTCTTCATCGAGCAATAAAAGATTTTCACCTTCAACCACATCAAGTCCTGCTCCGCCGAGTTTGCCACTTGCTAGCACAGCAACCAATGCTTTGGTATCCACCAGCTCGCCACGAGAAGTATTTATTAGTATGGCTCCTTTCTTCATAGAGGCAAAAGCCTGTGAATTAACGAGGTGTTTATTTTCGCCTGTATATGGTGCGTGCAGGGTAATAATATCGGCGCTACCAAAAAGTTCTTGTAAACTTACATAACGCAAGTTGTAATCATTTTCGAGATTTTTATTTGGAAAAGGATCATATGCAACAACTGGCATACTAAACCCATTTGCTATACGAATTACATGTTGACCAATACTGCCGGTACCAATTACACCAAGCGTCTTGCCACTTAAATCAAAGCCAGTTAATATAGTATGATCAATCTTGCCAGATTTACTTTGCTCGATTGAGGGGAGGATTTTTCGACTTAGCGCAAGAAGTAACATAAATGTATATTCTGCTACGGTGTTTTCTCCATAACGGGGAACATTCGAAACAACGATATGGGCTTTTTTGGCTGCTTCTACATCTATATTGTCATAACCAGTCGTACGGGCAGCAATAAATTGCAAATGTGGCAGGGCGTGTAGTACAGAATGACTTATCTTACTTGCTACATGAACACTAATAACATTAGCATTTTCTGCGAGCTGAATATTTTGCTCGCTAAGAGGTTCTTTATGAAAAACCAACTCTGCACCATAATTACTGAGATGATGAGAAAAATACCGGTGATCGGCAGGGGTAGAATCGAAAAATACAAATCGGTTTTTCATGGGGGAATAATACTTATGTTTATCTTCTTAATACTACTATAAAATCTGATATATTAGCAGTCACTTTACGGATTTTAAAAATCCCCTGAATCTTCTTGAGTGTAATATAACTTCTATTCATCTCAACTGCTTCTGTAGGGTCAGCATCAATTTGTTCCATCTTCCACACAGAGTAATCATCATCAACTAATCCTCCTGCAACCGGAATATTATCTTTTCCATCACTGGCGCATGACATAATAGCTGAATTTTCGGCTAAAAAGGGCATGGCCGAAAGCGCCACATCTTGATTACGCCCACCTTTCCCGGGATGAGTGACATGTACTTGTGTTTCGCCACAGGCGAGGAGTGCTTGTCCTGGGGCAACTGTCTGAGCCATTTGAGGGCCAACATTTTTTGCAAACCCGGTAAGGGCTTTAGAATATATTTTTGGAGAGTACCCAAGTTCAACAGCTTTGGTTTTCATGGCATACAAAGCCGTTTCGCCACTTGCTAAGACGATATTACTCACATGCTCAAAATACTTTTGGTCTTTAGGGGTTTCGACAAAATCGAGATTCGGCAAGCCGTATTTTTTTCCAAGCGCCCTAGCATCGGCAATTGTGGTGGTATCTCTTACTGTTGGCCCTGAGGCAATCATGTCTATCTTATTGCCCGGCACATCCGAGATAATCAAACTTAATACATGGGCCGGGTAAGCATATTTCGCCAGATAGCCACCGTGAATTTCACTTAAGTGTTTGCGAATAGTATTCATTTCTGTAATACTTGCACCACTTTTTAGTAAATGATCACCCACCGCTTGAAGATCGGTACAAGTAACCTTGTTGCAGGGACGACAAATGAGCGAACTACCACCACCACAAATAATGGTAATTACTAAATCATCTTTTGTAGCTTTAGTAAGTATTTTAACTATTTCGTTGGTTGCAGCAATGTTTTTTTCTGAAGGTAGCGGATGGGTGCCTTTATAAGATTTAACTTTGCCAAGCCATTGTTTTTCGATATCAATTACCACACCGCCACTAAGCATACTGCCAGGAATTGTTTTTAAAATTGATTTAGTAGCCCGTGCCGAACCCTTACCTAACCCAATTATGTAAATTTTCTTATAACCTTCTAGGTTAAACTCATGCATACCTACACAAAGTTTGTTTTGCTCAAGCGAACAAACGTTTTGAAACAAACGATTAATTTCTATTGCTTCATAGCCAGCTTCGGCAATTAACAATGCATCACGGCGAATTTCGTTAACGCCAAGTTTTGAGAAATTTTTGATTATCATAATACTACTTACGTTTATTATAACAACTTGATTGATAGAATTGGCTTAATTTACATAGAAAAAGACCAAGCTGTTACTTGGCCTTTTTCTATGGTGACCCCAAGGGGAATTAAACTTCTGCCCGACAGGATGAAACATTGATAATGTTAACCTGTCTGTTAGGACACCGGTTTTCTATTTGTATTTTACTGTATAAATTCTATGGTGACCCCAAGGGGAATCGAACCCCTGTTGCCAGGATGAAAACCTGGTGTCCTAACCGCTAGACGATGGGGCCTGACGGCAGTTTTTAACCTTAAAATAGTACCACAAATAGTCGGTTCAATCAAGAATGTTGAAGAAAGTAATATTAGCAGGTATAGTAACCACAAGGATATTTATGGAAACACGAAACACATCTGATTATAACGGTGATAGACTAACACTTAGCGATATTGGCGTGAGTAAATCTGATTTACAGGCTGAGCTAGAAGCTATAAAACAAACGCCGGATAATGTAGTACAAATGAGTGATTATCGACCAGCAGAAGAGCAGGTCGAGATAGAGAAAAAACACTCCACTACCGAGCGAAAGAACAAGTTAAAAGCTGTTGCCTTAGCGGGAGCAGCATTGCTGGGAACGGCTAAACTGGGGTACGAAATGTTTAAAGAAAAAGTTCATCCTGCAGAGCGGATTGTTTCGACCGAAGCACTAAGTACAGCAAAAGACGTCGAGATAACAGACATTGTGCCAGGTGATGAAATTAAGGTCTCGCCATTTTCTTATACAATTACTGGTGGGAATGTTCGTACCAGCGCCGGAGTTGATATGAATAACGAAAATCTTGTTAATATAGACTTATCTGGCAAAGTAATTACTCATCCGATAGAAGTTGCCGATGTAGCTAATGCAAAAAACGGTGATTGGTTTATTTTTTATGACAGTGATGGCCAAAAGTTTGCGGTAAATGAACAAAATGTAGCCGTAGTGCCAGATAATAACATTAGCGAAACGAAAGATATGACGGTAACGGTTGATAAAACCTCAAACTTTGGAATTATTGCCCATGATGGTAACAACATCTCTATGCAGGTCGCAACCGTAGTCGAAGTAAAAAGTTAATAAATTACATTTCTAATCAATAAAAGCATAACCATTTCTGGTATCATAAAGATATGAAAATTGATGCCAGTAAGTTTAAAAAAACCAAAATTGTTGCCACAATTGGCCCAGCTAGCGAAGAAAAAATAGAACAACTATTAGCAGCTGGAGTGAATGCGGTGCGACTCAACTTTAGTCACAACACGCATAACTGGCACGCTAATGTATTAAAAAGTGCCCGCCAAGCTGCCAAAAAGTTAAACCGATCCGTAGCGGTTATTGCTGATTTGCAGGGGCCTAAAATCCGCTTAGGCACGTTGTCCGAGGGAAGCATAGAACTTAGTGCAGGGCAAAAAATAGAACTTTGTGCGCATAAAAATTGTGCTGATAAGCATTTACCCATTCAATTTGATTTTTCTAGTTTGGTAAAGAAGGGTGATAGTGTATTTTTGCGTGATGGTAGTATTCGTACTGAAGTAGTAAGTGTTAAAGACGGTGTCATAAACGTTGAAGTAAAAAATTCTGGTAAAGTTTCAAGCAATCATGGTATTAATTTGCCAGATACTATATTTGATTCTAAATCTCTGCTTACACCCAAAGATCTTAAAGATTTAGAATTTGTGTATAAAAACGATGTAGATTATGTTGCTCTTAGCTTTGTGCAAACCGCCAATGATATTGTGCACTTACGTAAGTTATTGCAACAACATAAAAGTGAAGCACGTATTATTGCAAAGATAGAAACTCGTATTGCCACCCAAAACTTAAATGAAATTATTGCTGCGAGCGATGCAGTTATGATTGCGCGAGGCGATTTAGCCACCGAAACAAGCAACGAAGACGTTCCGCTAATAGGTAGAGAAATAATTCAACTTTGTAGACAGTATAAGAAACCAGTTATTATGGCCACGCAAATGCTCGAGAGTATGATTAGTAGCCCACAACCAACCCGTGCAGAAGTAAATGATATTGCCAGTGCAGTAAGTTTAGGCGTAAGTTGTGTAATGCTTTCTGGCGAAACAGCTATGGGACAATACCCCGTGCAGACTGTTGAGCTTATGAAGCGAGTGATTTTAAAAAGTGAACACTATTTTGTAGAAAACCGTCTGGAGATAGACTTTGTGCCAGACAAAAATATTAATGATGCAATTGTGCCGATTGAATATAGCCAAGAAGTGGGTAGCCTAGAACGGCTTATTACAGGTTCTCGTAAAATATTTGGCCATTCGTTTCATTCCGGTAGGTTAGCAGGAGAAGAAGCCCAAACCAGCGTAAGCTTAGCGGCTATTACTCTGGCCCAACAAGTAGGAGCCAAGCTTATTTTGGCTGAAACACTGACTGGTAGTACTGCACTGTCTATTGCATCCTTGCGACCACCGATGCCAATTATTATAGCCAGCCCGAATGAGAGAGTGTGTAACCAAATGGCAATAGTATGGGGCGGTAAACCATTTTTGGTTTCTAAAAAACGCGAAATATCAGAAAAAATTATTAAAGATTTACATAAAAGAGGTAACGTAAAAAAAGGCGACTGGATAGTGCAAGCCTTTGGTAAATCCCGAGGTGTAGCTGGTGGTACCGACACTATAAGACTGGTAGAAGTTCAGTAGCCGCGCCAATCTAAAATTGTTATACTTATAAACAAATGAATCTCCCCCACAAAATTATTATTGGTAATTGGAAGCTTAACGATACTATCGCTGAGGGTACGGTCTTATTACAGAAAATTCACCAAGAGCTGAAAGGATTTTCTGCTGCTACTATTGTGGTTTGTCCACCAGCGACTCACTTGTACCCACTGCATAGAGAACTCAAAAGTTTTAAGTCTGATCCTAAAATTGAGCTTGGAGCGCAAAATATTTCTGATTATGAAGCTGGGGCACATACCGGAGAAGTATCGGCCATAATGGTTCGCGATCTGGCAAAGTATTCTATTATTGGTCATTCTGAGCGACGTACCCATTATGGCGAGACAGACGACCAAATAACTCGTAAAGTTGCTATTGCGCTCGAACATGGTTTGCAACCCATTTTGTGTGTTGGCGAAAATTTAGCACAGCGTCACGACGGCAAAGCACATCAAGTAGTACTCGATCAACTTAATACTGATCTTTCAGATGTAACTGCCGACGAGATTAAAAAAATCATTATTGCTTATGAACCTGTGTGGGCAATTGGCACTGGTACATTTGCGAAGCCTGGCGAAATAGAAGATATGCTGCGTCTTATTCGTAATGCTTTAGTACAACGCTTTGGCCGCTTGGCCAGTACTGAGAGTCGTATTGTATATGGTGGAAGCGTAGATGGTGAGAATGCCAAGGCTATTATGCAGCTGCAGGGTTGCGATGGTGTGCTAGTGGGCGGCGCCAGCTTAAAGCCTAAAGAATTTGCGGCCATTGTTCACGCCGGCCAGAAATAAACCTAGAAATCTCTTCTTATAATTGCTATAATGTAGCTGAAATTAACCGGAGAACATGAATGTCACTCTTAGATATGACCTATGGCGACAAAGCGCCAAATATTGTAAATACCGTAGTCGAAAACTCGAAAGGTAGTCGACTTAAAATTGAATTTGATAGAGAATTAAATAATTTTGTATTGGATAGAGTACACCAAACCCATCTTGGTAGCCCGGCTGAGTATGGTTTTGTGCCTTCTACACTAGACGAAGATGGCGATGCATTAGATGTTTTACTTATTTCTGATGATCCAATGCCAATGGGGCTTGTTGTTCCTACTCGGGTAATTGGCGTGATGTATATGGTAGATAGTGGCGAGGTAGATAATAAGCTAGTGGGTGTACCTGCCGATGATAAACATTATGACGACATTCAAGCTATTGAAGACGTAAGTGAACACTGGAAGAAAGCAGTACAACATTACTTTGAACACTATAAAGATCTTAAAGGTGATAAGGTAGAAATTAAAGGTTTTGCCGGTATTGAAGAAGCTACCAAAATTTTTAATGAATGTGTAGAACGCTATAATAAGAAATAAACGATTTCTATGTCTGATTCTCCGGAAGTATCTAATGAGCCAGTGAATAATGGGCTGAATACTAAATTAACATCAGAACTCAAAGGTATACAGAATGAAAAAGAAAGGGCTCAAGAGATTTCTGTAAAAGAAGTAACAGCGAAAGATCTTCTTGAGCTAGATAGAATTATGCCATTTGGACCAAAAAACTATCATCAAGAAAGATTAAAGATGCAACAAGATGGAAAAAGTGTATATCTCATTGCAAGAAATGGCACAGAGTTAGCCGGGCATGCCGAACTTATTTTGGGCGGTCCTAAAGAGAGTGAAGTCAAAGAGTCGTTAAGCGATATACCAGAAATTAATGGAGCTGAAGTTCGACCTGAGATGCAATCGAATGGGATTGGTACGCAAATTATCCTTGCGGCAGAGCAAGCAGCGAGAGAAAAAGGGTACAAGCAAATATGTTTGGGTGTTAGTGAAAAAAATCCTCGTGCAAGAGCTCTTTATGAAAGACTTGGTTATACGGCCAGAAACTTACCTAGACGTTCTGTAACAACTCAATCTGGTGAACAATTTTCTGTTGAATATCTTGTAAAAGACCTGTAACTAACTAGTAGTAGGAAATAATCGTGTGCTACAATCTGATAGTCATAATCTAGCCTAAGGAGGTAGAGATGAAGATCTTTGTTTGTTGTAGTAAAGCGTTTTACCCACGTGTTGCGCCCATTAAACATCAGTTAGAAGCAATGAGACACACCGTAACTTTACCCAATAGTTATGACAATCCAGGTAGAGAAGTAGAAATGCATAATTTAGGCGCCAGAGAGCATGCGCAGTGGAAAGCCAGTATGCTTCGCTTGCAAAAGCAAAAAGTAGAAGACTGTGATGTTATTTTGGTACTTAACTTTACTAAAAATGGCGTGCCTAACTATATCGGTGGAGCAACTTTTCTAGAGATGTACATGGCTTTTGAGGCTAGTAAACCAATTTTTCTGTACAACCAAATTCCCGAAGGGATGCTATGTGATGAAATACTGAGTTTTGAACCAACTGTAATTAATGGCGATCTTCAATTAGTTAGAATCTAGAAATCTAGGTTCTTTTTTTATGTTAGAATATATCTAACCCGCAAGCGTTTCGGGTTCTACAACGGCTTGGCTTTGCCGAACCTTCCTACGAGTAACGAAAAGCTGACACACGAACGTGATAAGGGAGAGAAAAAGTAAACGCTTCTCGACCTCCGGATAATCCGCCAACCGGCGGACGGAGCAAAATGCGGAAGTGGATCTGCAAAGATAGCCAGGACTAAGGCTTAAAAGCAGCCCTAGGTTTAAAGAGTGCGTAACAGCCCACTGGTTCGAGTAGGTCTGCTCTGCAACGCACGTAGGTACACTTGGTAATGCCGGTATCGTGCTCGGTTGGGCCTAGTGCTCCATTTTGTACCAACTCCACTGCACGCAGCCGCGGTAACAGTGGTGTAGGGTAGAGGGCTGTGCCAAGCAGCTTGCTGCCACGTCTGGAAGGAAGAAGTGCTTCGGTGCGTAAACTTTCAGTCGGTACCGGTGTGGTAGGCAGAGATTCGCCCATAGTCTCTGTCTACCCACCGGGTTTTTTATTTACGTGCGCTTTTTGTTCGCCGGTAATTATTCATAGTACAATAGAGTAATGAGCAAATTAGTTATAAAAATAAAACGATTCGACAAAACTATTCCCCTGCCAGAGAGAAAATCAGACGGCGCAGCATGTTTAGATCTCTCGGCCAGAGTCGACACCGTAATAGGGCCAAAAAGCTTTGGTAAAATACCACTCAATGTAGTGGTGCAGGTACCTAAAGGCCACTGGGTGATGCTGGCAGCACGTAGCTCGACCCATAAGTTAGGATTACTACCAGCAAATGGCATAGGTATTGGTGATGAAGACTTTTGTGGAGATGATGATGAATATCAGTTCTTAGTGTATAACACTAACGAAACAAAGGTAAAAATCGAAAAAGGTACAAGGGTAGCTCAAATGATGGTCTTATCTTACGAAATACCGGAAATAATAGAAGTAGAAAAAATGGAATCGCAAAACCGTGGTGGTATTGGGAGTACTGGTACAAAATAATGAGTAAAATTCTCGACGACCTTAACGATCAACAGCGCGAGGCTGTGTTGGCAATTGATGGCCCAGTACTAATGTTGGCCGGTGCCGGCTCTGGTAAAACAAAAACACTTACCCACCGCCTGGCGTATTTAGTGCAAGAAAAAAAAGTAAACCCGGCAAATATTTTGGCGGTAACGTTTACTAATAAGGCTGCCGGCGAAATGCGTAGGCGGGTGGCCAGACTTTTGCGCTTTGACGAAGACAATTCTCAATATCTGCCATTCTTAGGAACATTTCATTCTATAGCTAATCGTATTTTGCGTCGCGAGGCAGCCGAGATTGGGTATAGTAGTAACTTTCTTATTTATGACACATCTGATAGCCAGTCATTAATTAAGAAGATATTAAAAGATCTCAAAATTGACGAAAAACAAATCACACCGAGTGGTATTGCTAATGCAATATCATCTGCTAAAAATGAGCTGGTAGATCCGCAGGAATATAAAACATTTGCGACTGGTAGGGTGCAGGAAGCAGCTGCCGAAGTGTACCCACTATATCAAAAAGAGCTACTTAAGGCGGGTGCAATGGACTTTGACGATCTTATTATGAAGCTTACTGTTTTGCTTATCGAAAACGAAGCAATTCGCAAAAAATACCAGCAACAATTTAAATACATTTTAGTAGATGAGTATCAAGATACTAATCAGGCTCAGTATCAGATGGTAAAGTTACTAGCTCAGACACATCACAATATTTGTGTGGTAGGTGATGACTGGCAGAGTATTTATTCTTGGCGAGGGGCTAATTACGAAAACATCTTAAATTTCGAAAAAGATTATCCTGAAGCAAAGGTTATTAAGCTAGAACGCAACTATCGTAGCACCCAAAATATCTTAGATGCAGCCCATGCGGTTATTACACGTAATACTTCACGATCAGAAAAAACCCTATGGACCGAGCAAGGCAGTGGCGAACAAATTCATATTGTAGGTGTACGCGACGAGCTCGATGAGGGTCGGTTTGTTATAGAAACATTAAAGCAACTGCAAAAAAATGATAGTCGTCTCGGCCTGCACGACTTTGCTATTTTGTACCGCACCAACGCACAAAGCCGTAGTTTAGAAGAAGCTTTTTTGCGTTATGGTATTCCATATCAAATTATAGGTGGGGTAAGATTTTACGAGCGCAAAGAAATAAAAGATATCTTGGCATATTTGCGATTTATTTATCAGCCTAATGATGCCGTTAGTCTGGGACGTATTATTAATGTTCCGGCCAGAGCTTTAGGCCAAAAATCACTAAGTGTATTTTACGACCATGCTGCCAAGTATGAGTTACCCTTGCTTGATGCAATGGCGCAGGCTGGAGAAATTGAGGGCCTCAGTTCGCGAGCTTCGGCTAGCTTGGTAGAGTTTGGTGTAATGATTACAGGTCTTGCCGAGCTAAGTAAAACTGTACCGGTAAGTGAATTTATCGATGCCGTACTAAAACGCAGCGGATATCTCGATTATCTTAACGATGGTAGTCTGAGCGCCGAAGAACGGGTAGAAAATGTACGTGAGCTAATAAGTGTCGCCAAAGCCTATGACACAACCGGGCTTGATGAGTTTTTGTCAGAGATAGCCTTAATTGCCGATGTAGACAGCCTTAAAAATGGCGGCGAGGCGGTAGTTATGATGACTCTGCACTCTGCAAAAGGTTTAGAGTTTAATACGGTCTTTATTTGCGGTATGGAAGAAGGAATATTTCCGCACAGTCGTACCTTTTTTGAGCCAACCGAGCTCGAAGAAGAACGTCGTCTCTGTTATGTAGGAATGACCAGAGCCAAAGAACGCTTGTATCTACTACACGCTCATGGCCGGCTACTCTATGGAACAACCCAACACAATGTACCTTCTCGTTTTCTTAGCGAGATTCCTGACAATTTAGTGGTGCACGACAGTAAAAACACCATTGCTACTATGCAGTCGCAACACTTAGTAGAGAAAGAACAGCCGAGTGATCCGTTTATGTCTGAAGCCCCAATCCTCACCTCGGGCGATAGGGTAATGCACGAAAGCTGGGGAGAAGGCGAAGTTATTCATGCCGGAGAGTATGAAGTAACGGTGCGCTTTGCGAGTGTTGGACAAAAAACACTCAATCTTAATTTTGCTCCTTTAAGGAAGTTATAGCTCTCTACCTTATTTCGAACACATATTTTGTTCGAGTCAAGATTGACAAGTGATAAGCATAAAAGATAAAATAGCGCTTAAGGTAAAACAAAAACAAAATCACGAGATAGTTTACTAACAAAGTGAGGCAGTTATTTTACCGAAGTTTGATAGCGTTTCTCGTAAACGTTTAATACGTAAAAAAAAGAGCAGAGTTAGAAAATCGAAGCCGTATACCTTCAAGCGAGGCTTGTTAGTATTTGGGCTTATTTTTATGTTTATTATGTTAGTCAGTAACTGGGCAAATAACCAGATTACTGTACCGTCCGATCAAAAGGCCTTTGCCGATGGTCAGAACCTTGTAAGTGTGTATTATGATGGCAATAAAAAGACCGTTGCCACCAACGCCAATACTGTTGGCGAAGCCCTACAGAAGATGGGTGTTACTCTTAATAAAGGAGATGTGGTTGAACCAGCTGCCGACCAACCGCTTAGCGAGGCAGTAACCAATATAAATGTCTATCGCGCTTATCCATATGTTATTTATGATGGTAACAAGAAGATTCAAACCCTATCTGGTTACCGTAGCCCTCGCAAAATTATTGAACAGGCCGGTATTACCGTTTATCCAGAAGACGACATTACAACTGATAGAATAGATCAGTTTGAGAGTGCCGGTTCGGTTGGCGAAAGTATTCATATTGACAGAGCCATGCCAGTTACGGTGGTGCTAGCCGGTAAAACGTTTGAGTTTCGCACACACAAAAATACTGTTAGCGAGCTTTTTAGCGAGAAAGGCCTTGAAGTTAAGCCTACTGACGGGCTAAACATACCACTTACTACTAAGTTAACTCCTGGTATGAAGGTAATTGTTCGTCGTTTGGCCCAACATATTGTTACCGAGCAACAAGCAATAGAGCCAAACGTACAGTATATTACCGATCAATCTAAACCGGTTGGTTATAGTCAGGTGCAAGATCCGGGTGCTGCTGGTTCGCAAACACTTAGTTACTTGGTAACTGATCAAGATGGTGTCGAGCAGAGTAGACAGTTGCTTGATACTACGGTAACTTTGCAGCCACACACTAAAGTTGTTGTTATTGGACCTTCTACCCTACATTCTGGCAATAGTTTGGCTGACGGTTGGGCTAAATTGCGTCAATGTGAATCTGGTGGTAATTATGCTAATAAGAGAAACCCACTTTATAGAGGTGCCTACCAGTTCGACTATTCTACCTGGGGTAACTATGGTGGCTATCACGATCCTGCCGATGCTCCACCAGCCGTACAAGACGCTAAAGCCCAAGAAACCTATGCCCGTCGCGGTGCTAGCCCATGGCCGATTTGTGGTCGTTTCTTACGCTAAACTTCACAGTTGGGCTTCTATAGCTCATACTACGTTGTATGAAAGCAAAAAAATCACTTGGTCAGCACTGGCTATTTGATAAGCCGACACTCTATAAAATTGTAGAATCTGCTGAGGTATCAAAAAATGATACAGTTTTAGAAGTGGGGCCAGGCCGAGGCAGCCTAACAGAAGTCTTGGCCGAACAAGCTAGCAAAGTTATTGCCGTAGAATTCGATGCCGATTTGGTGCCTGGGCTTAAGGCTACTTTTGCTACCAAAGATAATGTAGAAATTACCCAAGCCGATATTTTAGATTACGATCTGTCGAATTTAGCAGTTGGGTACAAAGTAGTTGCTAATATACCGTACTATATTACTTCACCAATTATTCAAAAGTTTTTACAGGATCATAACCAACCAAGTGTAATGGTACTGCTCATTCAAAAAGAAGTCGCTCAGCGTATTGTTGCCAAGCCAGGACAAATGTCGGTGTTGGCAGTGAGCGTACAATTAAAAGCCGAGGTAGAATTGGTAGCCAATGTCGGTAAAGAACTTTTTCAGCCACCACCAGAGGTAGATTCGGCCATACTAAAGATCATCCCACGCATCAAACCATTATTTGATGTGGATGAGCAAAAATTCTTCAGCTTAGTAAAAGCTGGCTTTGGTGAAAAACGTAAAATGTTGCGCAACAGCTTAGCTGGCGGTTTACAAAAAGAGCCTACTCAAATAGAAGAGCTGCTTAAACAATCTGGGCTAGACGTGACTGCTCGTGCGCAAGAACTGAGCCTTAGTCAGTGGCGGGTGTTATATAATAAAATGAATAACAATGACTGAACAGCTAAACACCAATCGAGGAGACAAAGAACCTTTCTATCAACCCACAGAAAGAATTCGTACCGGCACTTTTTCCGATATCAAGAAGTTCCAAAATGATGATCGATATGTTGTGCGGGTTGAGCCAAGTATGCGTATCCCATCACGAGAATTTCTTAATAGTTTTGAAAATACACTACAAGACTTTGCGAAGACTACTGGCCTAAAGGTGCCCAATAATTGGCTAGTCAAAGCCAAAGCAAAATATGAATCTGGTAGCCCGCGCAGCGTTGTTAAAGATAACGATGGTGAATACGTCGCATTATATCGAGTCGTAGAAAGCGTAGATGGTATAAATGCTTCTGACAAATTAGTCCCAACTGACCAGCGGGTCAGACTAGTTAGTAGTCTTTTCCATTACTTTAAGAATAACTGGCAACTTGATAAACCATTTATTCCAGAAGTTAGACCTACGCAGTTTATATATGGACATACCAAAACTAACTCTCAATTAGATTTTTATATGGTTGATCTTGACTATTCATGGGAGCAAAGTACTGCTGAAGCAGATGTAATAAAAGCCGTATTGGACTGTTTTTCTTATATACGTTATATGGGCTTGAATGTACAGTTTCAAACGATTGCTAAAGAAATGCTTGATTTTATCCGACGACCCCAAGCCCGCATTGCCATCGCACGTGGGGAGGGGACTTATCCAAGACTCCAACTGGAACAATTTGATAAATATTTGGCGCACGCAGAAAGTGATTTTCTTAAACTATCCCAAATCAACTGAGGTAAAAAATATATTTAAGATCAAGCTTAACAAATTACTTAGTTTATTTTAAGTTTAGTTATTTTGCAGCTTTTGAAATATTTATTCAAACAATAAGTACAGCAAGCCAATATTACACCAACTGCTCGTGCGCAAGAACTGAGCTTAGAAGAATGGCAGAGGCTCTATAATACCGCTTTAGCATTACAGATTATCTAGATAAGATATAATATTCACGTTCTGTTCACCGGCAAGAGAGAGTGGTGGATATGGAAGCACCTGATATTTTTGAACTCGTTCCTGGGCATTTTACAAAGTCGTTCCCGCATCATGATTTGCATAATAAGCTAGCTACTCTATTTTCTCAATTACTTGATGAAGTAAATATTGGTTATATTACCGCTACCGTAGCATCAGAAAATTCAAGACTGGTGGTTGCTGAAGTTGGAAGAACGTATAAACCACAAGGTATTGAATATGGTGAAATTATTGGTGCTGCAACCCTTATTATTATGATTACTCCTCATGGCAAGGTTGGTTATGTACATGACGTGGTGGTAGATGAAAAACATAGAGGCCAAGGTATTGGTCAAAAGTTGATGAAAGAAATCATTGCTATTGCTCAATCTAGCAACCTAAGAGAGTTAAACCTAACTACCAATGCCTCCAAACGACCAGATGCCGAAGCGCTCTATACAAAGCTAGGCTTTAGCCAGAAGCCAACAGGGTTTTATGTGTTAAAACTTATTCCTTAACCTCAATTATTACGATTGAGGTTTTTATATATTTCCAGATAAAGCTTATGATAAAATAAGCATATGAATTTAGGCGGCAAATACGCGCGGCAGCTACGGGGCTTAATTGCCGTTATTCTTGGTGCTGTTATTTTACTTACTGCTTTTGCTCACTCTACACAGGCAAGTAGTGACTTTAGCTATAACGTGGCAATTAATTATCGTGTTACCAGTGATGCTAATACACGCGTGCAAGAAACCTACAATGTTACTAGCCACACTGCTAATAAGTATCTTTCTAACATTCAGCTTTCAACACCCACCAATGATGTACGCAATATTAGTGTTGAGTATGGTGACGGTAGTAGCATACCGTTTACTACTACCAAAAAACACACCGAAGTATCGGGCTATCCATATGACTATGTAGAAATAAACATTAATTTTACTCGGCAAACCTCGGGCGTTGGCTCTAGCTGGAGCTTTATTGTTAGTTATGATACTTCTAAGTTAGTAGAAACCAAAGGAGGTGCTCATACTGTTTACGTTCCGGCAATTTCGCAAGATACAAGCGAAAATTATTCGGTAAAACTCACCGTTCCCGAAAGTTTTGGAACACTCCACACTACTGGCCCCAAACCAATTAGTCAAAGTAGTAAAAATGGTCAAGTTACCTATGGATTTGACAAAAAAGATCTAATCGATAAATCTCTTGCATTAGTTTTTGGTGATAGCACGGTTTATAAAATAAACTTTAATTTTCCTCTTAAGAATGATTCACCAATAACTCAAACTTTTACGGTAACACTTCCGCCCAATACATCGGGGCAGAAGATTATAGTAAGAAGTCTTAGTCCTCAACCAAAAAACACCCGCCTCGACGTAGACGGTAATATTTTGGCTGATTATGACGTACCTGCTCATACTCACATAGTCGTACAAACCGATATACAAGCGATTATTCGCTATCTAGAATATGACATTTCAAAAAGTGGCACTAAGGCAGAAATACCCAAAGACTTAGTAGCACGTTATACCTCTAGCCAACAATATTGGTCGGCAAATAATGCACAAATACAAGCCAAAGCCAAAGAACTTACGGCTGGTAAATCAAAAGTATCAGACCAAGTATTGGCAATTAATAATTATGTAATTGATACCCTAAGTTATAATAACGAAAAAATAAAATACAATATTCGCCAAGGTGGAATAAAGGCTTTGCAAGATCCTAATAACGTGGTTTGTCTAGAATATTCTGACTTAACCATTAGCTTACTAAGGGCTGCTGGTATTCCGGCACGGATGCCGATTGGCTATGGCTATAGTGGCGATCTTAAACAGTCTAATTCGGTGACTGACTCACTACATAGTTGGGTACAAGCGTATGTGCCAGGCATTGGCTGGATGAATGTAGACCCTACATGGGGTGAGAAATTTCATAATTTTGGTAGCTCAGATTTAGACCATGTTGCCTTTGCAATTTGGGGACAAAGCGATGATAGTCCTGTAGCAGTAACTGCATCCGGAAGAGATATTAATTATCAGTACGAAAACACTACAATTTCGTATGAGAGCTTGCCGGCCACTATTGTACTCGACGGCAAACTAAGCGGTAGCAAATGGCAGATATTACCATTTCTCTCACTGGTAAAATATGATGTTGTGGCCCCAACCGCAACTGCCGGCGAAGACTATATGCTCGAAGCGCGCTCTGGGGCTTCGACGTTTACTATTATGCTGGGTAATTTGGCACCTCAGCAGAAGGCGACGTTTTATCGTCCAGAATTTGGTGTAATTGCCGCTAATAGTGAGACGGTAGAATTTACTCAAAGTGGTAATACGGCACTAATATTAGCAACAACTCGCTTTGGGGTGAACAACTGGCTGATGTGGATAGTATTAATTCTTATAGCTAGCCTTATTATCTGGAAACTGGTACAATTAAGAGCCAAAAAGACAAAACGGGCCAGCAGTGATATTCCGAAGCCAATTCCTACACTCACCGCAGCCCCAGATGAAAAAGAAGAAGTAAAAAATGAAGAAAACCACCAAAGTAAATCAACGAAAAAATAAGTTCTACGTAACGACACCAATTTATTACATTAACGACGTGCCGCACATTGGTCATGCCTATTCTACAATTGCTGCCGATACATTAGCTCGATATTATCGCCGAAAACTTGGTAAAGATAATGTATTGTTTGTAACCGGTACCGACGAAAACTCGCAAAAGACAATCAATGCCGCCGAGCTAGCTGGTCAGGGTACCGAAGAATACACTGAACTAACGGCCGAAAAATGGCAAAACATCTTTAATACACTCGACATTACTTACAATCGTTTTATCCGCACAACCGAAGACGATCACAAAAAAACCGTGCAAGACATTTTACAAAAAGTGTATGACAATGGAGATATTTATAAAGGTGTGTATGAAGGCCTATATTGTGTAGGGCACGAGGCCTTTATGAAAGAAGAAGATCTTGTTGACGGTCTTTGCCCTGATCACAAAAAAGCCCCCGAGCATATTAAAGAAGAAAACTGGTTTTTTAAACTGAGCAAGTATCAAGAGAGGTTAAAGCACTATATTTTAGACAACCCAGATTTTATTCAGCCACAATCGCGCCGCAATGAGGTACTAAGTTTTATCGAAACCAAAGGACTCGAAGACTTTAGTATTAGCCGCGAAACTCAAGAGTGGGGAATTCGTTTGCCTTTTGATGATAGCCAGGTGGCGTATGTATGGTTTGATGCATTACTAAACTACGTAACTGCAGCTGGCTATGGTACAGATAAATTTAGCAAGTGGTGGCCTGCTGATTTACATATCGTAGGTAAAGATATTATTAAGTTTCATTGTATCTACTGGCCAGCAATGCTTTGGAGTGCTGGCTTGGAGTTACCACACCAAGTATTTGCGCATGGATTTTTTACAAATAATGGTGAAAAAATTAGCAAAAGTCTTGGCAATGCTATTGATCCAATTGCGTTGGTACAAAAATATGGTAATGATGCCTTGCGGTATTACTTACTGCGCGAGATAACCTTTGGTAGTGATGGCGACTTTAGCTTACAGCGCTTTAATGAAGTGTATAATTCTGATCTGGCGAATAACTTAGGCAATCTTGTCTCGCGCTTGGCAACAATGCTAATTAAATACAATAATGCTCAATACAATGAAGTAAAAGTAAAACCTCGGTATAGTTATGAAGACGACATTGTAAAGCTAAAGTTTCATTCTTGTCTGGCTGAGCTTTTCTCTTGGCTGGATAGTCTTAACGGGGCCATAGAAGAAAACAAACCGTGGGAGTTATTTAAAACCGATCCGCAAAAGACTGTTGAAGTGCTCAGTGGAATCGCTTGCGAGTTACTATTAATTGCTCAATACCTCGAACCATTCTTGCCCGAAGCAAGCAAGAAAATCCAGGCAGTATTTAGTAATGGAACAGTAGTAAATGCAGGTGTTTTGTTTCCAAAGTTTGAATAAGGCAGCTTGAATGAAGGTAATCGACTCACACGCTCACATTCACTTCGATGAGTTTAGTAACAATCTTGCCGATCTTTTTTCTCGATCCCGTAAGGCTGGTGTAGAATCGATTATTACTGTTGGTACGGACGATGCAGATTCTCTTAAAGCTTTAACATTTGTGAATAACGCGCAAGTAAAAAACTTTGCTAAAGAAATTTCTTTGTTTGCCTCAGCTGGTATTCATCCTCACGAAGCCAAGCTGGGTGGGGATGCATTTTTGAGTATTAAAGAATTAACCCAAAATGAAGAGTATAGTAGTACTCTAGTGGCCATAGGTGAGTGTGGCTTAGATTATTATAAAAGTCTGTCATCTCCTGCCGAGCAAAAAGAAATGTTATGCTGGCAAATAGAACTTGCACTGGAATGTAATTTACCACTTATTTTTCATGTGCGTGACGCCTGGGAAGATTTCTTTGCAATTATCAAAGATTATCCTAAGTTGCGAGGTGTTATTCATAGTTTTACTGGTTTTAAACACGAGCTAGAACAAGCTTTAGAATACAACCTCTACTTTGGGCTAAACGGCATAATTACTTTTACGAAAGAACAGGATCAACTAGATGCAGTAATGGCCATGCCAAAAGAACGGATTCTTTTAGAAACCGACTGTCCATTTTTAACACCCGTGCCAATGCGTGGAAAACCGAACGAACCAAGTTATCTGCACTATACAGCTGAGTTTTTAGCTAATCTGCTTAGTGAAGATTTGGCGTCGTTAACCCAACAAATTTACCATAACACTACCACACTGTTTAAGCTTGAAAAATAATTTAAAAATCCGTATAATAATGCAACTATGAAGCGGGTTTATTTAGATTATGCAGCGGCAACGCCAATAGAGCCAGAAGTAGCTACAGCCATGCAAACGGCTATGGCGAATTTTGCCAATCCGGCTGCAGCCTATACTTCGGCAAGACTAGCCAAAACCGAGCTCGATACGCATCGCAAGACACTAGCGATGTTTCTTGGTGCAAATAGTGATGAGATAATACTAACAAGTGGTGCCACAGAATCAAACAATCTTGCTATTTTAGGTACGGCCAGATTGCGGCAAAAGGGTGAAATTATATCTAGCCTGAGTGAACATAGCTCTATTCGTGAGCCACTAAAGCAGCTAGAACAAGAAGGTTTTACAATTCATTGGTGTCCAGTAGATAAGAATGGTCGAGTAGATAAAGCACAGTTTAAAAAACTCCTAAATATTAATACAATTCTCGTTAGCGTTAGCTTGGCAAACTCAGAATTTGGAACAATAGAAGATATTACCGGGCTCGTAGAAATGGTGGGAGAGTTTGAGAATGAGCAGGATACTAGGGTGTTTTTTCATACCGATGCCAGTGCAGCAGCTATGGTAAATAATTGTAGTGTATCTCGGTTGGGGGTAGATTTACTTACGCTCAGCAGCGCTAAGTTATATGGCCCCAACGGTATTGGACTTTTATATATTCGCAGAGGTAGCACGATTCAACCACAAATATTTGGTGGTGCTCAAGAAAATGGTTTGCGCGCTGGAACAGAGAACGGGTTCTTACTGGCTGGCTTTGCGCGGGCTATAGAATTAGTTACGCAAAAACGCAAACAAGACGAAAAGCATTTTAAAGAACTCTACTTTAAGCTAGCAAATTATTTTAAAGAAAAGAACGTAGTAATTAATGGTGATAGTAAGCATCGTTTGTTTTCACTACTAAATGTAAGTTTTAGTAATGTTAATGGTGAAGATTTAGTTGCTTACCTAGACAGTAAGGGTTTTGAAGTTTCTACTGGGGCTGCCTGCGAAGTTAGCAACCAAGCGCCAAGCGCGGCACTACTTGCATTGGGGCGTACCAAAAAAGAAGCTCAAGGTAGCTTACGTATTTCGTTTGGTAGAACCACTACAAGTAATGATATTGCGGCATTCACAAAAGCCTTAGATGAAACGTTAACTATATTGAAGGCTCAGCAATGAAAAAGTTTTTTATTACACTGGCAATAATATTAGGAGTATTGGCGGTACTAGCAATGGCATTTTTTGTCGGCATTGGTTATTACCTTAGCCCACAATCAAAGCTCGAAAAAGCCGATGCTATTGTAGTAATTTCTGGAGGTCAGACAACATCACGGGCTGATAAAGGTATTGATCTGTATAAACAAGGCTATAGCAAAAATATTATTTTTTCGGGTGCTGCGTTAGATGATGGACCAAGCAATGCTGCAGCTATGCAACAACAGGCACTCAGTGCCGGCATAAATGCACGGGTAATCTATACCGATGAGTCATCGCAAGACACCTACCAAAATGCCGTTAATTCTAAAGAAATACTGCAAAAACTAAATGAGAAAAAGATTATTCTTGTTACCAGTCCGTATCATCAGCGGCGAGCCTACGAGACATTTAAACAAGTGCTTGGTCAAGATTACACAATATTAAATGCTAGTGCTTTTGATGATCGGTGGAGTAAATCTCGCTGGTGGGAAAAGGGCTTTGCTTTTAATATTACTTTAAGTGAGTCGGCTAAACTCTTTTATATTTTGGTAACCGGAAATTATAAATGAGCAAAGTTTTTGTGGGGCTCTCTGGCGGGGTAGATAGTGCTGTAGCTGCAGCATTATTAAAAGAGCAAGGGCACGAGGTAGTCGGTGTATATATGAAAAACTGGAGCCGAGATATTGCAGGTTTTCACTGCCCTTGGCAAGAAGATCTGGCTTCGGCTCGACTAGTAGCGGCGCATTTGCAGATACCATTTAAAATTTATGATTTCGAAAAAGAATACTACAAGAGTGTAACAAAGTATTTGCTTAATACATACAAAAAAGGCCAAACACCAAACCCCGATATAATGTGCAATCAGTCGATTAAATTTGATGTCTTTTATACACAATGTAGAAAAGACGGAGCAGACTTTATTGCAACTGGCCATTACGCAACTATTGAAAATGAGCAGTTATGTACCGCCACCGATGCAAGTAAAGACCAAACCTATTTTCTGTATCGAATGAATCCTAAAATCGCGAAGCACGTTCTTTTTCCGCTTGGTAATATTACAAAAACCGAAGTGAGAAAACTAGCTAAAAAATTCAATCTTCCAAACTATAACCGACCCGATAGTCAGGGTTTATGCTTTGTTGGGCCGGTGCCAATGCGAGATTTCTTAAGCGAATTTATCCAGCCAAAGCGCGGTGATATTGTTGATGAAAAGGGTAATACAATTGGTGAACACAATGGTGCGTACGCCTATACTATTGGTCAGCGTCATGGCTTGGGTATAGGTGGTGGCCAACCCTACTTTGTCTATGGGATAGATACCAAGAAGAATGTTGTTTATGTAACAGCTGATAATAATTCACCAAAGCTCAACAGTAGTAAATTTTCTATAAATGACTGTATTTGGTGGCAAGAGCCACAAGAAAATAAAAAAGATCTTTTGGTAAGAGTGCGTTATCGCAGTAAGGCGATTCCTTGTACGATAACACAAATTGATGCTACTACTTGGCAAGTAAAATTGTCACAACCAGAACGGGCAATTGCTCCAGGCCAATCTGCGGT
Source organism: bacterium (assembly GCA_029778565.1). Taxonomy (GTDB): domain Bacteria; phylum Patescibacteriota; class Saccharimonadia; order CAILAD01; family BJGX01; genus JAHFOQ01. Next base: position 34,354 of record JAKOQC010000575.1, read on the forward strand.
CTTTTATAGCAAGAATCGTGTGGTGGGCGGTGGTATTATTTGCTAAGCATTAGACCTTACTTTTACTTAGTATAAGTACTTAGCTTATAATAAAACTATGAATAGCGGCGAAGTACATCACACCAAAACAGATTTAGCAGATCGAATTGATAAAGCTGTAAAAAAAGATACTACTGCTGATCTCCGTAATATTGCTGATGCAACTACACAGGGAGATTTGGAAATACGGAAGCCAGAGGAGACCTCGGCAGAAACAACAAGTGATGAACGTAAAGAGCCTGAACAGTCTTTAATTGAAGATCTACAAGAGTTAATTGTGCAGGAATTTGATCAGCTGAGGAATGGTATTGAGCGTTACCGGTGGATGCAAAGAGACATAGAAGCGCACATTCGCAATATGTTACATATAGTGCATGCCGAACATTCACGAGATAGTCAGGTAGAGCGAATGGTAGCTCAGGTAGCAAACGACATTGCAGCCGCAACTATCGGTGAAGATATGCAGGGCCCGATTGGTCAAAAAGGTTATAGTGAGCAATTTTTAGCCGAAGTCGGTCAGCTTGGCGAAGTGTATCGCACTAGAGAAACCGAAATAGTTAGTGCACTCGAGCAAGGTAAGAATAGTGAACTAAGTGGTAAACGTGATGCATTTATTGATGAGTTAGTTCGTAAGCCTCTTGAACATGTAAGAAGTGCCATGTATACGACTGATGCTGAGTTGATACGACTCTTGCAGCAGCAAAAACGTGTCATTCGTGAAAATTTAAATACGTTTCAGCAACTACAATATTTTCAAACTGAAGAGGTCTGGCAAAATCCGGCTTATCGTTTATTACAAGAATATAGTGATAAAGCAATTCAGGTTATCGATACTCAATTGAAGAATTTATATAGCCAAACAGAGAGTGATGAGAAACAAATTGATGGTTTAGCTAGAGAATCACTGTTGGTAATTCAGAAGGTGCAAAGCTAACAGATTACAAAGATGAAAAAAGATTCAACACCAGATAGTCAAAATACCCAAGGAAAAACAGTTGCTATTGTGCTGCTTGTGTTGTGTATAGTAATTGCCTTAATACTGAGTTTTTTGGCATTCAGCTCGCGGGCACAGGTCTTAACCGAATTAAGTGATACACAAAACCAGTTGCAAATATCACGCGATCTTAATGCCCAGCTACAAACTCAAGTAGAAACAATGCGTAGTGCAAACAATAATGCACAATACATATTAATTTCTGATATGGGGGTGCGTATTCCCAAAACGGCTGATTTGCAAAATGTTATTACGGGGGTTGAGACAGTTGCTAATCCTAAACAACCGTTTGCACATTTTACCAGTGGCGAAATATTAGCAGCAGTAATGAGTAATCCAGCTGGTCCATATAGCAGCAATCAGTGTGCCCTAGGCGATAGTCCTCTGGGCGTAATAACTCGCTACAGTTCTGGAAGTATTGTCTTTGGCAAAAAAGTAGAAACTATTACAGACCCAAACGTAAAAAAAATTGGTGACTATTATTTTGTTTACTCTAACGCGGCCACATCGTGTACCAGCAATAAGACAGTATCTGACTATATTACCGCCCAGCAGCAAAAATTTGCCGCAGCCTTTGCAAATCTCGAAGCTATTACAGCTTCGGTAAATAATTAATAACGTGGTATAATTAGCATAAGAATTAAACAGGAAACCATACACATGGAACCCCAACAAGTACATCCCCAGGTCTCAGGGCTCGAACCAACTACGCAAATGCCAGAATCTAACCCCATGCCTCCCAAGAAGGGCGGCAAAGGATGGATGATTGTAGCAATTCTTGCGATTGTCACCCTTATAGGTGTTAGCGCCTTTGGTTATTACAAGTGGCAAGCCTATCGCACCAAAGTTGGTGATCTGGGTGCACAAGTAAATGCTTTGCAAGCACAGGTAGATACACTTACTGCAGCTGCAGCATCTACCACCATCTTAAAGATAAATGAATTTGGTGTGCAGATGAATAAACCAGCTGAAGCCAAAGATGCGTATTATTATGTCTCGAAAAATGCCGAGGGCAACCAAGTAGCCTCATTTACCTCACCTGGTTTACAAAACTTAGCTGCAACCAATCCATCGAGCCCAGCAGTTAGTAATGCGTGTGGGCTTAATAGCGCCCCGCTTGGCACTATCACTCAAGTAAAGGCCGGAACGCTCATTAAGGGTGTAAAAGTTGAAGATGTTAAGAGTACAGATGTATTAATCGTTAAGAAGCAAGATGTATTCTACTACGTCTATACAGCACCAACCGCACAGTGCTCTACCGTAAAAACTGTTCAAGACTTACAAACCAAACAAGCAAAAGCGTTGCAAGAGAGTTTTAACACTAGCCTAGCTGCAGCTGCAAAATAGAGGAGAATAAATAGTGAACGAACAAAACCAACATCCACACCAATCGCCAACTGATCATATACAATTACCCAAAAGAGATAGAGCAAAAACTGTCTGGATAGTAGTAGCAGTTATTGCTATAGCTGCACTTATTGGCCTGGCAGTATTTGGATATGTAAAAGTAAAGAATCTAAATAAACAGATTAGTGACCAACAAGCACAAATAACCGAATTGAATAATAAAAAGAAAACGTTAGAGGATGCGGCTAGTGCAGCTGCCAGTGCTGCAGCTAAATCCGCGGTTAATACGGCTATTAATGCAGTAACATCCAGTACGAGTGATCAAGATAAAATAAAACTAGCAATATCAGACTATTGTGCTGCACAATCAAAAACCGTCATTGTCAGAACTGGCGCAATGATAAACTTTTCTTCAGACAAAAAAGCCGCCACCGTTTCTAAGGTTGTATGTAATTCAGGTGATGAAGGTGCTTTTACTTTAAAAAAAGGTAATAATGATTGGATAGTACTTCAGTTTGGTCAGTCACAGCCTGATACTTTAACCTCTCAATTTGGATTACCTAATACTTATCCAAATTCGATTAATTACTAAACATAGCTCTCTATCTGATTTCTTGCTATAATTACTGGCATGACTACCAGTGAAATTCGCCAAAAATTCTTAGAATTCTTTAAAGAAAAAGATCACGCCATAATCCCTAGCGCTCCTGTGGTACCAGAGCACGACCCAACGGTACTATTTACGACGGCCGGAATGCACCCTCTCGTACCGTATCTTTTGGGTACGCCGCATCCTCAGGGTAAGCGTCTGGCTGATGCACAAAAATGTATTCGTACTACCGATATAGAAGAAGTGGGTGATGATACTCACTTAACGTTTTTTGAGATGCTAGGCAATTGGAGCCTGGGTGATTACTTTAAGAAAGAATCTATTGCCTGGAGCTGGGAATTCTTAACCAGCAAACAGTGGCTTGGTATTGATCCGCACAAACTCTACGTAACGGTCTACGAGGGCGATGGCGTGGTACCAAAAGACGAAGAATCTATTGAGCTCTGGATAGAACAATATAAATCGGTTGGCATTGAAACCAAAGAGGGCGATAGAATTCTTGCTTTGGGACGAGAACATAATTGGTGGGAACAGGGTGGTGTAGCTACTGGCCCCGCTGGGCCCGATACTGAGATTTTTTATTACGTTGGCACAGATAAAGATCCTAAATTTAGCGAAGATAATGATGATTTTGTAGAAATTTGGAACAATGTGTTTATGGCGTACCAACGTCAGGCTGATGGTAGTTATACCGAATTAACCAACAAAAATGTTGATACCGGCATGGGTTTAGAGCGAACTAGTTTTATTTTGCAAGGATTAAGCAATGTCTATGACACCGATATGCTAAGCCAGATAAAATCGGCAGTACATAATTATGCTGAAGAAGTGCGCGAGCCTACCTTTGTTGCTACACATCCCGATAGTAATGAACGTGCCGAAAGAATTATTACCGACCATACCAGAGCAGTCACCTTTATGGCAGCCGATGGTGTTGTGCCAAGCAATAAAGACCAGGGCTATGTAATGCGTCGTCTGGCCCGGCGGGCAATTCGCGAGGCATTAGTAATAGGCATTCAACACGATCTCTTTGCTCGTATTGTTCCACGTGTGGTTGCGCTCTACGAAGACGAATACCCAGAGTTAGGTATGAATCAAGTACAAATTATGGAGGTGCTTAAACGCGAAGAAAATGCTTTTCGACAAACTCTTGCACGAGGCTTAAAAGAATTTGAAAAACTCCTCAGCAACAAAAAAGAACTCGATGGCCACACGGCTTTTACGCTCTATGACACCTATGGTTTTCCGAAAGAACTAAGTCTAGAAGAAGCTAAACGTATTAATCTGGCAGTCTCAGAGTTATTTGAGGCAGAATTCGATCAACAACTAGAAGCTCAACGCAACAGAAGCCGCAGCGCTACGGCAGGTCAGTTTAAAGGTGGCCTGGCAGATGATAGTGAAATTGCTACTCGCTACCATACTGCAACCCACTTAATGTATAAGGCCCTGCGTAATGTACTGGGCGACCACGTAATGCAGCGGGGTAGTAATATAACTGCCGAGCGTATGCGTTTTGATTTTAGTCATGGCGAAAAAATGACGCCCGAGCAAATTAAACAAGTAGAAGATATGGTAAATGAGCAAATTAGCAAAGACTTGCCGGTAACATTTACCGAGATGAACAAAGACAAGGCTTTTGAGGCTGGTGCCCTGGGTGCTTTTGGTGAAAAATATCCAGATACAGTAAAGGTATATACCGTAGGCGATCCAGAAGGTGACTATTATTCTAAAGAAATTTGTGGTGGCCCGCACGTAAGTAAAACGTCTGAGATAGGTAAGTTTAAGATTATCAAAGAAGAATCCAGCTCAGCCGGGGTACGGCGCATAAAAGCTGTTATTGAATAGAAAAGTGAAGAGCCCCTGCTGATGCAGGGGCTCTGGGGTGGACGCCACTTGGGCGCTTGGTCGAGTCAGCGACCCATCGGGAAACCGTACTGGAGTCCCTCGGTGCTGACACAGAAAGCAGGGGCCGACTCCTGCTTGTCGAACGGCACGGCCTGGAAGGCCGCGATGCCGAACGACTGCCCGTCCGGGCTCACCTCGACCGGGGCGGTGCAGCGCTTTTGCGCGGCCTCACCCTGGGTCCAGGTGGCGACGAGCTGATCACCCTTCCAGGTGACGCTCATCGTCTTCAGCGGCCCGACACCGGGGTTGGTGTCGTTGAAGCGCGCCCGCAGCACGGCCTCGGCCTTGCTGCGGGTCTCCTCCCGCTGAGCCTCGCCGTTGTCACCGCGCGAGGCGATGAAGGCGATGACGAGAGCGACGACGACCGCAACGGTGGCGATGATGAGCACCCACGGGTTGCGGGTGCTCTGCTTCGCCTTGGAGGGCTGCGGCTCGACCTTCGCCTTGGAGGGCGAAGGACCGGTCGGCTGGTTGATGGTGCTGGTCACTTCTGACCACCTTACCTTTCATCTTGTCTTGGAACGATTGGAACATTAGCATTATACGCTAGAAACATAACAAAGTCAATACTTTTTGACAATTTATTGTAACTAAACAAAACTATAAAACTACATATCAATAGTAAATTTATTAATATATGTTAACAATAAAAAACCCACATCGTTCTGATGTGGGAAAAATTATTACGGATTGCTCACGCTAGCCCCTATGCCGGCTAACGGTACTGAAGCTACGCACTTATATCGAGCAGAGGCAAGGTTTTCGAGCGGAACTGCATCAACCTTATCCACCCAGTAAAGATTATGTTGATCACTCGGTGCATTAACAGGTGCTGTGCAGTGTGCATTACCTTGTGAGAAACTTACTTCCATAACCCCACCTAGGGGATATTGCACAGTAATACTGGTAATATCTACCTGGTTATTGCTAGGTAGATTGCGGTTGAGGGTAATGGCGTAGGCCTTCAGCTCGCGTTCGGCAGTGGTCCGTGCCTCTTCGTGGCGGTACATCTGCCAGGCAAAAGCAGCCAAGATAGCGAGCATAATAGTAACTACAGCTACAGAAACTATCCGAGTAGTGCTAAAACGTCTTTTAGCAGAAGTTTTACTTGTTACGCTTTGGTCTATTTTGGTCTGCTTTACACCAAAATCACGAGCTTCGGCATGTTGACGCGCAATTTCGCGCTCTTCGTCAGTCAATAGACGTTTGCCAGCTTCTTTGCCATGTTGCCTAACTTCGGCAACTGCTTGCTCAGTACTCATGTTGTTAACCTTCTGGTAGGTGGAACCTACTCCGCTCGAATATAATAGTAATAAACCTGTGTTATGTCAAGTATATTATACCGAGAGGGTACGACTGAGTCGCTGTAAGATATTTTCACTAACCGATCCGCTACCAACGATGTCGAGCGCTAAATTAGCGAGTCCCATAGGAGTAATATCTTGAGGGCTCGTTAATTCTCCAGTACTATCTATTACTCTATTAACTTCTTTTGGTTTTACAAAGTCCACCTTGGGCTTGCGGGTAAAAGGCAGAGATTTATACCAGTCACTACTCGTTAGAGCTTTCTTTATCTCGGGTAGGGCTGAGCCACCACCACATAGTAAAATTCTATTTGGTAGATGTTCGACGTTATCAAATTCACCAAGAGCGAGCTCTACACCGCTTAGCCAGGTAGCAGCATCACTTTGCAGAGCATCTGAAACTTCCTTTTCTTTCTTGGCATCTAGCTTGCCGGCAGAATGATCGAGTTTAAGTTTTTCGGCCGAGTCAAATGTTATACCGAGGCTGGTAGCAATACGTTTGGTAAAACTACGCCCACCAATAGCAAACATTTGTGTACCTTCGACACCGCCATTGTTTACCACGGCAATATCACTTGTACCACCACCAATATCAATAAATATGGCCGAAAATTCGGTACTATCGTCAGCACCAACACTTTTGGCTACGGCAAAAGGTTCTGCGGCAATATTAACTAAATTCAGATCTAAATCAGCGGCCACGGTTTGCAGGGCACCCAAGTGAACCATTGGTGCAAAGGCATTAAAGATTTGAATTGTAACGTCTTTGCCCTGAAACCCAACCGGGTTTGTTACTCTGTACCCATCAATATGTACATCTACCACAGCGGCATTTACCAGTTTTACCTCTAACTCTTTCTTGCCAGTCTCCCACATCAGCTGCTTGCGCACTTCTTCGTAAGCTTGTTTTTGTATACGGCCAATTATATCCATCATCTCGGCTTGGTCTATCTTTACGTCTGGCCTGGCACGCCTGTAACTCACACTGGTAGTACCACCTTTTACTAGCTCACCGGCAATACCGAGTACTGCGTCTTTGGCAACTATCTCGGCCATTTCTTCGGCCCTACGCAGTGCAGCATCACAATTTTCTACCACTCCGGCTATATCGGTTACGGCTCCACCAGCCATATCGGTAAGCCGTTGTCGCTGTCTACCTACACCAATTACCTCTACCACTTGGTAAGTCTTGCCTGTGGAGTCGGTATTATCACGTACTTGGCCAATTAAGGCCTTGGCGTATTCAGTACCAATATCGAGTGCTACCAGATATTGGCCAGACTTTTTCTTTTTGGTAAAACCTGGCAATTTCATATCTATATTGTAGCGCTTATGCTATTAATTGACCAGTCGGATATTTTACGCTACACATCATTTATGATATAGTATGCGCGTATCTAAACCTGTCAAAAGGAGTAGATGTACCTTGTCGCAGCTCTCGACAATACAACTTAGTAAAATGCAGCGTTTGCTGTATTTTCCGAGTCTTCATGGTAAAGATAGCAAATTAGTAGTTCCCTTTAAGTTTCTGTTCGAGACTGTTGCTAAATTAACAATTTGTTGGTGGGCATTACCCCTAACATGGTTGGGCGAAAAAACCCGGCAGAATTGGTTTGTAACTCTTGTTAAGCAAATTCCTAATGCGCTCAGCTTTGTGCGAATTGTGATAACACCATTTATCTGTGTAAAGCTGGTGATGTATATTGCTAATAATGACCATAGTAGTGCAGAAAAATGGTTCTTCTTACTCATGCTGGTTATTAGTCTCGATGCACTCGATGGTCCCGCTGCTAGAGATCTGGATGCAGTGAGTGAGTTTGGGGCTAGACTTGATCCGGCGAGTGATAAGTTTTGTTTTACTTTTATTGTACTGAGTTATTGCGTTGCTAGTCTGTTTGAATACAGTGTGGCGTTTTGTGGAGTAGCAATTGGTTTGGCACTGTGGTGTCTGCATGTCGAACTCAAGCTGATTAGGCTCTCAGTTGGTCCATTTCGACGTTTGCTGATTGTGTTAAAACACTTTGATCCAGAATTTTCCGACCCGGGTGCGTTTACGTCAGGAAAAATCAAATTCAATCTTCAGGTTGCTGCTTGTGCTATTGGTTGGGCTGGTCTTATTTGGCTTCCGGCCGACCCAACAGCCATTCTGCTGATGGCGATAATTTTGCTTGCGGCTCGCAGCTTTGGTGACAAATCTCTCGGTATGCATAGACAAGAGTTTGCTTGGTTGGCCATCGTGGCGATAATTTTGCAATATTCCACTGGTTTAAAGGAAATAACTCTTACTGAGAATGAAGAACCACCACCAAAAAATGTGTACCCTATTCGCAAGCCCGCTTGAGGCGTATTACTCCGAGAAAATCTCGGAGTTTTTATTTTTGTACACAATTCTTGTCACACCAAAAAGCTCAAGCTAGTTATTTAGTAATGATAGTCTCTGCAAGCGTAAGCCGTTTGCGTTATAATACAAAGTAACTATGCCAGAAGAACATACACCAGATATTATCTACCTAGAAGCTGATAGCGAAATTACCGAAGCTATCGACAAATTTAAAGCTGCTAAAGCCCATGAAGTACGCGTAGCCGTACCGGCTCGTTCTACGCTTTTGCAAAGTGCGGTTAATATTAAGCTCTTTAAAAAAGCTGCAGAGAGCAACAAGAAGAAATTAGTATTAATAAGTAATGATAAAGCCACGCTTAGCTTGGCTGCCGGCCTCGGAGTATTGGTAGCAAAAAATGTCAAAGCCGAAGCTGCCATACCAGAAGTATTAACTGGCTCAATGGGCGAAAAGGCCGCCAATGAACCTATCGTTATAGAACAAGAAGCCGAACCCGAGCAATCAGGTGGCGGTAAGGGTAAAAAATCAAAACAGAGCAATAGTTTTCAAAAACAGCACATTGCGCTAGATGATGCAGACACAACAGAAGAAGAGCCGCAAAAACCACACCATCATGCCGCGGCTCATGCAGAAAAAGAAAAGAAGGTGCCAAATTTTGGTGGCCTCAACAAAAAGATTTTTTGGATTGTTACGGGGGTTGTAGCACTAGTATTGCTGGTACTAGCTTATATATTTCTGCCAACCGCCAAAGTAACATTGGTTGCAAAAGCGCAAAAAACTCCTGTTAATCTTAAATTTACGCTCGATGCCGGCACGAAGCGCTCGGATTTTAGTAGTGGTGATGTTGCAGCCGATAGTATTTCTACCACAAAAGAATTAAGCGGCCAATTTAACGCGAGTGGTAAAAAAGATGTTGGTACAAAGGCAACTGGTAGTGTAACTATTAAGAATGCGGCTAGCTCGAATACAATCAACCTGCCAGCCGGAACAACAGTTGTGAGTGACGGGAAGGCTTTCATAACTAATCAAGCAGTGAGCGTTCCAGGCGCATCAGTATCTGGTGGACAGATTGTTCCAGGCACAGCTAATGTTGCAATTACCGCAACCCAAAGTGGGGATAGCTATAATTTCGGTAGTACTGCTTTCTTGGTGAGTGGATATAGCGGCCTTACTGGTAGTGGATCTACAAGTGGCGGAGTATCTAAAACCGTTACGGTTGTTACCCAGGCAGATATCGATAAGGCCCAGAAAGCGCTTATTGAAGAAGCAACTAATAATGCAAAAACCGAACTGCAGAACAAGGCAGGTGATAATGAATATGTTTTTGAGCAAACGCTTACCACTGAGTCAACTTCTGTATCGAGCTCGGTACCAGTCGATAGCGAAGGAAGTATCGTTACTCTTACAGCCCAAGTAAAATTCTCTGAGCTTGCCGCTAAAAATTCTGATTTAGACGAGCTCTTTAGGACACAAATTCAAAACAAGGTACCTGGCGGTAATGATATTTATCAGAGCGGTGCAGGTGATGCAAATTACACTCTAGTAAAAAGTTATGGTGCCGACAAAGCTGATATGTCGGCTAGTAGTAATGCGTTTTATGGTCAGAGTATCAACAAAGACCAAGTAGCAAAATCGGTAGCAGGTAAAAGCAAGAAGGATGTCGCCGACGTTATTAAACCAACCTACCCACAGGTAACAGGAGTATTGGTAGAAACCAACCCGTGGCTAGATCCGAATCTGCCTTTCTTTGCTAACCGAATTAAGGTAGAAATTAGAGTCCAGACAGACTAATGGCAGGATATTTAGCGTTTGACTACGGAAGTCAGAGAATTGGGGTTGCTATTGGTGGTGGTAAGCTTGGCCGACCACAGGCACTCACTATTATTAATAATGACAAGTTAAGTATGAGTACTATTCAAACCCTTATAAAAGAACATAAACCTACCAAACTTATTGTGGGATTACCTCACAATTTAGATGGTGAAGAAACTGCTCAGTCAAAAGAGTGTCGAAAGTTTGCTCATCAACTTGAAGAATTTAAAACACCGGTGGTACTCTACGATGAGTCGCTTTCGTCAGAGCGGGCCGAGCATCGCCTAGGCTTGCTACCGCTACGTAAAAAGAAACGTCAGCTCGATGCAGTGAGCGCACAAATAATTCTTGAGGACTATATTGCCCATGCAACTAAATAATCATCATCCAGTACCGCCACAGAGGCCACAGACAGAAGTGCAAAACCAGCACCCTGTCCATCACACGAAAGAGGCAAAACAAAAAATGCCATTATGGCTACTGATACTGCTTGGTTTTTGTGGAATGGCTTTATTCGTTTTTGTAATAGGTATAATTTGGCTTTTTTCTGCCATTTATGCAGTACGAACCAATGTTTCTGTTAATGGTCAGATATTTGAGGTAAAAAAAGGTGAGAGTGTTAGTGAAATTGCCAATGAGTTAAGCCAACAAAATTTAATAGATAACCCTACCGCTTTTGTGCTGTACGCCAAACTCGGACCTACCCATGGTCAGATTATTCCCGGTCCATATCTTATTCGTCCATCTAGCTCGATTGCTTCGATAGTTTCTGATATGGGTAGTGGCAAGATAGCTCAAAACAAAATTACGTTTCCAGAGGGTATAACAATAGCCGATATGGCAACCCGATTTGCCAATGCTGGCTATGGTAGTAAAGAAGAATATCTCACTGCAGTAAAAAGTTTAGCAGCTAACTATTCCTTTATTCCTGCTAGTGCTAAAGACAATCCCGAAGGCTATCTTTTTCCTTCCACATATACCTTTATACCCAACAGGGGAGCGACAGAGCTGGTAAAGAAACAATATGAGGCTTTTAGTACCGAGATGCTGCCATTGTTGCAGAGTAAACAAGTTGCAAATCTCACGCCAAACCAAGTACTTACCCTTGCTTCTATTGTAGAAAAAGAAGCCTTAACCGAAAAAGATAGAAAGCTTGTGGCAGGCGTTTTTATTAACCGTCTTGCCAAAAATATGAAGTTTGAAAGCGATGTTACGGTGAATTATGCCACTGGTAAAAAAACCACATCGCCGGCCGATCTTAGTGTAAATTCACCCTATAACACCTATAAAATCGTCGGTTTGCCACCTACACCCATTAATAATCCAGGTACAGATAGCGTAGAAGCGGTGCTAAATTACACTCCTAACGACTATATTTTCTTCCTTGCTGGTAATGATGGCGTGGTATATTACGCCAAAACTTTGGCCGAACACAACCAAAATATCAAAAATCACCTATAAAGTAGCATTTTTTACTTATATAAAAGCAAAAAATGCCTATTGCACGCTTGTATTCTTCGTGCTAGTATAGGCAGCGTACTCTTTCTAAGGATAAGCAATTAGCTCTAGACAATGGTTTGTGAGCTTATCTTTGAAAGCGTTCCTGCAAATACCTTATCAGAAGAAGGAAAATAAGATAGCATAGCTGTTTTATAAGATTAATTAATAAGGTCGAATTTCCTGGTTCTAAAGCAAACTTTAGAAGACGATAAGCTGCAGCGATTTCTCATCTCTTACGAAATGATGGGAAAGGGAGAATTTTATTCGTAAAAAAGTATTGGGATTGCCCCTACAAGTGCGCAGTGAATCTTTCACAAGCGTGGGGCAGCAAGATCAGCACTCTAAAACAAACAATCCCAACCAAATAAATGCAGATACTTCGGACCCGTTGCCGAAAGCTTCTGCTGTAGTTGATCCAAAAAACCGACTCTTTTCGAGTCTGGGTAGTAAAACCAAAAGTAAAAACCGTAAAAATAAGCATTTAGCACCTCGCTATTTATTGCACGCCACATTTATTGTAGGTGTCGTTTTGGCTGTTGGTGCAGGTAAAGTACAGTCGCAAGCTGGGCTAGTTTCTGCCAACTCAGACACACCGCTCGATCAAACCTCTATGATTACCACTGGTGCTGTGTTGGCACAAAGCTCGGTAAGTTTGGTTAACTCAGACCTCAACCAAGAAGCTAAAACCATCAACTCGCAAACCACGATGGCAACGGCTGGTAATGAATTCTTACAAAAAGGCCAACCAGTATTAGTAGGCAGCCAGAGCCGCGATATTATTACTTATACCATTCAGAATGGTGATACTCTTAGTAGTATTGGCCAGAAGTTTAATATTACGACCGATACTGTTAAATGGGCTAATAATATTAGTGACGAAAACAGTATTAAGCCAGGCGATAAGATTATTATTTTGCCAGTCTCTGGTGTGCTCTATACTGCCACTGGCGGAGATGATCTTGTGGCTGTTGCAGCTCGTTATCAGGCTAATGTTGCTCTAATAGATAGTTTTAACAATCTCGAGGGCAAATCGCCTGTAGCCGGCCAGAAACTGGTTATTCCAGACGGTGTTATTGCTGCGCCAGCTCCAGTTGTAGCAAAGACAACTGTTGCTACTACTAGTCCTACACCAACAAACGTTATTACCGGCTTCCATGGCGGTGGTGGTAGCTCGAGCAATAGCTACTCGTACGGATACTGTACCTGGTACGTTGCTACCCGTCGGTATGTTCCACCATTCTTAGGCAATGCCAACCAGTGGCCAAGTAATGCTCGCCGTGCAGGCATGAGCGTAAGTAGCTCTCCTGTAGCTGGTGCTGCTGGTGTAGCCAGATATGGTAACCATGTAGTCTATATTGAGCGTGTAGAAGGCGGAACAGTCTTTTATACCGAAATGAACGGCCCAGCTGGATGGGGACGAGTTAACTCTGGTAGTGCCTCGGCTAGCAACTTTATCTACGTTTACTAAGTAGAATAATCAAAAAACCCACAAGAGTGTGGGTTTTTTGATATAAAAAAGCCCCACGTAATATGGGGCTATTTGCTTCTTTTAAAGCAATTAATTAACTTAAAGCGCATCTCCTCTATCGGTACGACCCCTACCTCGTAGAGGTACTGGTCCTGAAGCGGCGATTTCAGAAGTACTTGCCAGGTTTAAATTCGGAAACTCATTCATGACACGTTCAAATTGTATTGATTCTTTTTCGCCTCTATGCCAGTGCTTAGGCCTTTTCTTGCCTTTACTTTTCTGGCGTGATTCTTTTGGTCTTTTCTGCATTATGGCATTCCTTTCCAAATGGATGGGTACGATTAACGGTAGAAATTATAATACTACTATGCTATAATGTCAACATGTTTATAGATGTAGCGACAGTAAAAATACAGGCCGGCAACGGCGGTAATGGCTATCTTAGTTTTCACCGTACCAAAGGGAATGCCAAAGGTGGCCCAGATGGCGGCGATGGTGGTAAAGGCGGAGATGTTATTTTGCGTGCTAGCCACAATACCAGTACACTCTCTAAATATCGCACTAGCAAGCTCTGGGCGGCCGAAGATGGTGAGCAAGGTGGTAGTAATCGTCGACATGGTAAAAATGGCGAATCGGTAGTTTTGCTTGTACCACCAGGCACAATTGTGTTTGATGATGATAAGGTCTTAGCCGATCTTACCGAGGATGGGCATGAGGCGATTATTGCCAAAGGTGGCAGTGGTGGTTTTGGTAACACTCACTTTAAAAGCTCGGTACGGCAAGCACCACAAATGGCCGAGCTAGGTGAGCGAGGCGAGAATAAAACGCTCAAGTTAGAGTTAAAAATAGTTGCCGATGTTGGTCTTATTGGGTTGCCCAATGCTGGCAAAAGCACCCTACTCTCGGTAGTAAGCTCGGCCAAGCCAGAAATTGCCGACTATGCTTTTACTACGTTAGTGCCCAATCTGGGTGTGGTAGATATTGATGGCAAGAGTTTGCTTCTTGCAGATATACCCGGGCTTATAGAAGGTGCCAGTAAGGGCAAGGGCTTGGGTATAGAATTCTTGCGCCATGTAGAGCGTTGTAGAGTGCTTTTGCAGCTTATTGATGCTACCTCTGCCGATTGGTATAAAGACTTTACCACAGTCCGTTCTGAGCTATTACAATACTCTACAGAGTTGGGTAAGCGACCATTTTTGGTAGTTATTTCTAAGTCAGAAAGTGTAGCTGAGGCTGATTTGCAAAAGAAGATTCAAGTGTTTACTAAACAAGCCAAGCTAAAGAAGACTGATGTATATACTATCTCGGCAGTTGCCAACACTGGTGTTGTAACGCTTCTACGAGCAGCACTTAAATTGGTAGAAAAGAGTAATAAACAGAGCCAAACGGTAGAAAAGACCGAAGAGCTAGAGGTAATTACACTCGCACCAGGAGAAACTTGGGAGGTAAGCAAAGAAAAAGAAGGATACATTGTAACAGGTACACGGCTCGAACGTTTTGCTGCTCGCACAAATTTTGATCAGCCCGATGGTATTAGACGTTTGCGCGATATTTTAACGCGCGAAGGTGTTGGTAGAGAATTGCACCGACTTGGCGCCGAGAGAGGCGACACCATAATAATCGCGAAGAAAAAACTGCAATGGTAAATGTAGACGTAGCCGATATTCGCTTGCGTTGCGAAACCAAGCCAGATTTATTTTCTCCCAAGGGTCTCGATACTGGTTCTCGGCTCTTGCTAGAGACTATTATTAAGCAAGGCACACAATACCAGTGTGTCTTAGACTGGGGTTGCGGCTGGGGTGCAATTGGTCTTATTTTGGCGAGCCAATTTACTAATGCTAAGGTAGTGGCGGTAGATTCTGATATTGCTGCTATTGCTGCTACCAAAGAAAATGTAGCAATTAATAAGCTTACCAATCTAGAAGTAATTGCTAGCCATGGATTTAGTGAAATATCAGATTTTAAATTTGATCTTATTGCCTCTAACCCACCTACGCACCGTGGACGTGAGGTAGTAGATGCTATGATACAGCAAAGTTATGATCATTTAGATGTCGATGGTGTGTTGGCAATTGTGGTAGAGGCGCGCTTAAAGCCCTGGGTGGCTAGACAAATGAAGTTGGTGTTTGGCAATTACAAAATAGCCAAGCGTGGCCCCAAACACGTAGTTCTGATTGCAAAAAAGTCTGAATAAACTTATGATTAGACTATGGAAAAACGCGAACATAAGAACGCTGCCGCTAGCCAGTTTTTTAAAGAAGGCAGAGAACTGCAAGCTCGCGATATAGCTCGTAGCGCTCACTATACATATAGAGACGGTTTTAGACTAGGTCTGGGTATATTTATTGGCTTTCTCGTTGGTGCATTAGCACTCGTCTTAGTGGTATATCTTCTCAATCTTCTCTTGCGCCTTATCTGATTGTTAAAATTGTTATTTTCTGATAGAATTATTGCGTTCTAGAAACAAAAAAGTTTTCATAAAAATTACGGGGCTATAGCTCAGTTGGCTAGAGCGCTTGCATGGCATGCAAGAGGTCGGGAGTTCGAGTCTCCCTAGCTCCACCAG
>JAKOQC010000576.1 GCA_029778565.1 bacterium
GATAATTCGTCAAATTGCGGTTGATATTCCCCATCTAATTCTTCTATTTTCTTCTGTTTTAGTTTATCTGTATTAACCTTAATCATTGTTTATCGCCTCCTCGAAGGTATAATATGGTGAACCATAGCCATCTGGTGGGTTTTCGTTTTCATCTATTTCCCATGCTTCCTGCGGTATGTCTTGTGGTAATGTGTTAGCATCTACAATCCAGAATGGGCACCCTTCAGGTACATCTTTTTTGGCTATAACGTGTATATCATATTGAGATAACGCTTCTTGAGTCGGTGTTAAAACAGCAATTTGGTTATTTTGTTTGAATAATATAGTTTGCATTATGTTATCCCCTCCTAATTATTAGCAGTGTATTGATACTGATACTATTTTCCCATTTCGTGGTTCGGCCGCTCCGCCACTTACAAAAATACGTACCAAATTTTCTTGGTAATTCCATGGGATTGCCTGTCCGTTATTTTGCGTACCTTGAGCAGTATTAGTGTTGGTATAATTTGCTGTTGCTGAATAGTTTGCATGTGGCATTGGTGTGGTAAAATTCACTGTAAAATCTCCATCTGCATTTCTTGTCACACTACTTACATTCCCACTTGCCCTAATAGTTGGTGGCGTAGCGTAACCATCAAAATTAACCCAAGCCCTGCAAGCGTACATAGGAGCATCTCCAGAAACATTTAAGGCTGCATTTAAGGCTGCATTAAAGGCAGGTTCAATAGTAGACGAATCTGCATGAATGTGACCACTTAACGCAAACGCAGAAGCATGAAAACCATCTAATGTATCGGCATTAGCCCCTTGCACTGCTGGGTCGCTACCTGCAACGTTTTTGGCTTTGATGATAAACATTAATGCTACGTTGCGGGGGCGAGTTTCGGGGCCGCCTTCGGTTTTTATAGTGGCCGATGCCCACAAACTATCATTCATATGACCTATACGATATTCTGCCTCTGGGTAGCCTGCATCGAGATCTTTAGCAGTGCCCCGATTGTCTATGTCAGACGCTCTAGCGGATAATTTATTGAACCTGCTATCCGTAACGTGATTATGCGCTTTAAAGATGTCAGCTTGCCAACTACCAAACTCGCGTCCACTATCTACACCACGTCCATTGTCCCAACCACGAATAAACTCTCCGCGTAAATCAGGCACATTAAATGTAGTAGAACCATCTCCGTCACCAAATGTTGTTCCTATTTTAGCAAACAATTCGCTAAAGTCAGTACGGCTAACAGCTTGACCATTACACTCAAGCCACCCATCAGGGATTGTCGTTGAAGTCCATGGGATAATCGAACCGATAGGTACGGCGACACCAATTTTTCGGTCTGTGTATGCTTTTGCCCTCGCTTCTGCCTCATCCACCTGCTGCTGAGTAGCAACTACCGTTGGGTCAACCTTAAGTACCACACTAGCTGTATTGCTGACCTCCAGTATCATCCTAACAACCAGGTCTTTAATGCTACCGTCCGCTGCCGCCGGTTTGTAAGTCTCGGGATACTTCCCCACGGCAATCAAGTCGCCCTCATCGTCAAACACCCCGGCTTCCCTAATCATAA
>JAKOQC010000577.1 GCA_029778565.1 bacterium
CTCTTTAAGTATATTGGCTTGCTTAACCTATAACCACCACGCCCGGCATTAAGGTTATTCTCAAATCCCAACTTATACGTGCAATACTCATTTAACGGAGCTGGCTGTCCTGAATTGTAAATGGCTTGTATTTCGGCATCAGTCAAGGCACGGTTGTAAAATGTAACATCATCTACGATACCATTAGCAAAATTCCCATTTCCTCTTGAAGAGCCTATATACACTTCATTATTTTGCAAATAAAATGTGGGAGTTCCATTCAGTGTTGCTATTACCCGAGTGCCATTCAAGTAAACTTTATATCCAGATGAACTCCAAGTGGTTACTACATGATACCATTGTCCAGTAGCGATAGTCCCTCCTCTAGAAGTTAAGAAAGAACTATTCAAAGAATACGCTAAATGCATTTGAGCTGTGCTCGCCACACATATTAGAAATGTAGTTGCTCCACTTCTATTAAAATCTATAAATGTGTGGTATCCACTTGGTGTTATATAATTCAGCTTAAACCAAAATCCTACAGAACCTTCTGTAGTGGAAATGAAGTTGCTTGCATTATTTACATATAAAACTTCATTTTGCCTTGTTCCACTCACCCAGCTGGTAGCATAAGGCTTCTGCTCAATTTGGGCATTGTCAATTAAAAATATACCATCACCAAAAAACTTAACTCTTAACGATATATAAGCCGTATCAGCTCTTGTGGTAATAGTCCCTGAAACCCTCTGCCAAGTACCATCTGCTGTTTTTGATTGCAACGTTGTTTCTTGTATCCACGCACTCATATTAAATTCTTCTGCCCTCAACGAATATTGCACCCCAGCTGTACCTTTAACATAGCAACTAAACGAATATACGGTATTAGGAGATGCGGGAATATCTTTCCCTTCTGATACTACCTTTGTAATGAGATATATATCCCCTGATGTATACCCGCTAATAACTACTCGGGCTGAAGTTTGACCAATATAACCATCTGTAGTAACATAATCTAACGTCGCATACTGCGAAGCATTCCCTACTAACA
>JAKOQC010000578.1 GCA_029778565.1 bacterium
ACAAAGACGATAGCGACACGGGCAACAGCAACAAACAAACACTACAGTGCCCCAAATGCGGATTTGAGTGGGTGAAATGACGAAGAAAGTTGGGATATATGTATATACCGATATGGTAAAGCAACGGCTAACTAAAAAGCGGGAGGGCTTTTTTGACGGTCAAAACTATATTGGCTTGCGCTATATTGTAAGCCAAATAAACAAAAAAAAATACAACATAACTTATGTTTCAAAAGACACTATTAATACTGTTGACTATGTCCTTGTGAGTCTGACGAGCTATTACGACATACTGAACCTAATCAATGAACTGCATGGGAAAAAACGGACTTGCAAAATCATAGCAGGTGGCGCAGGTCTCTCTAATGTGGATATATTGCGAGATGTTGTTGATGTGGCGGTAGTTGGTCGTGGCGAGAATATAATTAACCAGATACTTGACGGACAGACAGAAGTGCCAGGGGTATGGTATAGGGACACCAACTATGATTTCAAATCCAAGATAGCAATTAGGGAGCTTGAGGACTATATCAGCATTGATGACCATATATTAGGCCAATATCATGAGCAATCTGTAGGCTGCAAGCGCAAATGTTATTTCTGCGAATATAGCTGGAAAAATAAATACAAGACTAAGACCGATATATACCATAGCGGAGTAGCTGACCGGGAGACCCTGTTTGAAGAAGTTGACTGGACGGCTTACAAAAACAAAGACCTGGTGACGGCAGTTGATGGGATTGACGAAAAGACAAGGAAAATAATTAATAAGCCGATTTTTAACCAGACAATTATTAACAAGATTAACGAGATATACGAACAACCTAAAGACTATTTAAGTCTCAAATTGTATTGCTTGCTTGGGTATCCGTTTGAAAGGGATTTTTGCCCGGAGGAATTATTAGATGCCATAACATCATGCTGCAGGAAGCACAAAAATAGGCTTAATATCGTTATGGTATCTCCTCATTTCATGCCGATGCCGTTTACTCCGATGGAGTGTGAGCCTGTTAATCCAATAAACTTCCGGGAAAAAATAAAAAGATAT
>JAKOQC010000579.1 GCA_029778565.1 bacterium
GGGTGTGTGTATTGTACGCTGTAGGTGCTAGCTGTCCTTTCGATCTGTTGGGGCACGGTGGAGACCATTCCCGGAATATAGGCTTTGCTTTGATTGAGC
Organism: bacterium; assembly: GCA_029778565.1. Classification (GTDB taxonomy): domain Bacteria; phylum Patescibacteriota; class Saccharimonadia; order CAILAD01; family BJGX01; genus JAHFOQ01. Next base: position 100 of record JAKOQC010000579.1, read on the forward strand.
CCGCATCAGGATACTATAAATCATAGTTTTGTGTGCCTACATTTGACCTGATAAATCCAAAACATGGCGGAAAATTCGCTCAACCGGCATCATATATATGATAGAGATCGTCTCTAAATTCATTCCAAACCCATTCAGGCGGGAAAATCGGGCTGTCCCCCTTCTGGTAGAGGTTTCGGGACAATCGCACAAGGTATACTGGTGCAGACATGTCCGCACCAGTAAACAACTGCTATGAAATGTTCCAGAATATAACCTATGACTGTCGATGATTCTCGAGGATAATAAATGGTTAAAGCCATAAACAATCGCCTGGCTGAGGAGCAGCACTATCTAAAGGGCACAACAATTCAGAATGCCTTCTCGCGATTTTTTGGGAGGATAATATCACTTTTTCATGAAAAGATATTTCGTGAACCAGCAAGCGAGGAGATGATAAAGTTTGTTCGGAACCTCTCTTATGTTGGTTTGGGTACGATATTTGCATCAATATTTTCATTCTTGTACAACATCATAGCGGGGCGAGTGCTCGGCCCCGCCGGGTATGGAGGCTTCATGCTCGTCCAATCCATTGCCATGTTCTTGTACATCCCTATGCTGTTGGGATTGAATACAGCCATGATTAAATACTGTGCAGAAAACAAAGATCAACATCAGCAGCGCAGGATAATATCGACTGCATTTATTGCCACTACCTGCCTGACTGTAACTTCAGTACTGCTTTACGGCACCTTTAGACACCAAATTGCAACTATCTTCTCGGTAGATCAGGAGATAATTGTATTATCGATCCTCTTTGCCGTGCTCTTTACGTTCTACACCCTGGTAATAAGTAGTCTTCGTGGTCTCCATCTAATGAAGGACTACGCGGTTTTTCAACCAATATATGGTATTACACTATTATTAGCGCTGTTACTATTCATCTTCATACAGTTTAACTCCTTCAAAGCGATGGTTTACGCAACTTACTTGGCCTATGGTGTAGTTGGGTTAATTATCTTGTTCAGATTCTTTAAGCGATATCTAACATTTGTTATTGACCGTTCGTGGCTTTCGACACTGTGGAAATATAGTTCAGTAGCAGTTATAGGAGGATTATCTTTTACTCTTTATACCAACGTCGACCGGATCATGATTAACTATTATATGGATGTTGAGAGCGTGGGAGTTTATGGGGTGTATTACTATGCATCATTCACAGTGTTAACTCTAGTTTCAGGAATATTTACAACCGTTTTCTTCCCAACAGCTTCAAAGTCTCATGATAGGAGCTCAATCTACGGAAAACTCAATAAAATTGTACCATATCTATTGATACTGGGGCTGCCGGTAGCACTAATAGGTGAATATGTAATTTTACGGCTATTTGGGGAGGGCTATACAATACAACTTCCGTTGATGCTTGTGTTTGCGATTGCCGCAATTTTGGTGACGTGGTATGGCGTATATGCGTGGTTTTTCAACTCAGAGGGAATAGAAGGGGCTAAATTAACAGTCTCAGGGACGCTGATCATTGCAATCGCAAATATTATTTTGAATGTCATACTTATCCCTCAGATCGGACTGTACGGCGCTATTGGGGCAACCACCCTTGCTTTTTCGCTCGGTCTAGGCTATAATTTCTATCGTGGAAAGAGGTTTTTCGCCTGTAACTCAGAGAGTTAATGACCGTATTCATAATAATGCGGGAAAGAGCGTGTATGCTCTCCCCAGCCTGCAGTTATAACAACCCCTTAAACTATGGAGCTAATTAGTTGGCAGTAATCTCAGAATTGGCAAAGCAACAAAAAAGGGCAATAGTGTCATCTAGGAGGTAGGATAATTAGGAAACATATAGAAACATAATTCAAGACATAGAGCCCAAAAAAATATAAAGAAAATGAAAATCGCAATTCTAGTTAACCTCTTCCCCCCGAAATGGCTTGCCGGGACAGAGATTGCAACATACTATATGGCAGAGCACCTGGCACAACGTGGGCATGAAGTACATGTAATTACATCCCTGGACGAGGGCCTGCCAGAGGAAAATTACGAAAAAGGCTTTTATATCCACCGATTGCCCAGGACCAAGATCCGCTTTGCTGGTGCGTTTATCTTCTGGGCAGACATTGTTAGGGTGATAGAGAAGATCAGCCCGGACATCGTCCACGCTCAGAGCCTTGGTATCGGGGTCCCGGCCTTACTCTCAAAGAATCTACTAAAAATCCCATATGTGGTGTGGGGGCAGGGATCTGATGTCTACCTCCCGGACTGGTTTACAAAACTGACCTCAAAAACTATCATAAAAAATGCAAACTCTGTAATCGCCCTGACCGAGGACATGAAACGGGCTATGCAGGCCATATATAACCGTGACATTACCATTGTGCCAAACGGCATCGATCTGAAAGAGTATATCAGTGAACTGCCAGTGCAGAATGTGGAGGGGGCCGAAAAGAGAATCCTTTTTGTCGGCCGGCTGCACCCTGTCAA
>JAKOQC010000580.1 GCA_029778565.1 bacterium
TAGTTGTATTAGATGTTGACCCTAGAAAGGGTGGTTCGTTAGGTACATTATTTAGAAAGTTCGGTTTAGATTTAACAGAAGCAGTTATGGTGGAAACAGGTGGTGGCGGATGGCACATCTACTACAAAGCACCTAAAGGAAAAATAATTAATACTATGGTTTTATTGCCGGGTATTGAGGTTCGCAGTGAGGGTGCTATAGTAGTTGCACCACCAAGTATTCATCCAGATACTGGTAAAGAGTATAAATGGGTATGCAGTCCGTTTGATCGGGAGATTGAGCCTTTACCATTCCAGCTTATGCAGGCGATAGAGAAAAAGAAAGCAGATAACACTGTTAGCGTAAAAGGATACGGGCCAGAACCAACAAAGGAGATTGTACGAAGTGTACTGCGTGAAGTTCTTCTTAGTGTTGGTGAACAAGCGGATTCTCAATCAGAAGCAATTAATCATTATATATTAGGTAAATTTGATAAGCTACGGGATAAAGAAATAGATAGGTCTGGTTGGTCGTATACTCTTGCAAGGCTGCTTTTAGAAAAAGGCATAGTTGCTCAAGATGACCATATCCGTTTAGCCACAGTTGTATATGGTTCTAACGTACATAAATCTAAATTCAAGAATAGAGCGGATAGATGGCAAGATGCATGTAGAATAGCTGATATTGCGATTAATGCAGATTACTCAGAAGGTATTGACGAATTTACAGAAGTTATTGCTAACAAATACAAAATCCCACCATTTCCAGAAAAAATCTGTACTGGACTTATAGGTGAAATAGCCCACGCACTTGATGAAATAAGTGAAGCACCTTTAGCGTATTTATATCATGCGTTAATGACGTGTTTTAGTATTTACGCCGCAGGAAGTGTTACATTAAACACTAACCTGAAAGTTAAACCAACACTATATACAATTTTGTTAGGTCATAGCAGTCACAGTCGTAAATCCACAGCTATGGATAAAGCTATTGACTTTTTTGGAGATGCCTTAGGTGATAATTTTTATGACCGCACATATCAAGGATTTTTTGGTAGTGGTGAAGGTGTTCTTAAAAAATTGGCTGATGTTGGACAGAAAAATTCAAGAGGTTTAGCTAATGTCCTGTGGTGTGTAGATGAGTTTGAGCAGGTTATAGCACGAAGTACAATGGAACACAGTATATTAGCACCTTTGCTGCAGACTTTATATGAAAGCGATAGGTTTGAGTATACAACTGTAACAAGAAATGTTCGTGTGACAAATGCTTATCTCAGTTTGTTAAGCTCATCTACTATTGA
>JAKOQC010000581.1 GCA_029778565.1 bacterium
TATTATGAAAATAGAGAAGCAAAATATGGGATAAGAGAAGGGGTAGACAAAGCAATTAAGCAATACATCTATTCAAAGAAAGATGAAATCATTGAGAGAGTTATTGAAAGAGCATCGGCTGAGATTGTAAGGAAAGGTTTACCCAAATTAATAGAAAAATTAGGGTAAGTGTAATCAATTTGTCAGTTTCCTGTCAGTTTTCTGTCAGTACACCTGTCAGTTTATGTGTTATAATAGAATTACAATAGCAAAAGTGTGCACGAAAGTAAGCGAAGCCGAGGTACCGCACCACCTCGGCTTCTAAGCACACAACAACTAAGGTGCGGGAAAACATTGGGAGGTGCGGACCAATGAGCAAGTATTATTCTTACAAAGACTATGTTATAGGCATCACTAATCAGGGGAAGGCGTTTATTGTCGACAAAGAGGATTACCTGCTGGTTAAATATTTCGCTTGGTATATAGACAGGGATGGGTATGTGCTTTCCAACATAAAAGGTGGTACAATTAAGCTTCATCATTTTGTGATGGGGTATACTATCGACAATGACAAGGATATTGTGGTTGACCATATAAATCATGTACCTCAAGACAATAGAAAATCTAATTTAAGAGTTTGCAACGAATTCCAAAACGCCATGAACCATAAGCCGAGTTCAAGAAATAAAACAGGATACTCAGGAGTGCGCAGAACTGCTAATGGCAAATTTAGAGCATCAATTACTGCCAACGGTAAATATATATACTTAGGGCAATTCGACAATCTTGAAGATGCAGTCAGGGCAAGAAAAAATGCAGAAGAAAAATATCATGGAGAGTTTGCTTTTAAAGGCGTAGGAACTAAAGTAAAAAAATTTCTTGAAGAAGTAGAGAGAAAATACAAAGACAATTATATGCAGCCTAGTTCAACTGAATTATATTTAGAATATTTACTTGATGGAGAAAGGCCTTGGGAAAAGGTCAGGAATTTTAATCGACGACATTAAGAGCTCTGCGAAAGGGCTCTTTTTGTTGTCCAAAGCTCGGGCGCTACCGAGACAGCGTGACTTCCTCCTCGGTGGCGCCTGGCTATTATTATTGAGGTGCGTGTGGGTTTGAACACCACAAGATCATGCCAGGGGTGGGGGCGGTGGTGTGAAAGAGTGGGCGAAACCATTTTACAAATCCAAAGCATGGCGGGATTGCCGAGAGGCCTATTTTGTTTTTCGACATGGGCTATGTGAGAGATGCGGCAGACCTGGACTTATTGTGCACCATCGGATATATCTTACACCGCAGAATATCAATGACCCTAATGTAACGCTGAGTTGGGAGAATCTTGAATTAGTATGTCAAGATTGCCACAATAATGAGCATCATAGCACAGATGCAACGGCTAATGGCTTGA
>JAKOQC010000582.1 GCA_029778565.1 bacterium
GGACTAGAAGGAGGTATGTTCCAACAATACTTTGCGTTTTGGGGAAGACTAATAAAAGGTGATTTTGGTCCTTCACTATTCCAATTTCCTACACCTGTAATGGATTTAATAATGATTTCTCTACCTTGGACTGCAGGATTACTAATAACAACAACTATCATATCTTGGATTATAGGTAACATACTTGGAGGACTTGCAGGATACTTCAAAAACAAAGCATGGGCTAAAACTCTTGACAACATATCTATGGTTTTAAGACCTATTCCGTATTACATATTTGCTTTACTACTTTTAATACTATTTGCTTATCTTCTTCCTATTTTCCCATCAGCAGGAGGATACTCTGTAGGAAGACGTATAGGATTCAACTGGCCATTTATCTCTGACCTTTTAATTCACTCATTCTTACCAGCTATGTCGCTAGTCATTTTAGGTATAGCTGCAAATTTCATGACCATGAAACTCATAGTCTCAAACATAGTTGCTGAGGATTACGTTATGTATGCAAAAGCTGGTGGATTAAAAGAATCAAAAATAGCCTTTAAATATGTTATCAAAAATGGATTACTACCTCAAATAACTGGACTTGCCTTATCGCTTGGCCAAATATTTGGGGGGGCATTAATAACAGAAATTGTATTCTCATACCCAGGATTAGGAACTCTACTATATGGAGCAATCAATTCAGGAGATTACAATCTAATCATGGGGATTACTTCACTATCAGTTATAGGGATTGCTGGCGCTACGTTGTTAGTTGATCTCATATATCCACTATTTGATCCTAGAATAAGATATAGATGAGGTGATAATGTTGGAAGCTTTTAAAGAACTTATGAAAGATGGAAGATTCAGATTCGCGTTTATCGTAATATGTGTACTTGCGTTTATGTCAATTCTATCGTTCTTTTCACCATACGATCCATTAAGATGGAACGTTGTTCCTAGAGACAGACCTCCTAGTTTAAAACACATATTTGGTACTACATCACAAGGTCAAGACTTATTTTGGCAATCTACGTTTGCAATAAGAAACTCTCTGACTATTGCCTTAATAGCATCGGGTATATCAAGGGTTATTGCAATAATAATAGGACTAGTTTCTGGATACAAAGGAGGAACAGTAGATACTGTCTTAATGTCGATTAACGACAGTTTTGTAGTTATGCCTCTGTTACCAATCCTGATATTAATAGCATCTGTTGTAAGAGAAAATTTAAACATGGTAACGTTAGGAATCATTTTGAGTCTATTTGGTTGGGCTTGGGATGCAAGGGTAATAAGATCCCAAATACTGAGTTTAAGAGAAAGAGAATTCACATACACTGCAATACTTTCAGGTACTAGGACATTCAATCTAGTAGTTAAAGAATACTTTCCATTCATAATACCAATAATATTTGCAACGTTAATTAATAATATGATATGGGCTACTGGTATGGAAGTAACCCTAGCTATATTAGGACTGTCAAATACAGAAATACCAACAATTGGTACGATGATACATTGGGCGGTTAACTACCAATCGATACTACTAGGATACTGGTGGTGGATATTAACTCCGGTAATAATCTCTGTATTCCTGTTTGTAGCGTTATATTTACTTTCAACAAGTTTGAGCGAATATCTTGACCCTCGAACTAGGATACAAAGAATTGGTAAGGCAAAGGAGTGAAGCTATTGAGTATACTAAAAACAGAAAATTTGAAATCATACTATATATTCGAAACACCTACTGAAAAGAAAGAGGTAAAAGCGGTAAACGATGTGAGTATAGACATAGATGAAGATAAAATCTATGGGGTAGCAGGAGAAAGTGGATGCGGTAAAAGTACCTTTTTAAAAACAGTATGTGGATTAGCAGAACCACCATTAAGGATAGTAGGAGGAACAATATATTACTTAGTCAACGGTAATTATGTCGATATAACAAAATTGAAAGATGAAGAGTATAGAAAGTTAAGATGGGAATACATCTCATACATACCTCAAGGATCAATGAGTGCATTAAATCCGATTATTCGGGTTAAAGAATCATTCAAAGATTTTGTAACAGCACATAAAAAGATAAAGGATGAACAAAAAGATTTTGAAGAACCTTTAAGAAAACACTTGAATGCGTTAGGGTTACCAATGAGGGTGTTAAAATCGTATCCTCACCAATTGTCAGGAGGTATGAGACAAAGGGTAACAATAGCGTTAGCAACGATATTAA
>JAKOQC010000583.1 GCA_029778565.1 bacterium
TCTGCAATCACTATGAGAGAGAGTGCTATCGTCTTTTTTACTGCTCTCTCGATTTATTGTTTTTTTCTCTGGCTGCAACGGGGTCGCCTGAGTTGGATGTTTGGAGCGGTAATTTTGCTATTGCCTGCCAGCATTTTGCACAGCGGCATGGTCTTTATAGAAATAGTTTATCTGTTTTTCTTTTGTTTTTACCGTCCCAGAAAGGAAAAGTGGGTGGCTTTTGGCATCAACACAATCATTGCCTTATTTTTGCTCCTCTTTGTTGTGATAGTCTTTGGTGATTGGCTGACTGGTAAGCTGCCTCAAGATATACGATTGCTTTTGTCACCAGATTATCTGGGACAGCGGATCACGATAGCGGCAAGAGACCGAGCGGCATATCTATCTGGATTTGTGCCACGCTCGATTGGAGATATGCTTTTGCAAACACCTTTGCGCATACTTTACTTTCTTTACACACCGTTTATTTGGATGGTATCAACACCAACTGATATTGTGGGTTTCTTTGATGCTTTGCTTTATATCTTCTTATCGATATTTGCTCTAAAAGGTTTAGTATATTTTTGGCATAAAGATAAGCTTTTGTTCTGGGGTATAGTTTTGATTTTGGCGGTGTTTTTAGTGGTTTTTGCCTGGGGAACTTCCAATTATGGAACAGCAATCCGTCACCGCCAAAAAATGGTTTGGTTTTTAGCTATACCAGCGGCTATTGGTTTAGCGCGGGGTCCAGGGTGGAAGTGGTCTTATCCTGTGAAAAAGACGTCAGCAGACAAGAATTCAGGTAAAGAGGTTGCTGGGCCATTGAACTTGTAAATGGTACGCGCTAAAAACAACAATATAAGGTTATTCTTAACACTGATGGGAATAAAGTTTTGCTATAATGAGGCGGGAAGGTGTATAAGTAAAACATGAATAACCTTTCTGTGCTTTTTCTCATCACTGGCCTCGCTTATGGCGGGGCAGAAACGCAATTAGTAAACCTGGCCACCAGCTTAAAAAAGCGAGGCTGGGAGGTGCGAGTAGTTTCTATGCTCTCA
>JAKOQC010000584.1 GCA_029778565.1 bacterium
AATAAAAACTGCCGGCAATCAAGCCGCAGGAGCATTTACCGGAGCAGAAACCGGTATAAGAGCATTAGTATCTGAAATTGACCGCTATAGGGATGGGCTGTATTACCTTGAGAAACAAGGCTACTATTTTGGCGACCGTGAATATGATGAAGCATATGCCCATCTTGCAAGGCTTGAAAGCCAACTTAATCAATATAAAAAGAGCCTTGCAGGCTTAGACAAAGAGCAAAAGAAAGCAGCGACATCATCTAAAAAACTAAATCAATCACTTAAGCAAACAAAGGCTACTACAGTACCATTGGCAAAGAGCATTATAAGACTGTCGACAATGTTCAAGCTTATGGTTATCAGAATGGCCATGAGAGCGACATTGAACGCAATAAGGGAAGGTTTTCAAAATCTTGCTCAATATAGTGCGCAAGCCAACAGAGATATATCTGCATTGGCAACATCAACACAGACACTCAAAAACTCGTTTGCTACAGCGTTTGCGCCTGTGCTTACAGCTATTACACCCGCTCTACAGACTTTAATTAATACACTATCCGAGGCAATTACAACCCTGGGACAATTTTTTGCTGCCCTATTGACCGGAGCTAAGACGTTTACTAAGGCAAAAGATGCGCAGATAGATTATGCAAAATCTATCGCTAAAACGGCAAAAGAGGCAAATAAAGCATTAAGCCCAATTGATAAGCTTAATGTAGTTACTGATGCTCAAACTGGAGGGTATGAGGCTCCCGGACCGCAGCAGATGTTTGAAGAGATTAAGATTGATGAGGGCCTCCTGAATAAAGTCGAACGGTTTAAGGATTTGTTACAGCCCGCTATAGATGCATTTGATCGACTGAAAGAAGCTGTTGCACCTTTTGCCGAGAATGTTGGAGAAGGCTTGAAATGGTTTTATGATAATGTCCTGGTACCATTAGGAACCTGGACAATCACAGAGCTTATACCAAAATTTTTGGATATGTTAGGAGCTGCTATTGGTGTATTAAATTCGCTTTTGCCTATATTTCAGCCGCTAGGTCAATGGCTCTGGGAAAACTTCCTGCAACCACTTGCAACATGGGCGGGCGATGCAGTTATTAACGGGTTACAGTCTATCACAAGCGGTCTGCAAAGTTTATCGGATTGGATTAGTAACAATCAAGAGCTAGTGACTAATGCCGCATTGTTAATCGGCAGTTTCTTTGCAGCCTTTAAGATAGTCGAGTTTTTGACCTTTATAGCTCCATTTATAAGTGCACTGGCCACCATGATTACTTCCGGCACACTCCTAAGCACGGTACTAGGAGGGATAAGCACAGCTCTAGGAGCGATATTTAGTCCGGTAACGCTGATATCAGCAGCTCTGGGATTATTAATCTATACATTTATAGATCTGTATAAAAATAGTGAAAACTTCAGGCAGTCCATTGCAGATTTAGGTGCGACATGGATGGAAGCTCTGCAGCCGTTAGCTGATTTTGTCGGCACGGTATTGACTGATGCCTGGGATAAGATACTTAAGCCGGTTATAGATTTCTTCATCAATACCCTACTTCCGAATCTGATAGACACCTTTAAGAATTTATGGGAGAACGTATTGGTGCCACTAGCTGACTTTATCGGTACTATATTACAGCCAGTATTTCAGGTGTTATCCGATTTGCTAACACTACTATGGCAAAACGTAATATTGCCATTAGCCGAAGCAATTGGCACAGTGTTTAAGGAAGCGTGGGATGCTCTTTACCAGATTTTAAATAAGACAATAATCCCTATCATTAACAAGGTTATTACAGTGCTTACAAAACTGTGGAAGAACGTCATAAATCCTGTAATTGATGTATTGTGGAAAAATCTTAAACCGGCATTTGAAACGGTATTTAGTGGGATAAAAACGGTTATTGAAGGACTTAAAACTACACTATCAGGGATAATCAAATTTATTAAAGGTGTCTTTACAAGTGATTGGAAAACAGCATGGAACGGCATAAAAGACATATTTAAGGGTATATGGGATGCGCTAGTTGGCATAGTTAAAACACCTGTAAATCTTATTATCGACATAATTAATGGTCTTATAAGTGGTGTTGTTTCTGGAATAAATACAGTTATAAAAGCATTAAACGCACTTAGCTTTGACGTACCAGATTGGGTGCCAGTGTTAGGCGGCAAAACCTTTGGATTTAATCTTAAGACTTTAACAGCCCCTAAAATACCTAGACTAGCTACTGGTACAGTCATCCCTGCCAATTACGGAGAGTTCCTGGCTATCCTGGGCGATAATAAGCGAGAGCCCGAGATTGTATCTCCTATTAGCGCCATGAAACAAGCGTTTAAGGAAGCCATAGCAGAGATAGGTGGGACCGGCGCCGGAACAATCAACCTCAATGTATATCTGTCAGGCAAACAGATACACAGCGAAGTTGTAAGAGTAGACCAAGAATATAGGGCACAGACTGGTAAATCTGCATTTGCGTATTAAGGAGGGATAATGTGACTGGTAATGGATATATATTAAAAGTAAAC
>JAKOQC010000585.1 GCA_029778565.1 bacterium
CTGACAGTGCTGACAGTAAATTTTTACCAGCCCGCAAACGCTTGCCACGCCTTGGATACAGCGATCGACTAAAAATGGGTAACTGACTCTATTTTTTGCTGACAGTGCTGACAATAGCGTGTATAAACATGCATACATATACTCTTGACCTGGTCACAAATATGTGCTTAGGGAATTTTAACATAATGATTTACAGTTCTTCCAGATTTTTACAAAAACTTTAGTTAGAAAGCTAACTAATTCGTGTCATTAATTGTAGAATTAACGCACATTAATGCTTGCCACCACTGCTACCATTACCACCACCGCCACCGCCACTTGTGGAAGTGGCAGCAGCTGTGGCTGTAATGGGTTCCCGTCTTGGCAAAAGAGCTTTTGGAGTCCCGTAGGGGTAGTTTTCTGGCAGGAAATAGTTGATTACTATAAAATTAAGGATTATAATATATGGTAAGAAGTGGTTAGACACCACTCCCGGTTTGGTTTTGCATGTTAGTAGAGTTAGGAAAGGAGTTGCTTGTGCTGTGAGTGAGCAGAATAAGAATTTGGTAGAAGAAGAAGCTGTGGGTTTGTTGGTACTAGTGCCGCGTAAGTGGCGGAATAAGGTGAAAGCGGAAGCGTACAGGCATGGGCTGACGTTGCAGAAGCTAGTGATGGTGTCAGTAGAACATTATCTAAGTGAGCATTTGGAAAAAATGGTGGTTGATGCTGGTGAAAAGTAGGGGTGAGGTAGGCGCAGTGACTGGTGGGTTTGAGGAGTTAAAAAGTAAAAAAGACGATAATGCAAGTTTTGAGCAGGATGTGGATGCTGTTGTAAAGGAAGTTAAGGAACTGCTGTTAAGAAAAAGGGATGATTATGGTACGGAGAATATTAGTAGGTTTGGGGAGTTAGGTGTAGTTATTAGGTTAAGTGACAAGTTGGATAGGTTAGTTAACCTTGTGGTTAAACCTAAGTTAAGTGGAAAAGGCGGTAATGCGGTTAATAATGAGCCGATAGATGACACTTGGCTTGATATTATAGGGTATGGAATACTTGGGCTGCTTCAGCATCGTCAACTAAGGTAGTTAACGAATAAGCGTTAGCGAAAGTTGGAGTAGTTCAATGGTGTAAGCGTTCAAGGATATGCTTATAGAAAGGAAGAAGCGGAACTTGCGCATAGAAAAACATAGAGATAGCATAAAAACAATATCTTTACCAAGGTTAAATGGTTTAAAGCCAGATTTAATATCGACCATGATTAAATTAACAGAAGAAGTCGGAGAACTAGGACAACTAATAGGCAAAATGAGAGGCATGAGTGGAGAAAAAATAGAAATTAATGGGGAGGAATTATATAGAAAAATAGCTGGAGA
>JAKOQC010000074.1 GCA_029778565.1 bacterium
CAACTATAACTTTCCTGGTAATGTTGGCATCGGTACTACCTCTTCATCTTCACAACTAGATGTAACAGGCGATATCTATGCCACTAAACAGGTTACTGCTGGAACCAAGTTTAAGGTAGGTTCCTCAGAACTTTCTTCTTCACAACTGAAAGTCAATGGCAGTTCTTTGGTAGTAACAAGCACTGGCAATGTTGGTATCGGGACGACAAGCCCGGGAGCAAAGTTACATGTTAATGGAAATATAATAGCAAATGAACCAATTGCCGCTAATCATTTAGCAACCAAGGCATATGTTGATAGCCATGGAGGACTACCAACAGGAGGTACCGATGGAGCTTTTTTGAGAATGACAAGTAGTGGTCCTATATGGGACGCACCATTGACATGGCCAGGGTCTACTAAGTCAGTGTATGATTGTGTTAAAATTGGTGGTACAGAATTTGATACTGGAAGTGGGACGATTTGTAGACTTCCGTCGGCGACAGTGCCAGCGGGGTGGACACAGGCTGACAACTGGGCAAGATTCGACCCCTATGAGTGGGGAGGGGACGACTGTGGAAAACACAAAAGTGGAACAGGAACGCCAGGCTTTGCAAATACAAAGGTGGTTACAAGGAGCAAGAAGACATCAAACTGCAGCACAGGCTCTTGGAGCTCTTGTAGCAGATGCGGTTGGTGCACATCATTTGACGGTTCAGGGAACCCCCCATATCAGTCTTGCAGCTGGAATGAGAAAGTGATAGACCACGCGGAAATAAATCGCGTAGAAGTTGGTATATATTGATCTAGTTTTATGCTTAATTTCTTGCCCAAGGGTCACCCCTTGGGCTTTTTATTTGGTACTTTTTGTAATATTATTTGACAAAAATATATAGTTATAATAACATCAAAGTTAGTTGATAACAAAAATGTTATGAAAACAATAAAAAATATTAGTTTGTTTTGTGGAATAGTATTCTCAATCTTCTTTGTTAGTTTTATGGCACTAGCTTGGAGTGCTCCAAGTTCAGCTCCTACGGGTGGCAATGTAGCCATACCAATTAATGAAGGTTCAATTGCTCAAATAAAAACAGGACCCTTAGAGGTGCAGGGTCTTTTTATAGCTCAAAGTAATGTTGGAATAGGAACAACAAGTCCAAGAGCAAAACTTACAATTGCTGACGGCGGATCTCCTATGGGTGCAAGATTTCTTGATATTGGTGATGATACTTACTTAACAAACATTGACTTAGCGAATACTCTTGGTATTTATGGTATTCAAGATAATACTCGGTCACGTCTTAAACTTGGCTCAACAGGAGGTATAATATCTGGCTATAATAATAATATTGGTATTAATAAAGCACTTCCTGCTTACAGATTGGATGTTAATGGCACAGGAAGATTCACAGGTGCAGTTATTGTAGGAAATCCGACACTAGACTCTCATGCCGCAACCAAGGAATATGTTGATAATAATTCAGGAGGACTACCGACAGGAGGTACTAATGGATCTATCTTGGTAATGACAAATGATGGTCCTATGTGGGATAATAATTTGACATGGCAAGGGTCTACTCACACAATATATGAATGTGCCAAAATTGGTGGCACAGTGTTTGATACTGGAACGACTGGGACAATTTGCCGCTATCCCTCAGGAACAGTACCATCTGGCTGGGAACAGGCAGACAACTGGGCGAGATACTATCCTACTACGTGGGGGGGAGACTATTGTGGAAGGTACGTAGATGGTCCTGGCACCGGCGAATTTTCGAATAATAAGGTAACCCACCATTTTCCAAATGGGAATTATGGCGGCTGCCGCCCTAATTGCGCTAGTGTTCCAGATGGCCGCTGGGCATTACACTGGTCCGGGGGATGTATCAAAGACGAAGACGTGGGAACCACGTACTTAGACCACGTTACAACAAATCGTGTAGAAGTTGGTATATATTAATTTTTTTGCCCAAGGATCGACCGCTTACTAACTAAATAACTTACAACTTACAACTAATAACTGACAACTGACAACTGACAGCTGACAACGAATGACTAAAGTAGAGGAGAACAGTTCTCCTCTACTTTATTTTTAAGAAAAAAGTATTGTAGCTCTTTTTTTTATTGCTGTTTTTTGATAGTATATTATCAATATATTATCAAATAATAATTTTTATGATTTTTAATCTCTATTTATCATTTTTTATCTTTTTTTGGTTTTTGCATATTTTGCGCCGGACTTTTTTTTGGCTTTATTTGTGGCAATTAAAAGAATATCGCTGGGACAGGTTTAAAGATGAGTTGCAACAAAA
>JAKOQC010000586.1 GCA_029778565.1 bacterium
CTGACCTAAAAGACGTTGCCCTTTAGGACACATGGGGAGTGGTCTCTAAAAATCCTACAAAAACTTGACGCGGTCTAAAGATTAACGCCGGTGGACATTTGGCGATTTTGATGATACATATACTAATGTATATGTAATGTAACTGTACGCAATATTCCTATCAGATGAGAGCCTATTTGTAATATCCAAAGAGAACACAAGTTGCTTTAGCAATTGAGATTATGCCAGTATAAGTATTATGAAATATTAGATGGCGATATATTTAACATCAAAGATATGACAAAACGGTAAAAATATTATTAAAAAGGGGGTTGTTTTAGTTGGAAATATTTGATTACATGCAAAAGTATAATTACGAGCAGTTGGTTTTGTGTCATGAGGAAGCGTCAGGTTTGCGGGCTATAATCGCAATTCACGACACTACATTGGGACCTGCACTGGGTGGCTGCCGTATGTGGACATACTCATCCGAAGATGAGGCTATAGAGGACGCCTTGAGGCTTGCTAGGGGTATGACGTACAAGAATGCTGCTGCTGGATTAAATTTCGGAGGAGCAAAGGCCGTTGTCATTGGCGATCCTAGAAAGGACAAATCTGAAGCATTATTCAGAGCCTTAGGTAGATATGTCGAAACTCTGGGTGGTAGGTATATCACGGCAGAAGATGTCGGTACAACCATTGAGGACATGGAATGTATCAGAATGGAAACCAAATATGTCGCTGGACTGGCAGAGGGCGGTGGAGATCCATCACCTATCACTGCACTGGGTGTGTTTCACGGAATAAGGGCCGCTTGTAAAGAGGTATTTGGGAGCGACGATGTAGCTGGCAGGAAAATTGCCATCCAAGGTCTAGGAAATGTTGGATACAACCTGGCAAAGTACTTAAAAGAGGCTGGGGCGGAACTTATCGTCACGGACATCTTTGAGGATAACGTAAACAAGGCAGTAAAGGAGTTGGGTGCAAAGGCCGTAAAGCCCGATGAGATTATCGGCGTAGAATGCGATGTATTTTCTCCCTGCGCTCTTGGCGCCATCATA
>JAKOQC010000587.1 GCA_029778565.1 bacterium
CCATTCAAGCATTTTTATCACTTCAGTGTTTTTTGAATATATTATACACTCAAGCGCATTAAACCTATTTTGCAAACACTTCATTATTTTATTAAAATGTTTTAAAAATATAATGCCATATTCGTTGATAAGACTTG
This sequence comes from bacterium, assembly GCA_029778565.1. GTDB lineage: Bacteria > Patescibacteriota > Saccharimonadia > CAILAD01 > BJGX01 > JAHFOQ01. The sequence continues at coordinate 138 of JAKOQC010000587.1, forward strand.
AGCATATAAGCCAAGGATACGCTCGCTTAGTTAGCTTAGACAACTCACGAAAGCCAAATATAGCAGCAACACGACCATCGATAGTGACAGCATATACTTCGTCAGACATATTTATTGATTGCATCAATGCATCTTTGTCTGCTGAGCCAAACAATGCATTTAACTCAGCAATATTACCAGGATGCATTGATTCAATTATTTGGTCTACGTGGTACTCTTGGCATACTTCAGTTTTAATCTCCATGAGCTACCCTCACAGTCCAGTTTAATATATTAAATGGGTATGGATGTCTTTGCTCTATGGTAACCTGGCCATAATAGTCATATTCAGAACTCAAGTCTTCGGTCAACACACCAGAATATAACTCAAGGTTTTCATTAGGATAGTAGATAGGATACATATCATCTTCTCTTGTACCAATATAACCAAACCTACTATCCAAAACCTGCAATATAACGTTTGTAGCTCGTCGTCGCGAGCCTGTTGATATGCCTTCTCTAGCTTCGTATATCAATGGTAGAGATTGAATTGTACCAATATATTGCAATCCAACGACAACGTATGACGCTGGGTTCCTTAAAATAATAGTACCATTTTGCACAGTCTTACCAAAGATTGGCACACCATCAGCTAAGACCACAACTTGTTTACCATTTAAATGGCTTAACCCACTTATCGTAGTAACTGGGTCTCCATCATGCGCCACAATAGCACAATCAAGGTGCATTGTTTCTGGTTTTGAACTTAGTTTTTCTATGTATCGTACATCATTACCGTTAATATTTCTTCTAACTATCATGTATACTTCGTCTTCGGTAAGCCCTGGAGCAGATGAAATAGATTCAACGATACCTCCAACATCGTGCATATGCCAGGCCCATACTTCTTGCTCTTTCATGTATGTAAGACCAAGAAGTTTGCCGTCAGACCTAACAACCCACAATACACTCCAAGGTTCCTGCTGATAGCACCAGTCAACAATTGTGTAATCATCAAAAAGATGTGTTGCGAAAATAGATAAGTCTACGCTATCGTAACCATCACTTTCGAATGAATAGGCAAGGTCACGTACTCTCTTGCCAAATTTCTGAACAAAAAGAACTGAAGCTCCAGAAATCATAGGCTCGATAGGATGGCTACCCCGATAACCTTGGTTAGATATATACATTGAATCTGGTGTAATGGCATTGCCTTCGGCGCTACCAGTAATACGCCACTCTCCTCCAGTAGTTAATACAATGAGATCTTTCAATGAAACAATGCCCTGTATCTCATCAAGCGAGCGTGATCGTATGGGAATTTTGACTGAATCATCAGCCTGGATAGGCTCTGAAACGCCAAAATTATTGTAATC
>JAKOQC010000588.1 GCA_029778565.1 bacterium
ATGGTGCTTACGAAGTTAGGCCCACCTATACCAAAAAGCCAGGAGGTGCGCACCAGAAAGTATTTGGGGTTTATGGTCTCAAGGTACCTTTCACCCAAATATTTGCTGTAACCGTAGGCGTTTATTGGGTCACGATTGTCAAATATGTGCCAGGGCGTATCTGTGTTTCCGTTAAATACGTAGTCAGTGCTTATGTGAACCAATGAAATATCGAGCTTCCTGCACGCCAAGGCAAGATTTCGCACGCCAAGGCCGTTAACCAAGTTTGCCTTTTCCGGCTCCTCTTCTGCCTTGTCTACGGCGGTGTAGGCGGCGCAGTTTACAAGAACCGCAGGCATGTAATTGGACAGCACCTCACGAACCTGATTTAAATCCGTGATATCTAGGATGTCATGAGGCAACTCGACAACGTCGCATTCTTTTTTAAAGACCTTAACAACTTCGCGGCCTAAGAGGCCGTTAGGGCCGGCTATAACAAGTCTTATAACACTTACCCCCTGTTCTAAGATAATGGATTTTTAAAAGATTGGGCTATTTTGCCTAATTTCAAATCTATTATACAAAGTGCAATAACAACAGCTATTACAGCAAAAACACCAAACGCCACTACAAATCCTGGCGTGTATCCCCACATATGTTCTATATGAGGCCGCAAGAAAGCAACAACTAGCGTTGTTGCGATAGTGATTACAGTTGTGATAAATATTGGCCTGGCATTTATTCGCCACCTTAGTAATCGCTGACCTACAATGCTCGTTACAATAGTGTAAACGGAATAGCTTATCGTTGTAGTGTAAGCGGCAGCCAAGTATCCGAATTCAGGGACAAAGATAATATTCAATACCAAATTTAGTGCAGCCACCGCAATGCTCAGGCAGAACATGAGTTTAGTACGTTCAGCAAATTCTAACGGTTTATGGGCATACATGCCCAATTGCCACATGACAATTCCCGCGACTACGATGGGCATGACGGTATGCCCCAGCCGAAATTCTTTCCCCAGAAACCAAGAAGCTATATCGGAGCTAAACAACCAAGTAGCTCCTACAAGCATGATGCCGAATTGAAGAAACAACTCAGCTATCCTCCCAAGCCATCTACTCGTACTTTCTATATCTCCACTGCCCCAGGCACGCATGAAAAAGGGATGAGCAGCTAGTAACACAGGTCCGGCAATTAAACCTACAGCTCCACTTATTAGAGTATAGTTAGCAGAATAAATGCCAACTTCTGCAGAGCCACGAAAGAGCTGTATGACATAACGATCCCCCACGCCAAGTAACGTTGCCGAAAGAAACCATCCAATCATGGGAAAACCGTAATGAGCAAATTGCTTGATCCCAGCCCAGTAAAAATGCCAATCCGTGAACTTCAATTTAAAAACCGAGGGCATATCAG
>JAKOQC010000589.1 GCA_029778565.1 bacterium
TAATCAAAACATTATATGCATCGGTTAAAGCATAAGAAAAGCCTGTAGTTCCAAATCCAAAAATCAGAACTAAAACCGTAATAATAGGTAAATATCGCAATAAACTTTTTTCCACTCAAACACCCCCGTTTCAATCCACTTCGACAACACTGAATTAAACGCAAGCACCTGACCGGTGAACATGCCTAACTTATTATCAAGCTTCCAAACTAGCCCAAAAGCACCCTCGTTCAGAGTTCCAACTATCCGAAACCCGAAAGCATTGCCTATTATAGGTGGCATCTGGAGTTGATACCGCAAGACAGTCAGTTCTGCCTGCGTCAAACAAAAACCACAAATAGAAAGAACAAGCAAACTGAATATAATCACCCTATACCTCATTATTTCACCTCCTATATTTTTCTAAACGAATGGGAGCTGCCATGCTCCCATTCACTCCTCATCGCCGTAAGTATCATCATCTTGCAAGCCTTTTAAACAACCTAACAACCACAGTTACGCCTATGATCATAGCAGCCACAGTGAGCATGCTAGGTAAGTTTGCTGCTATAACGTTCTGAACTTCTGAAAACAGCGAGGAAAGATCAATAGCACTGGCAGCATTCATAGCAGTAACATTCATTCACTTCACCCCCTTTCTATAATGTAAATAAAGATAACAACAACAATAATAACCGCTAAACCCATAAAAATCACCTCGAAACTTCTCTCCAAATCTTCAAAATCCCAGCAACTGACGCAAATATAACTGCCACGAGAGTTTGAAGCTGAATACCATCCCCACCAATCATATCATAACCAGCAATCTGTAATAACACCATCACCCCCAGAAACAACAAAGCCATATCCTCACCTCACCGGTCGCTAATGAAATACCTCTCACCATCGCAATACACATATACAACACTGTAAAGATCAAAATATCTTTTCGAAAACACTCTGTACACACCGTTTTTCCCATCTACAACATACATATACCCGTTCTTAACTTCTTTAACTGTAATAATATACCCAATATCAACAAACTTCACCATACTACCACCCCCTGTAATCCTGTAATAGATTAAACTCCTAACTTCCAAAGCAATCGGTTAATTTCTCTGTCAAACATATGATAACCCAAAATATCCTCTCTTTCAACTTTATCTACCGCCCAATATCTTACA
>JAKOQC010000075.1 GCA_029778565.1 bacterium
TAATGAGATTGGACTCATAGACATAGGAACGTACAAGACCGGTACTTTGTCATTCTATTACGAAAGATAAGGTTTGCCAGGAGCCGTATACGAGGCCCGTACGTACGGTTCTGTGAGAGGGATGTTGCTGCAGCAAGCTACTGCAGCTGCACCCTACTCGATTCGAACTTCTAACCATTAATAGACTTCTTTGACAGTCTGAAACTACGCCATTCCATGGCGTAGTTTGTTTTATTAAATGCTGTTTGCTACATACAATGGTTTTACCAAATTCCAATAAACGAAATACAAATTTTTCTATGGAATTTACAGGATAAGGTAACATTACTGTCGAAACAAAAATAACAATTAGGAATATAATAACTATTTGTGAAAATTTGACGTAACCTTTTCAAAATAGCTCTGCATGAAGTCAATGAAGAAGCCCAACAAGGACATGGTCATGCTAAGGATATTGAACAGCGGGCCTTGCAGGTTCAGCAGAACGCTCAAGACTCCCAGCAATCTACTATTGGAATATATGAAACTATAAAACAAAAATTGCTGATGGCTATCGATGAAGCTAAAGTAGTAGATCAAATTTCGGGATTGGCCCAAAATATTGCTGGAATTGCGGATCAAACCAATCTGCTGGCCTTAAATGCTGCTATTGAGGCTGCCCGGGCTGGTGAGCAAGGCTGGGGATTTGCAGTGGTTGCTGAGGAAGTACGCAAGTTGGCTGAAGATTCGGCAGCTGCCGTAGGTGGAATTCAAAACCTGACCACTCAGGTACAGGACGCTATTAAAGTCTTAATAAATCATTCCAACGACTTGCTGGATTTTATTAATAATGATGTGGTAAATGATTATAGCAAGATGGTAGAAATCGGCAAACAATACAGGGAAGACAGCGATCTTATGGCGCAGCTGACTGATAAAGTCAGCCAAAGTGTAAAACAGGTCCTGGATTCAATGAACCAGATCAACAAAGCTATCGAGTCTACTGCGGCTACCATGGAACAGTCGACTGCCGGAGCACAGGAAATTGCCCAGAGTAGTCAAGTATCTGCTCAGGTAGCGCCCCAGATCACCGACGCAGCTAGAGAATTAGCGGAAGATGCTGAAGAACTAAGAATACTCATCCAGCACTTCAAGGTGGAATAATATCCCGCATTTGAATAGTAAAAACCGCGCCCTCCGGCGCGGTTTCAGACTGTCAAAGAAGTCTTTTAGCAGTTAGACGTTCGAGATTGCCACGCCCCTCCGGGGCTCGCAATGACACATAAGATGGCCTTTTGGTATGTCATCGCGAGGAGCGTAGCGACGTGGCGATCTCTTTTAGCTAATTTTTTGACACTCTCAAACCGCGCCCTCCGGCGCGGTTTTTACTATCTGGAGAATTTAACCCCGTACGGGTTTGTACTTGGAATAAAACTTGACAATATGTTTCGACCGGTATAACTCTAACTGACTATAAACATATCGGGGCCAACGGCCTTGACAATGGTGATAACTGTAATATAATGCGTCATAAA